>NZ_RPRY01000092.1 GCF_003949795.1 Streptomyces sp. WAC06614
CCGCAGTTCCTCGACCTCGCTGCGCAGCCGGCGCAGTTCGGCCCGCTCGTCGGCGGTCAGGGCGTCGGCGGCGAACGCCGGCTCGCCGCCGACGCCCTGACCGCCGACGAGCGGGCCGAACTGCGCCGGCTGCGCAGCGAGGTCGAGGAACTGCGGCACGCCAACGCCGTGCTCAAGGCGGCCTCGGCGATATTCGCCGCGGACCTCCGCACAAACTCCCAGGTCGTGTACAACCCGGCGGACCGCCAAGATCCGTTGCCGTGACCGGAACCGCCGAGCGCCCTGGGGCCCGCGGCGCGCCCGGCGGACCCGACGACCGACCCTTGGGGACTGACCATGCGTGTGCTCGGAGTGAACGGCTGGCCCGGCGCCAGCCACGACGGTGCTGCCTGCCTCGTCGTGGACGGCGACGTCATCGCCCTGGCCGAGGAGGAACGCTTCACCCGCAACAAGCACGCCTACGGCGAGGCACCCCTGAACGCCGCCGCCTACTGCCTCTCCGAGGGCGGTCTCACCCTGGACGACATCGACGTCGTCGCCCACGGGTGGGACCTGCCCACGCTCTTCGCGGACCGCGGCCTGGACTGGTTCGGCAGCGACGCCGACGCCCTCGAACACCTCCTGCCCAAGGCCCTCTTCCCGCGCCGCCGCGACCCCCGGCTGACCTTCGTCAACCACCATGTCGCCCACGCCGCCAGCGCCTACCACCTCTCCGGACGGGACCGCGGAGCCATCCTCGTCCTCGACGGCCAGGGCGAGAACGAGAGCACCACCCTCGCCGTCGGCATCGACGGCCGGATCAAGACCCTGCGCGCCCACACCCCCGGCTGGTCGCTCGGCTACTTCTACGCCGCCGTCTGCGCCTACGCCGGCCTCGGCGCCGACAACGCCGGCAAGATGATGGGCCTGGCCTCCTACGGCACCCCCGGCGACCTCACCTTCGGCGACGCCTTCGACTTCACCGACGACGACTTCACCATCGGCGTCGTCCCGCCCGCCCTGCGCTCGACCGGCAGCACCGACGAGGAGACGGCCACCGTCCGGTACTGGCTGGAGCACCTGGAGAAGACCCTCCCGGAGGCCCCCAACCGCACCGTACGCCGCTTCGACCCGCGCGCCGGCCGCTACGCCAAGGTCACCGACCGGGACCCGTTCGAGTACCGCGACATCGCCGCCACCGCCCAGGCCGCCCTGGAACGGGCCGTGACGGGCCTGGTCCGCGGGCTGCTGCGGGAGACCGGCGAGACCACGCTGATGATCGCCGGCGGGGTCGGCTTCAACGCCACCCTCAACGGCAAGATCCTGCGGATGCCCGAGGTCCAGGACCTGTTCGTCCAGCCGCTCGCGGGTGACCAGGGCGTCTCGCTGGGCGCCGCCGTCTGGGTCGCCGCCCAGGAGGGTGACCGGATCCGGCCCATGACCGGCTCGGTCGCCTGGGGCCCGCAGTGGTCCGCCGGCGAGATCCGCCACGCCCTGGAGGCCACCGGCACCGCCTACACCGAACCGGCGGACATCGCCACCGCCACCGCCGACGTCCTGGCCGCCGGCGGGGTCGCCGGATGGTTCCAGGGCCGCGCCGAGGGCGGCCCCCGCGCCCTCGGCCACCGCAGCCTGGTCGCCGTACCGAACCCCGAGTCCACCCGCGACCGGGTCAACATCCGCATCAAGGACCGCGAGGCCTGGCGCCCGTTCGCCCCCAGCATGCAGGAGGAGGTCGCCGAGTCCCTGATCGGCACCGCCACCCCGCTGCCGTACATGATCGTCACCACTCCGGTCACCGAGGCCGGCGCCGCCGCCCTGCCGGCCGTGGTCCACAGCGACCGCACCACCCGCCCGCAGACCGTCTCCGCCGCCGTCGACCCCCTCTACCACCGGCTCATCGGCGAGGTCGGCCGCCGCACGGGCACCGCCGCCATCATGAACACCTCCTTCAACGGCCGTGACGAACCCGTCGTGTGCACCCCCCGCGACGCCCTCGCCACCTTCCACCGGCTGCCCCTGGACGCCCTGGCCCTCGGCCCCTTCCTCGTACGCCGCCCCGCCGGAGCCCTGGGGGAGGCCGGCGCGTGACCGCCCCGGCCCACCCGGACGAGATCCACGCCCGGCTCACCGACTGGCTCGCCGAGGCGGTCCTCACCCCGGGCACCGACCTCACCGCCCCGCTGCGCGACCTCGGCGTGGACTCCATCGACCTGATCCGCACCGCCCGCCGCATCGAGACCGCCTACGGCGTACGGGTGCAACTGCGCGAGCTGTTCACGCCCGAGCTGACCGCCGCCGCCCTGGCCGCACTGGTCGCCGAGCGGGCCGCCCGCCGCGGCGGCGCCGAGGCCGCCCCGCCCGGCACCGCCCACGGCCCGGTAGTCCTGACCCCCTCCCAGGAACAGGCCTGGGAGGAGCAGACGGGCGACCGCCGCCGGTGGAACCAGGCCATGCTCTTCACCACCCGGCCGGGCATCGACCCCGACCTGTTCGCCGAGACCGTACGGCGGCTGGTCGCCGGCCACGCCTCGCTGCGCCTCGCGGTCGAGGAACGGCCCGCCCGGCGGCCCCGGCAGCGGACGGCGGCACTGACCGTCGACGGGCCGCCCGCGGACGCCCTCGGCCCGCTCCTCGACACCGTCGAGATCTCCGAACTCGCCGACGCCGAACTGTCCGCGGCCGTCACCCTGCGGTGCGAGCTGGAGCAGCGCTCCCTGGACCCGGCGACCGGGCGCGTGGCCCGCTTCGTCCGCTTCGACGCAGGCCCCTCCCGGCCCGGCCGGCTGCTGATCGTCGTCCATCAGCTCGCGGTCGACATGCTGTCGTGGTCGGTGATCCTGGCCGACCTGGAGGAGACCTACACGGCCCTGGAGGCCGGCCGCGACGACGTACGGCCGACCGAGGGCACGTCCTACCCGGAGTGGGCGGAGGCACTCGCCGCCCACGCCCGCACCCCCGAGGCGGAGGCCGAGACCGAGTGGTGGACCGAGGTGGCCCGCACCCCCGCCACCCTGCCGCCGGACCGGGGCGGGGCCGGGACGGCGGGCGACGATCCGCAGGCACGGGCCGAGGGCGACCCGCGGGCCGGGGACGATCCCCGGTCCGGGGGCGATCCCCGGTCCGGGGGCGATCCACGGTCCGGGGGCGATCCCCGGGCCGCAAACACCGCGGCCACGGCGGCCATCCACCTGGAGGAGTTCCCGCCGGCCCTCACCGCCCGCCTCCACGCCGCCGCCCGGGACCACCGGGCCCATCCCGGCGACCTCGTGCTGCACGCCCTCGGGGAGGCCCTCGGCGAGAAGCTCGGCGCACCGGCCGTCCGGGTGGACGTCCTGCGCCACGGCCGCGAGGAGACCGTCGGGGACACCCATCTGTCCCGCACCACCGGCTGGTTCACCACCACCGTCCCGGTCCGCCTCGACCTGGCCCCCGGGACCCCGGCCGAACGCCTGGCCCGGACCGTGGGCCACCTCGCGGCGCTCCCCGGCGGCGGCGTCGGCCACGGCGCCCTCGCCCGGCACGGGCGGCCCCGGATCGCCGCCGCCCTGCGGGCCGCTCCGCCCAGCGACGTCTCGTTCGACTACGAGGGCGACGACGGCGACGCCCTGCCCCTGGGAACCCTCCTGCCGGAGGTGGCCCCGGAACCGGTCGGCGACATCACCGCACCGCACTGGGTCCGCCCGCACGTGGTCGAGGTGATCGCCACCACCGACGACGGCACGCTGCGCGTCGAATGGTGGTACTCCACCGCCCTGCACCGGGCGGAGACCGTCCGTGCGCTCGCCGCCCGCCACCGGGCCCTGCTCACGGACCTCCTCACCGCCCTGTCCCCACCCGCCCCCCAGGCACCCAGCCGCTGACCGCCCCACGGACGGACCGGAAACCCCTGCCATGACCCTGCCCAGCCTGCTCGACCCCTTCTTCGCCCTCGCCCGCTCGGACCCGGACCGGCCCGCGGTCGTCGACCACGGAGTGACCATCGGCTACGGCCAACTGGCCGGCTGGGCAGGGGCGGTGGCCGATCTCGTGGCCACCCGTGGCCCGGCGGGCGGACAGCCGCCCGTGGCCGTCCACGTCCACCACGGCGTCCGCGACATCGCGGCCGTCCTCGGCGTCCTCGCCGCCGGCCGCGGCTACGTCCCCGTGGCCGCCGGCCCCGCCGGCCACGCCGACGCGGCCCTGCGCCGGCTGGGCTGCCGGGAGCTGATCGCCACCGCGGGCACGGAGGCGCTCCCCGCCGTCGACCGGGTCCTGCGGCCCAACTGGGGGCGCGTACGGGGTCCGTTGCGCGAGGCGGGCGAACCGGTGCGGGCCGAGGACCCGGCGTACGTGCTGTTCACCTCGGGTTCCACCGGCGCCCCCAAGGCGGCCGCGGTCCCGCACGGCGCACTCCACGCCGTCCTGTCCCACCTGCGCCGGCAGTACGGCGTCGGCTCCGGCACCGTCGCCCTCAACTTCCACCGCATGGACGGCGACACCAGCCTGGAGGAGATCCTGCCGGTCCTGCTGGCCGGCGGGCTCGTCGTCCTCGACGAGGACAGCGAGGCGGATCTCGACCGGGTCCTGACCGACCACGAGATCACCCTGGTCAACCTGCCCGTCGACTACTGGCACGTGTGGACCGGCCACCTGCTGGACGCCGGGCGGACCGTGCCCGCGTCGGTCGAGACCGTCGTGATCGGCGGCGAGGCCGTCCGCCCGGACATGCTGGAGCGGTGGCGGCGCCTCGGCGCCGACGACGTCGTCCTGCTCAACACCTACGGGTCCACCGAGACCGCCCTGGTCACCCACAGCGCCGTGCTCGCCGGCCCCGGCGCGCCCGCCGCCTTCCCCGACGGGGTACCGATCGGCCGCCCGCTGCCCTCCGTACGCCAGACCCTGCTGCCCCGGCCGGACGCCCCGCACGGCCCCGCCGAACTCCTGCTCTCAGGACCCCAGTTGGCCACCGGGTACGTGGACGACCCGGTGCGGACCGCGGACCGGTTCGTCGCCGCCGACCCCGAGCGCGGCACCGACCGGTGGTACCGCACCGGGGACCTCGTCACCGAACTCGACGACGGTTCGCTCCTCTTCCACGGGCGCATCGACCACCAGGTCAAGATCCGCGGCCACCGGGTGGACCTGCTGGACGTGGAAGGAGCCCTCGGCCGGCTCCCCGGCGTCACGGCCGTCGCCGCGACCGGCCACACCAAGGGCGACCACACCGCCCTGGTCGCCTTCGTCGTCCTCCGCGAGCCGGCCGGGGCCACCGTGGAGTCCGGCGGCAGCGGTGCCACCGGAGGCACCGGTGGCACCGGCGGGACGGCGGCCCTGCGCGAGCTGCTGCGCCAGGCGGTGCCCGCGCCCCTCGTGCCCGACCGGATCGTCGCCGTCCCCGAACTGGTGCACACCCGCACCGGCAAGGTCGACCGCGCGGGCACCCTGGGCCGGTACCTGTGAGCAACCGGCTCTTCGACGCCTCCGTCGACCCCGCCACCGTCCCCGAGGCGGACTCCTGCGGCCCCTGGGCCTACCTGTGGTGGCTGGTCCGCATCCGCCCCTGGCCGCTGGTGCTCGCCGCCCTGCTCGGTGTGGTCTGGATGATCCCCCTCGCCCTGGTCCCGCTGGTCATCGGCCGGGCCGTCGACGCGGCCGGGCAGGACTCCGGCACGACCGGCCTCTACGCGTGGTCGCTGCTCGCCCTCGGTCTCGGCGTCCTCCAGGCCCTCGCCGGGGCCGGCCTGATCCAGGCCGCCGTCGGGGCCGAGGCCCACGCCCTGTCCACCACGCACCGGGTGTTGATGCGCCAGGTGGTCCGGCTCGGCGCCACCCTGCGCGGCAAGGCCCGCTCCGGGGACGTCGCGGCCTCCGCCGCCGCCGACGTGGAGAGCATCGGCAACGCCTTCGAGGTCATCGGCCGTACCGTCGGCGCCGTCGTCGCCGCCGTCCTGGTGGCCGTGGCGCTCACCGTCACCTCGCCGGTCCTCGGCCTGGCCGTCCTCATCGGCGTCCCCGCCGCCGTCCTCAGCATCGGCCCCCTGCTGCGGCCCCTCCAGGAACGCGACGAGGCACAGCGCGAGTTGATGGGCGTCGCCACCTCCCAGGCCGGTGACATCGTCGCCGGGCTGCGCATCCTGCGCGGCATCGGCGGCGAGGCCGCCTTCGCCGACCGCTTCCGCCGCACCAGCCAGCAGGTCCGCCGGGCCGGCGAGTCCGCCGGCCGGATGGAGGCCTGGCTCCAGGCCGCCGGGGTCTTCCTGCCGGGCCTGGTCACCGTCGGCATCGTCTGGCTCGGCGCCCGCCTCGCCCTGAACGGCACCATCACCGCCGGGGAACTCGTCGCGTTCTACGGCGCCTCCGCCTTCCTCACCCTCCCCGTGAGCACCGCCACCGAGGCCGCCGAGACCCTCAGCCTCGCCAAGGTCGCCGCCGGCCGCGTCTGCACCCTGCTGCGCCTGACCCCGGACGCCGCCCGGCCCGACCACCCCGAACCGCTGCCCGCCGGCGCCCTCGACCTCACCGACACCGACAGCGGCGTCACCGCCGGGTCCGGGCAGCTCACCGTCGTCACCGGACCCGCCGACCGCATCGGCGCCCTCGCCGAGCGGCTCTCCCGGCCCGGGGCCGCCGCCGGCCCCTGTCCCGTCCGGCTGGGCGGCGTACCGCTGGACCGGGTGGCGCCCGAGGAGCTGTCCGCGCGGCTGCTGCGCTCCGGACCGGCCGACACCCTCTTCAGCGGCACCGTACGGGAGGAACTCACGGCGGGGGCCGCCCGGTCCCGGGAGGCCCTGGCCCGGGCCCTGTTCGCCGCCGACGCCACCGATGTCGTCGCGGCGCTGCCCGGCGGACCGGACGCCTGGCTCGACGAGGGCGGCCGTGCCCTGTCCGGCGGCCAGCGCCAGCGGCTGATCCTGGCCCGTGCCCTGCTGGCGGCCCCCGACGTACTGATCCTGGAGGACCCCACCGCCTCCGTCGACGCCCACACCGAGGCCCGCATCGTCGACCGGGTCGCCGCCCTGCGCGGCCGGGCCGAGGTCCGCGTCTGGACCAGCGCGTTCGTCCGGGCCGAGGCGGGCCGACTGGCCCTCACCTTCGGCCTGTTCGCCGCTGCCCTGGTGGCCGGCCTGATCGGCCCGCGGCTGCTCGGCCACCTGGTCGAATCCCTCAAGAACGGCACCACCACCGGCCGGGTCGACGCCCTCGCCCTGACGTTCGCCGGCATCCTCGTCGCCCACGCCCTCCTCGCCCGCGCCGCCCGCACGCAGGCCGCCCTGCTCGGCGAACGCGTCCTGGCCCGCACCCGCGAGAACTTCGTCCGCCGCGTCCTCGGGCTGCCCCTGTCCGAGGTGGAGGCCGTCGGCACCGGCGACCTGCTCAGCCGGGCCACCAACGACGCCGACCGGCTGAACGAGAGCATCCGCCAGGCCGTCCCGCGGATTGCCCTGGCCGCCGTCACCCTGGTGTTCACGTTCGCGGCCATCCTGCTCACCTCGCCGCTGCTCGCCCTCGGCCTGCTGGCCGGCGTACCGTTCGCCGCCCTCTCCACGTGGTGGTACCGGCCGCGTGCCACCCGCGCGTACGAACGCCTGCTCGCGCAGGAGGCCGACGTGCTGGCCGTCACCCACGAGAGCACCCGGGGCGCCGCCACCGTCGAGGCCCTCCGGCTCGGCCCCCGGCAGGTCCGGCGCCACGGCACGGCCGTCGACCAGGTGGTCCGCACCCGGCAGCGCACCACCTGGCTGCAGACCATCTGGTTCCCGAGCCTGGACCTGGCCACCATGGTCCCGATGGCGCTCACCCTCCTCATCGGCGGCCTCGCCTACCGGCGCGGCGAGGTGGGACTCGCGGAACTGACCGCCGTGGTCCTCTACGTCCAGGCCCTCGGCGAGCCCCTCAACGACCTGCTGACCTGGACCGACGAGCTCCAGATCGGCAATGCCGCACTGCGCCGCATCCTCGGTGTCGAACGGCTGCCCAGGGAGGAGCCGCGCCCGCCGGCCCGGCTGGACGGGCACGCCCTCCGCCTCGAAGGCGTCGGCTTCGGCTACGGCCCGGGCCGCGAGGTCCTCACCGACATCGACCTGTCCATCGCCCCGGGCGAGAAGCTGGTGGTCGTCGGCGCCTCGGGCGCGGGCAAGTCCACCCTCGGGAAACTGCTCGCCGGGGTCCACCACGCCACCCGGGGGACCGTCCGGATCGGCGGCGCCGACGTCGCCGGGCTGCCGGTGCGGCAGTTGCGGCGGGAGATCGTCCTGGTCACCCAGGAACAGCACGTGTTCTCCGGCACGGTACGGGACAACCTCACCCTGGCCGCCGAGAGCTCCGGGGCCGAGGGCCCGGGGGCCGCTGGGCCGGGCCCGGCCGGGGCCGAGGGGCCGGGGGACGCCCGCCTGTGGCAGGCGCTGGAGACCGTCCTCCTCGCGGACTGGGTCCGCACGCTGTCCGACGGCCTGGACAGCGAGATCGGCCCCGGCGCCGCCCCCGTCTCCCCGTCCCACGCCCAGCAACTCGCCCTGGCCCGGCTGCTGTTGTCCGACCCGCACGCCCTGGTCCTGGACGAGGCCACCGCCCTGCTGGACTCCACCGCGTCACGCCGCGTCGAACGCTCGCTGGCCGCCCTGATCGAGGGCCGCACGGTCATCTCGATCGTCCACCGGCTGGACTCCGTCCGCGATGCCGACCGGATCGCGGTGATGGACGCCGGCCGGATCGTCGAACTGGGAAGCCACGAGGAGCTGTTGGCGGCCGACGGCGCCTACGCGGCCCTCTGGCGCTCCTGGACCGGCAGCACGTCCGCCGACCGCAACGGTCCCGCGGAGGCGTGACGGGGGAGTGACGGGTGCGTGGCGGGGGCCGACGGCGGCGCCGGCCCCGTCCCCGGCCCGTCACACGGCGACGGCTTCGACGATCGAGGGGAGGGCCGGCGTGGGGAGGATGCGGTGCAGGGTGAAGCCCGACTGCTCCAGCAGGGCGGTGAATTCGGCCGCGGTCCGTTCGCGGCCCTGCACGGCCATCAGCATCACCACGTCCAGCTCCACCGCCGGGTGCGGCGCGCTGCCCTCGGGCAGCACCGCGTCCACCACCAGCAGCCGGGCGCCGGGTGCCGCCGCCCGGCGGATCGCGCCGAGGATGCGCAGGCAGTCCTCGTCGCTCCAGTCGTGCAGGATGTGCTTGAGCACGTAGATGTCGCCGCCGGACGGGACGGCGGTGAAGAAGTCACCGCCCTCCGTGCGCCAGCGGCCCGCCGTGTCCGGGTGGTCCAGCACGTTCTCGGCGACCGTGGCCGGCTGGTCGAAGAGCACTCCGGACAGTCCGGGCCCGGCCGCGAGCACGGCCCGCAGCAAGCCCCCGCGTCCACCGCCCACGTCGACCACCCGGGCGGTCTCCGGGAACGGGTAGCTCTGCGCCACCCGTTCGTCCTCCGTCCCCGACAGGGACGCCATCCCGGCGTCGAACACGGCCCGGTCCTCGGGGGACTTGAGCAGGTGCTCGAAGAACGACATTCCGTAGGACGCCTCGAAGGCCGAGTCCCCGGTGCGTACGGTCTCCGGCAGTCCCTCCGCGGACCGGCCCATCATGGGGTCGGTGATCATCAGTACGGCCGCGTGCTGCGAGCCGGGCACGTCGGAGCGCAGGGGCCGGCCGGCCTCCGTCAGCGCGAAGGCACCCTGTGCGTCCTCCCGGAACAGTCCTTTGACCGCGAGCAGCCGGAGCACCCGGCGCAACGACGGCCCGTGCGTTCCCGTGCTCCGGGCGAGGTCCTCGGCCGTGCGCGGGCCCTCGGCGAGACGGTCGGCCACCCCGTGCACGACCACGGCCCGCAGGGCGGCGGAGTGGATGTGCCCGAACATCAGGTCGTCCAGGGGGGAGGGGGAGGACACGGAAGGGTCGGGTGCGCCGGTGCTGCTGGCCACGGATGCTCTCCTGTCGGTCAGGGTGTACGGCACCGCCATCCCTGCCCCCGAACCGGCCGGGCGAAGCACGGCGCCGTCTCCGTTGCGCCACCGCGCCCTTACGGTATACGTCACTCGGGCTCGTCCGAGGCCCGCCGAAGGGAGTGGTGGCCGTGGAGCGAACGACCTGCTGCGTGGTGGGCGGTGGTCCCGCCGGCATGGTCCTGGCACTGCTGCTCGCCCGGGCCGGCGTGGAGGTGACGGTGCTGGAGAAGCACGGCGACTTCCTGCGGGACTTCCGCGGGGACACCGTGCACCCCTCCACCCTCGCGCTCCTCGACGACATGGGCCTCGCCGACCGCTTCGCCCGGCTGCCGCAGCGCCATGTCACCTCGGTGCAGCTGCCCATCGGCCAGGACCGCTCGCTGGTCACCATCGGCAACATCGGTGCGCTGCACGGCAAGTACAACTACATCGCCATGGTGCCCCAGTGGGACCTGCTCGACCTCCTCGCCGACGAAGCCGGCCGGGAACCCTCGTTCCGGCTGCGCATGGACACCGAGGCGACGTCCTTCCTCATGGAGCGCGGACGGGTGACGGGCGTGCGCTACCGGACCGCCGACGGCAGCACGGGCGAGCTGCGGGCCACGCTCACCGTGGCCTGCGACGGCCGGGGCTCGCTGGCCCGGGAACTGCCCGAGCTCGGGCTGGAGAGCTTCCCCTGCCCGATGGACGCCTGGTGGTTCCGGCTGCCGCGCCACGAGGAGGACCCCAGCGGGCTCGTCGGCGGCCTGGGGGAGCGGTTCTTCACGGCCCTGATCGACCGGGGCGACTACTGGCAGATCGCCGGGCTCATCCCCAAGGGGACCGACGCCGAACGCCGCGCCGAGGGCCTGGAGCGTTTCATGGCCCAGTTCACGGACGCGGTCCCCTGGCTGGCCGACCGGGCGCACGCCCTGACCTCCTGGGACGAGGTCAAGCTGCTCGACGTACGACTGGACCGGCTGCGCCGCTGGCACCGCCCGGGCCTGCTGTGCCTCGGGGACGCCGCCCACGCCATGTCACCGGTCTTCGGCATCGGCATCAACCTCGCCGTCCAGGACGCGGTGGCCGCCGCCCGGTACCTGGTGCGCCCGCTGCGCGAAGGCACCGTCGGGCTCCGCGACGTACGCCGCTTCCAGCACCGCCGCTGGCCCACCACCGTGGCGACCCAGGGCCTCCAGCGCCTCGCCCACACCCAGGTCATCGCCCCGCTGCTGGCCGGCCGGTCCGCGTTCGACGACCCCCGCAAGGCGAAGCGCCTGACCGAACTGATCACGGACTCCCGCTGGCTCAACCGCGTCCCGGCCTACTTCATCGCCTACGGAGCCCTGCGCGAGCGCCCGCCGGAGGAGTCGCTGCGACCCTGACGGGCCTGACGACCCTGCCGGGTCTGCTGCGCCGCCTGTGCCTCAGGGCCTCAGGGGGTGGTGCGGGTGGGGAAGGTGAAGGAGTAGCCCTGGCTGCGGAGCCAGGGGAGGTACTGCTGGAGGGCAGCCACCGTCTGGCTGCGGTCGCCGCCGCCGTCGTGGAAGAGGACCGTCGGGCGCTCGGGGAGCTTGTTCTCCACCGCGTCGACGATGGCCGCCAGGCCCGGGCGGCTCCAGTCCTTCGGGTCCACGCTCCAGCCGAGGGGCCGCATCCCGTTCGCCGCGGCGATCGCGCGGCTCTCCGGCGTGAAGGCGCCGCCCGGCGCGCGGTAGTAGGTGACGGCGACGCCCGGCACGGCCTTCTCGATCATGGTCTTGCCGTCCAGGATCTGCTGCCGCTGGTAGGCGACCGGCTTGTGGTCCATCGTCACGTCGTGATCGACGGAGTGGTCGCACAGCTGGTGCCCGTCGGCCGAGATCGCGCGCACCAGCTCGGGATGCTCCTGGGCCCGCGTGCCGACGAGGCAGAACGTCGCCTTCACGTGGTTCTGCCGCAGCACCCGCAGGACCTGGGGGGTCCAGACCGGGTCGGGACCGTCGTCGATCGTGATGGCGATGTCGCGGCCCGTGCCCTGGGCCAGCCGCGAGATCCCCTGCGGGACGGCGGACGTGCCCGGGACCGCACCGGAGGTGGTCGTCGACGGGGGACGGTCGGGGGAGGAGGCGTCCGGGGCGGCGACGGCCGGGGCGGCGACGGCGGCCGGCGCGACGGCCGCCGCCAGGAGGCCGAGGGCGGTGGCCGCCACGGCGGCGACCGTCCGTCGACGGCGCGCGGAACTGCTGGTCATGCCCATGGACGCGGTCTTCCTTCACTTCGTCGCTGCGGGTGGCCCGCGGGCCACCCGCGGGCGGGCCGGTCGGGCCCGTCGGGTCGGGTGGGGTCGGGTCCAGGCTAGGGAGTGGCCGGGGGGCCGCTCATCCCCCATTCGGCCGGTTCGGCGGTGGCTTCTGCTGCGACCGGGCCGCTGCTGCTGGGCGGGCCGCTTCTTCGTGGACGGGCCGCATCATCGTCGGTGGGCGCCCCCGTCGATGCTGTCGACGCTAGGGAGCCGGTCCGGACGGGGTCAAGGGAGGGTGGGACTCCTCACAGGGCCGGCCCGGCCTCCTCCGCGGCCGCGAAGCGGACCTGGATCGTCATGCCTCCGCCGGGTGCCGGGTTCGCCTCCGCCCGGAGTTCGGCGCCGTGGGCCCGGGCGATCGAGGCGACCAGGGAGAGGCCGAGTCCGGCGCCCTCACCCGCGGTGTGGCGGCGTTCGGCGCGGCGGCGGAACGGCTCCAGCAGCCGGGGCACGTCCGCCGGGTCGATCACCGGGCCGGTGTTGGACACCGTCAGGACGCCGCCCTGGGCGCCCGGGCCGCCCGGACCGCCCGGCCGCCGGGCGGGGGCCGGTGTGCGGGCCGCGGTCGGTGGCCGGGCCGCGTCCGGCATCCGTGTCCGGGCCGCGGGCGGTGGCTCCGCCGGGGTCGTGGACAGCTCGATGCGGCCGCCGGGGCGGTTGTGGCGCACGGCGTTGGTCAGCAGGTTGCGGATGAGGTGGTCCAGCAGCGCCCGGTCGCCCCGTACGGTCAGGGGAGCGAGATCGGTGAGGAGACTGAGCCCCTCGTGCGGGGTCGCCGCCAGGTCCGCCTCGGCCAGGGCGGCGAGGTCGACGGGCTCGGTGGTCTCCAGGCCCTCCTCGGACACGGCGAGCAGCAGCAGCGATTCGATCAGGTGCTCGCTGGAGTCCGCGACACCGATGAGCCGCTCCCGGATCCGGGCCACCTTCTCGGGCGACGGGTCCCCGGCCAGCCCGATCTCGGCCGCCGCCCGCTGCACGGCCAGGGGGGTCCGCAGCTCGTGGGCGGCGTTCGCGGCGAACCGCCGCTGGGCGCCCACCAGGCCCTCCATCCGGTCGAGCATCCCGTCGAAGGTGTCGGCCAGCCGCCTGAGCTCGCCCGGCGGAGCCTTGAGGTCGATGCGCTCGTGCAGGTTCGCGCCCGACAGGCGGCGCGCCGTCTCGGTGATCACCCCGACCGGGCGCAGCACCCGGCCGGCCATCCACCAGGCCAGCCAGATCGACAGCACGGCGAAGGCGGCGAGCGCGACCAGGGAGACGAGCAGGAGCTCGTGCAGGGTGGCCTGCTCCACGGCGGTGGAGAGGTTCCGGGTCACCGCGTACTGCTGCAACTCCTCCGGGCTCGGCGTCCGGCCCGCCGGCTGCGACCGGGCCGGGACCGGCAGGACGGGGGCGGCCTCGCCCTGGACGGGGGCCCGTTCCGCGTCGCTGCGGGGCACGGCGGTGGTCACGGCTCCGCTGATGCGCGCGTACAGGCCACCTCGCAGCAGGACGTTGACCAGGGCGATCAGGCCGCCGCCGGCGAGGACGAGCAGGGTCCCGTACAGCGCGGTGAGACGGGCGCGCTCGGAACGGAGCACTGCTCTCTCTGCGCCCGGGCCTGCGCTCTGGCCTGCGCCCGGGCCTGCGCCGGCGCAGGCCAGAGCGTGGACCCGGCCGCGGGCCCTCGCCCAAGCCTTGGCGAGAGCGCTGTTCATGATTCGGAGCATTGCACTCATTCTGGATCGGCGATCCGGTAGCCGGCCCCCGGCACCGTCTCGATCAGCGCCGGCTCGCCCAGCTTGGCCCGCAGCTTGCTGAGCGTCACCCGCACGGCGTTCGTCCGGTACGACGTGTCCTGCTCCCACACCTGCTCGATCAGGTCGTCGTTGCCCAGCACCGCCCCCTCCGCCCGCAGCAGCGCCTCCAGCACCGCGAACTCCTTCCGCGACAGCGCCAGCCGCCGCCCGTCCCGGGTCGCCGTCCGCCGTGCCGTGTCCACCGCGACCCCGTACCGTTCCAGCACCGGCGGCAGCGCCGGATGCGCCCGCCGCCCCAGCGCCAGCACCCGCGCCAGCAGCTCGTCGTAGGAGAACGGCTTGGTCAGGTAGTCGTCGGCGCCGAGACCGAGGCCCTCCACCCGGTCGCGTACGGTCCCCGAGGCGGTCAGCATCAGCACCCGCGTCAGCAGCCGCTCGCGCACGATCTGGCGGCAGACCTCGTCCCCGTGCAACCCGGGCAGGTCCCGGTCCAGGACGAGCACGTCGTACTCGCCGAGCCGCAGCCGCCGCAGCGCCTCCAGGCCGTCGCCGGCCTCGTCGACGGCCAGCGCGTCACGGCGCAGCCCCTCGGCGATCATCTCCCGGAGGAACTCCTCGTCCTCCACCACCAGAACTCGCATGGCTCCTCTCTACTCGAAAGGCGCATTTCCTCGTCATAAACATGATCGGTGAAAGAAGCGAAACCGCCGTTCCCGGCAGGCTCCGCCCCATGAACCGATCCACGAGCATGACCATGACCGCGGCCACCGTCGTCACCGGCCTGACCCTCCTCGTCGCCGCGTGCACCGGCACCGGAACCGGCTCCTCGGACGGCACGAAGTCCGACGGCACGAAGAACGACGCCTCGCAGCAGAACGCCGGCGCCTCCGGCAAGGGCGGCGGCGCCGGCGGCAACGGCACCACCGGCCAGGACGCGGACAAGGCCCTCAAGGTACGCAAGTGCCTGCGCGAGCACGGCATCGACGCCCCCGACCCCCAGCCGGGCCAGGACCCCCGCGGTATGACCCTCGGCGGCGGCAGCGAGGACCCGGAGGCGCTGAAGAAGGCGTTCGAGGCGTGCGGGATGCAGGCCCCCGGCACCGGCGAGATGCCCCAGGAGCAGAAGGACCAGGCCCTGAAGTGGGCCAAGTGCATGCGCGAGCACGGTGTGAACGTCCCGGACCCGGAGTTCAAGGGGAACGCGATGAGCGGCATCCAGATACCGCAGGGGCAGGAACAGGCCTTCGAGGAGGCCCAGAAGAAGTGCCAGGCCGCGTGAACCGGCGCGGCAAGTGGCTGCTGGGCTCGCTCGCCGTGGTCGTCGCCGCCACGGGCGGCGGCTACGCGGTGACCGCCCAGCCCCGTGCGGACCCGGCGGCGGACACGGACCGGCGCACCGACGGACTGCCGCAGCGGACCGAACCGGTCCGGCGCGGCGACCTCGGCTCCGGCCTCACGGTCGAGGGCACCCTCGGCTACGCGCAGGAGCGCAAGCTGAACGCCGGCGGCCCCGGCATCGTCACCTGGACCGCCGGCGCGGGCACCGCCGTCGAACGGGACGGCAAGCTCTACGAGGTCGGCGGCCGGCCGGTCCGCCTGATGTACGGGGCCACGCCCATGTACCGGCAGCTCAAGGCCGGCGACAAGGGCGAGGACGTCGAGCAGCTCAAGCGGAACCTCGTCGCCCTCGGGTACGGCACCGGCCTGGACCCCGAGGACGGCACCTTCACGGCCGGCACCGCCACGGCGGTCAAGCGCTGGCAGAAGGCCCACAAGATGTCCGAGACGGGTGAGGTCGGCAAGGAGGACATCGCCTTCGCCTCCGGGCCGCAGCGGGTGCAGCGCAACGACACCCAGGTCGGCGACGAGCCCGGACCGGGCAAGCCCGTGCTGACGCTGACCGGCACCGAGCGGATGGTCCGCTTCCCGCTCGACGCGGCCAAGGCGGGCGCGGCGCGGACCGGCGACCCGGTGACCGTCACCCTGCCGGGCGGCGGGACGGCCACCGGGAAGATCGACTCGGTCGGCAGCACCGCCAACCCCGACGGCGACGGCGCCGGCGGCTCCGGCTCCGGGGGCGGGAGCGGCGGCGGGGGCGGGGGCGGCGGGAACGGGAAGCCGAAGGTCCAGATCACGGTGACGCTGGACAACGCCGCCCAGGTCAAGGGCCCCGACCAGTCCCCGGTCTCGGTCCGGCTGACCGGCGAGACCCGCAAGGGCGTGCTCTCGGTCCCCGTCAACGCCCTGATCGCCCTCGCGGGCGGCGGCTTCGGCGTCCAGGTCGTGGAGAACGGCACCGCACGGGAGGTCCCGGTGGAACTCGGCATGTTCGGCCAGGGCCGCGTCGAGGTCAAGGGCGACGCCCTGAAGGAGGGCATGCAGGTGGGGGTGCCGGCCTCATGACGACGACACGCGCCGCATACTCCTCGCACGCCCGCCCGGTGGTCGAGCTGACCGGTGTCACCAAGGAGTACCCGGGCGGCGTCCAGGCGCTGCGCGGGGTGGACCTGACCGTCCTGGACGGTGAACTCCTCGGCATCGTCGGCCCGTCCGGCTCCGGGAAGTCCACCCTGCTGCACATCGTCGGCACGCTGGACCGGCCGAGCGCCGGCCGGGTCGCCATCGCCGGGCACGACGTGGCGGCCCTGTCCGACCGCGCCCTGTCCGCGCTGCGCTCCCGCCATGTCGGCTTCGTCTTCCAGTCCTTCCACCTCGTGCCGGGCATCAGTGCCCGGGCCAACGTCGCCGAGGGCCTGCTCTACTGCGGCCTCTCCCGGGCCGAGCGGGGCCGTCGGGCCGAGGCCGCGCTGGAGCGCGTAGGCCTCGGTGACCGGATGGACCACCGGCCGCACGAACTGTCCGGCGGGCAGAAGCAGCGGGTGGCCATCGCCCGGGCGGTGGCCGGCGAGCCGGACCTGCTGCTCGCGGACGAGCCGACGGGCGCGCTGGACACGGCGTCCGGACGGTCGGTGATGGACCTGCTGCGCGAGCTGAACGCGGACGGTTCCACCATCGCCGTGATCACCCACGACCAGGAGATCGCCGCGAGCCTGCCGCGCTCCGTACGGATCCGGGACGGCGAGATCGTCTCCGACGCCTGGCACACCCGGGCGGGCGAGCACCGGCCGGGGCGCCACCAGCAGGGGCGCCACCGGGCGGCGGCCGGGGAGGCGCCATGACGACGCCCCGGCTACGGCCGCCCCGGCTCGGCCCCCGTGACGTCCTGCACGTCGGTTCGGCCGGGCTGCGGTCCCGCCCGATGCGGGTGTTCCTGTCCGCCCTCGGCATCGCGATCGGCATCGCCACGATGATCGCCGTGGTCGGCGTGTCCTCGTCCAGCCAGGCCAAACTCCTCCAGGAACTCGACAAGTTGGGCACCAACATGCTGGTGGTCACCCCGGGCCGGTCGATGTTCGCCGGCCAGGACACCAAGCTCCCCGCGGAGGCCCCCGGGATGATCTCCCGGATCGACGGGGTGCGGTCGGTGGGCACGACGGGCGACGTGCCGGAGTCGGTCCGCCGCTCGGAGAAGATCCCCAAGGAGGAGACCGGCGGGATCGCCCTGAAGGCGGTCAAGGACGATCTCCCGGGAGTCCTGCGCGCCAGGATGCGCTCGGGCACCTGGCTGAACGACGCCACCTCCCGCTACCCGTCCGTGGTGCTGGGCCATGTCACCGCCGAGCGGCTCGGCATCAGCGGCGCCGGCGGTCAAGTGTTCATCGGAGGGCGGTACTTCACCGTCATCGGCATCCTGGACGCGGTCCCGCTGGCGCCCGAGATCGAACGCTCGGCACTGATCGGCTGGCAGGCCGCCGAGGAACAGTTCGGCTTCGACGGCCACCCGACCGCGGTCTACGAACGCTCGGCGGACGACCGGGTCGAGGAGGTACGCGCCCTGATCGCCCGGACGGCCAACCCGCAGAGCCCGAGCACGGTCTCGGTGACCGACCCGTCCGCGGCCCTGCAGGCGAAGGCCGCCACGGAAGGGGCGTTCAGCACGCTCCTGCTCGGTCTGGGCGGCATCGCTCTGCTCGTCGGTGGGGTCGGCGTGGCCAACACGATGATCATCTCGGTGCTGGAGCGCCGCCACGAGATCGGCCTGCGCCGCTCGTTGGGCGCGACCCGGGGCCAGATCCGCATCCAGTTCGTCACGGAGTCCCTGATGCTGTCCGGGCTCGGCGGCCTCGCGGGCATCGCCCTCGGCGCCGTGGCCACTGCCGTCTACGCCCGCAGCGGGGACCTCCCCTGGGTGGTCCCCCTCTGGGCGGTCACCGGCGGCTTCGCCTCCACCCTGGTGATCGGCTCCCTGGCCGGTCTGTACCCGGCCGTCCGCGCCGCACGCCTCTCCCCGACCCTGGCCCTCCAGGCGACGTAGCACGGGGCGGTGCGGCTTCTCCCCGACGGCGGCCGGCGCCCGGCGGGCGCGGCGGCGCGGGGGGCGCGGCCTCGCCGGCCACCCGGTGCGCGGGCTTCGGCCGCCGGCCGGGTGGGGGGTGGTCAGGCCTTGAGGGCGTGCCCCGCGACGGTGAGTGCCACGCGCCGCGGCACGAGCCGGGAGGCCAGGGTCGACAGGTGGTTGGCCAGCCCGGCGACCACGCTCGGAGGGGTGCTGCGGCGCTCCAGCGCACGGCGGGTGGCCGCCACGACCTGGGCCGGGGTGGCCATGCGCCCGACCGCCGCGTCCCGGGTGCCGACCACGTCGAAGAACTCGGTGCTCACCGGCCCGGGCGAGACCGCCAGCACGCGCAGCGGGGACCGGCGGTTCTCGTACGCCAGCGCCTCGGTCAGGTGCAGCACGAAGGCCTTGGTCGCACCGTAGACCGCCATGGCGGGGGTGGGCTGGTAGGCGGCCGCGCTCGCCACGTTCACCAGCGCGCCCCGGCCGTCGGCCACGAGGTCGGGCAGGAACACCCGGGACAGCTCGGCGACCGCGCCGATGTTGAGCTGGATCATGTCGGCGATCTGCTGGGGCTCCTGCTCCAGGAAGGCGCCGTGACTGCCGAAGCCCGCGTTGTTGATCAGGGTCTGGATGCCGATGCCCCGCTCCTGGAGCTCCGCCCGGAGCGCGGCGCCGGCGCCCGGCCGGGTCAGGTCCGCGGCGATGGCGGTGGCGGTGATGCCGTACGTCTTCCCGAGGTCGGTGGCGAGCGCCTGGAGCCGGTCGAGGCGGCGGGCGACGAGGACGAGGTCGGCGCCGCGCTCGGCCCACTGACGGGCGAACTCCTCGCCGAGGCCCGCACTGGCACCGGTGATGAGGGCTGTCGTCCCCCGGTAGGAGATGCTGGACACGTCGGTTGCTCCACTTCTGTCGCCCCACGGTGCGACATCATCAATGTAGGCATCCGCAAACATTGTAGTCAACCGCCAACATTGATCGGCGACGCATCGAGGAGAGCGCAGTGTCCGAAGGCTCCTACCACCACGGCAACCTCAGGGCCGCCCTGCTGGAACGGGCCGAGGTGGTCCTGACCGAATCGGGCACCGCCGCGCTCTCGCTGCGCGGCCTCGCCCGCGACCTGGGCGTGAGCCACGCCGCCCCGACCCGCCACTTCCGCGACCGCCAAGCGGTCCTGGACGCGCTCGTGGTCGACGGCTTCACCGCACTCAACGCACGGCTCCAGGCGGCGGCCGAGGGGCCCGGGCCCGTGGAGCAGCGCCTGGCCGCGCTCGGGCAGGCGTACGTGGGCTTCGCGGTCGAGCGGGCCGCGCTGCTGCAGCTGATGTTCGCCGCCAAGCACGAGGCCCGCCCCGGGGGCGCCCTGCGCGAACTCGGCCACCGGGCCCTGGACATCGCCGCCGCCCTGATCGCCGAGGCCCAGCAGGACGGCACCGTCCGCACCGGCGACCCGGTCCGCCTGGCCCAGGTGGCGTTCTCCACCGTCCACGGCCTGGCCACCCTGGCCGTAGGCGGCCTCCTCGACGACACCCCCCTCCCGGAGGCCACCGACCTCGCCCTCCACGTCCTCCTGTCCGGCCTGCGGGCTCCGGGCCGGGCGTAGGGCCGTAGCGACACCCCGGCCACCGGAACCGGCTGATCCGCGCCGCCGCCACCGAACGGGAGCGGGGGATCCTGGCCATGCCGGCCGCCGGCGCCCCCGGAGCCACTGCACCACCCTTCCCTCGACGTGACCGGAAACCGACATCCAGGGAGAGCAGGGCATATAGCATCGCCCCGGACAGGGAGCATGGAGAAGAGGAAGCAGTAGCGCGGTCGCGGCAGCCTGGAGGCGTCATGAGCGAGCAGCAGCAACAGTCGGTGCTCCTTCCCTACGCGGACGCGGCCTTCCTCGCGGACCCGTTCCCGCTGTACCGGGAGCTGCGCGAGGACGGCCCGGTGCGCCGCGTCGTCATCGCCGGCGGACTGGAGGCCTGGCTCGTCACCCGCTACGACGACGCGCTCGCGGCCCTGTCCGACCCCCGGCTGAGCAGCGACGTCCGCGACGCCTCGGACCCGCGGCTGCTGGCGCAGCTGCCCGAGACCGAGCGCGAGTCGATGCTCAGCACCATGCTCCGCAGCGACCCGCCCGACCACACCCGGCTGCGCCGGCTGGTCTCCAAGGCCTTCACGGCACGGCGCGTCGCCGCGTTGCGGCCCCGGATCCAGTCCGTCGCCGACCAGTTGCTGGACGCGGTCGTCCCGACCGGGCGGGCCGACCTCGTCGCCGACCTCGCGCTGCCGCTGCCCGTCGCGGTGATCAGCGAGCTGCTCGGGGTGCCGTACGACGACCGGCACGACTTCCAGGCCTGGACCGACCGCATGATCATGCGGGGCCCCGAACTGCCCGACCCTGCCGTCATGAATGAGGCGTGGAAGCAGATGCACGCCTACCTCGTGGGGCTCGTCCAGGCCAAACGGGCCCGGCCCGGCGAGGATCTGCTCAGTGCCCTGGTCGCGGCCCGCGACGAGGAGCAGCGGCTCACCGAGGACGAGCTGGTCGCCATGGCGTTCCTGCTGCTGGTCGCCGGCTACGTCACCACGGTCAACCTGATCGGCGGTGGCATCGCCCTGCTGCTCGCCCACCCCGAGCAGCTCGCCCTGCTGCGCTCCGACCCCGAGCTGCTGCCGGGCGCGATCGAGGAGTTCCTCCGCTACGACGGCCCCGTCAACCCCGGCATCGCGCGGTTCGCGCGCGAGGACCTGGAGCTCGCGGGCGTGGCCGTGCCGCGGGGCGCGACCGTGCTGATCGGATCGGCGCTCGCCGACCGGGACCCGGCGCGGTTCCCCGCCCCCGACCGCCTGGACATCACCCGGAAGGACAACGCCCACCTCGCGTTCGGCCACGGCGTGCACTACTGCCTGGGCGCGCCGCTGGCCCGCCTGGAGGGCCAGATCGCCATCGGCACCGTCCTGCGCCGGCTCCCGGACCTCGCCCTGGCCGTGGACCCGGCCCGGATCCCCTACCGCCCCGGCGGCCTCCGCGGCCCCGAATCCCTCCCGGTCACCTTCACGCCGAGCCCCCTGAGCCACCAGAGCCCCTCGGGTCCTCTGAGCCCCGCGAGTCCACCGGCCTCCCCCGAGAGCACCGAGGCACCGGCGTAGTCGCGCAGCCGTGAGATCACTCGGCCGTACGTCGCTCAGCCGTGGTCGTACACCGTCACGGCCACCTCCCTGGCGGTGACCGCCCGACTGATCAGCGGCTCCACGCGCGACCACTTCCCGCCCGCCAGCCCGCAGCCGATGCGCGGCATGTGCACGGAGGCGCCCAGGGCGAGGGCGTGGTCGGCCAGTGCCGTCAGGCAGCGCTCCAGGGCGTCGTAGCGTAGGGGGACGCCCGCGCTGCCCGTGCGTATGCCCCGCTGGGCGACCATGTTGGCGACCCAGGTGTCGGGTCGTACCTGGACCAGCCGGACGGCGCCGAGGCCGAAGTCGTTCCGGGCGCGGTCGCGGTGCCAGGCGCGGTAGTCCGCCTCGGGTCCCGGCCAGCGCCGGGAGACGGCCCGTACGAAGCCCTTGCCCCAGCCGCCGAGATCGTTGCACACATGCGCGATGATCTTCGGCCCCTTGGCCTGGGGAACGGTGGCGTCCCCCGGGATGATCGTGATCGTCTCCATGCCACGACCCTACGCGCGCCCACTGACAACGGGTCGCTGCCCCGGAAGGGAGGACGGTCGACGGTCGGCACCCGTCCGGCGTTCGCGGTCCGGCTCCGGAACCGGGCGACGCGGCCGCCGGACAGGGTTGCCGCCTGGGCCCACCACGATCGTGCCGCCCGGCCGGGAGTTCAGTCAATCCTGGGGTTTCCTTGGCCAAGCCCAAGCTCTAGCTTGGGCGTTGTGACGTTGGACGACCTCCGGGTGTTCGTGGCCGTGTGCCGGACCGGCAGCCTCAGCGGCGTGGCGCGGGAACTGGGCCGTACGCAGTCCGCCGTGAGCCAGCACGTGAAGCGGCTGGAGCGGGAGACGGGAGTGGGGCTGCTGGAGCGCAGGCCCCGCGGGGTGGCGCCCACCGAGGCCGGCCGGGTCCTCTACGAGGCCGCGGCCGACGGCATCGGAGGGCTGGACCGGGCCCTGCGCCGGCTCGCCGACCTGGCCGTCGGTGACGGGGGATCCGTGCGCGTCGGCACCGGCGGCGCGACCGTCCGGCACTTCATGGCCGGGGCGATCGTCGGCTTCCGCCGCCGACACCCCCACGTGAGCCTGGAGTTCCGGACCGAGACCTCCACCCGCCGCTGCTTCGACGCCCTCCTGGCGAGCACCCTCGACCTGGCCTGGGTCACCATCGGCCCACCGGTGCCCGGCATCGAGCAACGGCCGGTGGTCGACCTGCCCTGGGTGCTCGCCGTCCCCGCGGACCACCCCCTCGCGGACCGGCCCGCCGTCGACGCCACCGACCTCACCGGCCTCCACCTGGTCCGGCTCCCGCCCAACTCCCTGTCCGGCGCCCGGCTGGACGCGGCCTTCCACGCCCTGGGCGTCCGGGTGGGCTCGGACACCAGCGTGGCGGACTGGGACACCGCGCTGCTCCTCGCCGAACTCGGCCTCGGACACACGGTCGTCCCCGCCGTCCCGGGACTGCGGGCCCCGGCCGACGGGCAGCTCCGGTTCGTCCCCGTCCCCGACCTGCCCCCGCTCGCCGTCGGTTGGGCGGCACGCCGCTGGGACGCCCTCGCCCCATCCGTCCTGGCCTTCGCCGACACCGTCGCCGCGAGCTGCACGCGCGAGCGGGCGAACGCGGCTTCAGGGGAGTCGACTTCGGCCTGACCCGCCCTGTACGGAACGTGTTTGCCGTCCTGACCCTTGTCGCGGCGAGGCGGGTGCCCAATGATGCTCGGGGCCTGCTACCCGGTGGTAGCAGGCCCCGAGCATCATTGGGC
>NZ_RPRY01000093.1 GCF_003949795.1 Streptomyces sp. WAC06614
GGGTGCGGTGGCGGGGTGGCGCGGGGTGCGGTGGCGCCGACCGGCATGCCACCGAGCACCACCCCCTGCCGTCCCGCCGTCCCGCCGTCCCGCCGTCCTTCCGGCACCGCGGCGCCAGGCCTCAGCTCCCGTGGGTGACGTTCTGCCGTGCGACCACCTCCCTCGACCGGGCCCAGGCCCGCGCGAACATCTCGTGCACTGGCTCGGGCGCCAGCAGGCGCAGGTACGGAGCGTGGACCGACCTGCCGTGGACCGAGGCCAGATGGGTGGCCGCCTTGGGCTGCTCCAGGGGCAGGTGAGGAGCCTTCAGGTCGGTCCACTCCCCCGGGACGAACGCCGTCCGTCCCGCGCGGGGCCGTCTGCCGCTGAGCACCGCCCCGGTGGCGACCAGCTCGGCCTGGGCCGACTTGTGCCGGTCGGCGGACCAGCCGTTCCAGCGGCGCAGGTTCTTGTCGGTGGGCCGGGACAGGGTCAGCAGCTGGAGGTACAGCGCGGCGGCGTCCGCACCCGTCCCCAGGGTCCGGGCCACCTCGGCGACCAGGTCCGGGACGCTGAGCGCCGGGTTGGTCTCGTAGCCCCCGGCCCCGACCGGGGTGTCGGCCGCACGCGCCACGATCCGGTCGAGTCCGGCGAGCTCGGCCCGCAGCGTGGTGAGCCGCTCCTGCAGAGCGGTCAGCCGCAGGTCCGCGCACAGCCGTACCGCTCGCTCGACCTGATCGGCATCGGCGAGCGAGGCCGTCCGGACGAAGACGTCCCCGCGGGGCGCCGCCACCACGAACAAGCCGTTGTCGTGGGCCGTCGGAGCCTCCGTGACACCGTCGGCGAAGGGCTCCGGGCACGGGACGCACGCACCCTCGTACGGGGCGAACCCCGGGGCACCGACCAGTCCCGGCGCCCGGGGGTACAG
This sequence comes from Streptomyces sp. WAC06614, assembly GCF_003949795.1. Taxonomy (GTDB): domain Bacteria; phylum Actinomycetota; class Actinomycetes; order Streptomycetales; family Streptomycetaceae; genus Streptomyces. The sequence continues at coordinate 908 of NZ_RPRY01000093.1, forward strand.
CACCGGTACCAGCGTGCCGGGGTCGTCCAGCACCGCCCGCAGCCGGGTGTACAGGGCCAGCGCGCCGGCCGCGGCCGGGTCTCCGACGGGCCGCTCGGTCAGTGCCCAGACGATCATCGAGCCGACCGACTGGTGCAACGGGCTGCTCCCCGCCATCCATGTGCCGGTCGTGCCGTCGGACCGGCGCAGGTGGAGCCGGAGTTCCCCCTCCGGGGTGGGCCGGAGGACGAAACCGTGCTTCCCGAAGTCGCCGCGGCCCTCCGGCGCCCGGCCGGCCGTCAGCGCAGTCGCCCAGTCCGCTCCGAGCCCGAGGTCCTCCTCCATCTGTACGGCCAACTGCTCGTCGACGTACGGGGTCGTACCGAGGAGCCCGACCCATGCCTTGGCCATGCGCGCGGCCGCGGCCGTCATTCCGCCGGGCTGCCAGAGCTCGGCCGGATCCTCGGGCACGCCCGCCGCCAGGACCGCGCGCTGCCCGGCGGAGCCCAGCTCGTGGGCGAGCAGCATGCCGTAGTCCCGGATCAGCTCCTTGCTCAGCTTGTACGGGAGCTTGCGCAGCAGGGCCGTGTTGTCGTCATGGTGTTCCCGGGCGGGCAGTCCGGCGAGCACGAGGACCGCGAGGGGGCGGCGGAGCCCGGTGCGCCAGCAGAAGAGGTCCACCGCCTCCGGCGGGACGGTCAGCGGGCCGTGCCGGTCGAGCAGTTCCAGCAGGCGCGGCAGGCGGGCCGTGTCGTCACCGTCGATGGTGACGGTCGTGCACTCCTGCGCGCCGGCGGGTGCCGGGTCGGTGCCGCGCTGGAGGAACCGGGCCAGGCCTCCGCGTGCAGCGGTCGAGGCGACGACCGCGCCGGCTGCCCGGCAGGCCTCCAGTGCCTCGTCGCCCGCACGGCCGATCCGCCAGGTGCTGCCCGTTTCGGCGAAGGGCTGGCGGCTCCAGGTCTCCAGCAGGGCGGCCAGGGCGGCGCGTTCCTCGTCGGGGGTGTGGGCGACGGCCGCGCGCCAGGCCACCGCGTCGATCCCACCCACCAGGACGGCCCATTCGGGCGGCGCCGCCGGCAGGGCGAGCCGCCGGGTCTCGTCGTCGATCTCCCCGCGCAGATGCCGTCCGTCGGCGGCGACGGAGGTCAGCAGCGCCGGCTGGCGCTGCGGCATGTGCTTCTCGAACGCCCGGAGCATGGGCAGGAGTCCGTGGAGGGCGGGAGTCAGGTCGGTGTCCGGGACGGCGGTGGTGAGGGTGACGGCGGGGGCCGACCGCATGATGCCGATCCGCCGGGAGAGCTCCCTGCGCCGGCGCAGCACGTCGGCCGCGAGCCGCGCCGCACGGGCGACGCCTTCGGCGACGCGGGGCTCGGTCACCCCGGGCAGGGCCGGGGTCCGGTCCTCCTCCAGGGCGGCGTCCAGCAGGGCCCGTACGGCCCGGTCGTCGACGGACCGCAGGGTCTTGGACGCGGTCTCGTCGCGCGCGGTGAGGAAGTGCCAGAACGCGGGCGGCGGCACGGGACCCACCTCCTCGCCGAGGGTGGCGGCACTGCGGTGCCCGCGCCGTCGTGGGGACCCGGCGAACGACCGGACCTGCCACAGCAGGGAGTTGTCCTCGGCGGCATGGCAGCGGATGGTGTCCACGTCCACGGCGACGACGTCCTCGCCGCCGGCCGGCATGGCGAGGATGCCCCAGGGGTCGCGGCCCCAGGTGCGGGTGCGGTACTCGGCGCGGCGACCGTCGAGGGACTCCAGCAGGAACTCGCGGGGCGAGTACCCGCTCCACGGGGTGCGGTGGAAGACCCGGCAGCCCACCAGGCGGCCGTCCTGGCCGAGCGGGGACTCGGGGGCGCCGTCGGGCAGGGCGGCCAGGGACTGCTTGTTGTCGGAGTCGGCCCAGCCGTCGGGGGCTCCGGCCCGGCGCAGGGCCTCCGGAGGGTTCCGGTCGCCGGTCGGCTCCCCCGTGAGGGGGTCGACCCGGGTGCGCTTGTCGTGCGTGTGGAACGTCGGCGCGCTCCAGAACCGCCGGCCGTCGCTCATCATCAGGTCGAGGTCGCCGATGCCTTCGCGGCCGCCGGGCCGCAGCACCCGCTCGCCGTCGTGCCGGCCGCCTCCGTCCGGGGTCTCGAAGTGGAAGCCGAGCCCGCCCTGGATCATGCTGTCGTAGGGGCGCAGGCCCAACTGCTGCTCGGGGGTGAACACCTCCTCGGGACGGCTGGCCCAGAAGGCGTGCTCGCCCCAGTCGTTGCGCTCGTGGGTGGTCCAGGCGACGAGGTGGTCACCGCCGACGTGGTGGACGCTGTGGAAGGTGGCGTCGTCGGGCAGCGTGAAGGTGCACGATCCGCGCTCACCGGCGTGGTCGACGGCGACGGCGCGGCGGTGCGAGTAGAGGGTGAGCACCGGCCAGGTGGAGGTGACCTTGATCTGCTCGCCGGGGGCGAAGCCGGCCAGGGCCGCCTCCAGCGCCGGCCAGCCCAGCTCCTCGGGCAGTCCGGCGCGCAGCGCGCGGGCCAGCGGCCCGGTGAGGTCCAGCTCGGCCAGCGCCTCCTCGATGCCGTCCAGGGCGGTGGCGGTCGGGCGGTCCAGCAGCTCGTGCAGCTCGTTCACCGCTTCGTCGGCGGCGGCCAGGCCGCCGCCGCGCAGTGCGCGCAGCAGTGCTTCGATGCGGGTGTGCACCTCGGCGGTGATCCCGGCGTTCTCCGGCAGCCGGGTGATGGCCGTGCCACCCCCGTGTCGCGCGGCGTGGACGGTGCCTTCCAGTCGGCGGCCGAACACCGGGTCGGCGGCCAGCGCCTTGAGGTCCCGCTTGGACCGGTCGCCCCAGTACTGCAGGCGCACGGTCGGACCTGGGTCCTCCACGGGGATGCCCTCGGCGAGGCACACGTCCAGCAGGTCCGCGTCCAGGCCGGGCCAGCGGTACCGGTCCTCGTGCAGGCGCACGGGCGTGCCCGCCGCCTTGATCCGGGGGGCGAACAGGACGACCAGCTCCAGGATCTCCTCGGGCATGGGCTGGCGGGAGATTCCGCCGCCGGTGCGCTGGTGGCCGTACGTGCGGGCGTACCGGCGCAGCCAGTCGGTGAGTCCGCCCGCGGGCTCCGCCCGGCCGGCCGCCGCCGCGTCGGCGACGCCGGAGCGCAGCAGGAGGCGCAGCCAGGCCGCCGCGTCCTTGCGGGAGTCGGGGAACAGCTCCAGGAGCGGGACGTGCAGCTCCTCCGCGGGCGGATGCGTGGCGGTCAGCTTCGCGACGGCGTCCAGCAGCCGGTCGGGGACCGCCTGGCCGCGCGCGGCAGCCACCATCGGCACGATCACCCGGGCGTCCTCCGCCGTCCCCAGGCCGGCGGCGCGCGCCGAGGCCCGCAGTCGGGTGGCGAGATCGGACGGCAGCTCGCCCCCGGCGGCCGTCCAGTCCGCCAGGACCTCGACGAACTCCGTGTGCGCGGCGACGGGTCCCCGTACGTCGGCCAGCCAGGTCTGATGGGCGCTCAGCTCGGCGGTGGCCAGGGCGCCGGCCCGGACGAACATCCGGACGGCGGCCCGGTGCCGGTCGGTGTCCACGGGCAGCCGGTGCTCCCGCTCCGCCTTGCGCGCCAGGGTGAACGCCCGGCCCGCCGTGCGCGGGTGGACACGGAAGAGGCGGTGGCCCACCGTCTCCCAGAACCAGGGCAGATGGGCCGGCGGCAGTCTCCGCGCCCGCCACTGCATGGCGGACAGGAAGGCTCCTGGCTTCTCGTACGCCCGCCGGGCACCCTCGCGGACGGCGTCGAGCAGTTCGAGCGCGGCGGGCCCGGCACCCGGGTCGTGGATCTTGACCCAGTCGGTGTACACCTCCGATGTGCTCGGATCGGACGGCAGCGGGATCTGGAAGTTCATGGCTCGATCGTGCCAGCCGTCGCCGACAACGCCCATCCCGGTCCCGGCGCCTGTGGACAACTCCTCGGCCGACAACTCCCCGGCCCGGCGACGACCGGCCCTCCCACCGGGGCCGGCCGTCCCTCCTCCCCTGCTCAGGCCGAGGTGGCGGCCGGTGCCGGACGCCGGCACATCCAGTGCCCCTCCGTGGTCCAGCCGAGGAAGCGCCGGACCAGGCCGCCGTGGGCGGTGCCGTCGGGCCCGAACTCACCGCCCGCGGCCACCATCCGCAGTCCGGCGACGGCCGGGCCCAGCCGGGCGGCCACGTGCCACGGCTGCCGGGCCGCCTCGGCGGCCACCCACTCCACCACCGCGGCCTGCCGGTCGGGCGGGCACAGCGACAGGTGGAACAGCATCTGCCGCCACGCGTACGCCGCGTCCTTCACCGTGCCCAGCGGACGTGGATGCCCGTGCACCCGGCCCACCAGCCGGCAGACGGTGGCGAAACAGGCCCGGGCCGGCTCCTCCCAGCCGCCCGACGGTGCCACACCCGCCCGGTCGACGAGGACGGCCAGGTTGTGGGTGGTGAGGATCTGCGCCTGTTCGATGACAGTGCCGTTCGCGGCCGGCGACCACGCCCAGGAGGAGCCGCCCGAGGCGGACTTCGCACCCGCTGTCCGGGCGCGGGCCGCCCGCTCGGCACACAGCTCGGCGAACGCGGCCGCCGTCGCGGGCTGCCCGTTCGTACGGGCCCCCTGCCCCTTGCGGGCGAGGGACTGCGCGGCCTGGACCACGGCCATGCTGCGCACGACCGCGCAGTCGATCCCGTAGTAGCGCGCGTAGAGGGTGCCCTCCAGGAGGTCTGCCGCGACGCGGGCGGCCGTCAGGAACTTCGGGGTGAAGGTGCCCATGAAGATGTCGGCCGCGAGTTCCTCCACGAACGGTGCCGACAGCTCCGCCTGCCGACCGAGGTGGGACAGCTCGCGGACCAGCGGGTTGGGCAGCAGCGTTCCGGGGAACGAAGCCAGCGCGAGGTCACCGAGCCGACGCAGCGCGCTCCCCGCCGCGGCCCGCGCCCGGGCGGCGGCGTCCGCGTCGGTGCCGTGCCCGGCGAGAGCCCGCACCCAGGGCAGCTCCTCCACCCGCACCTGGTGCTGGAGGTCGAGCAGCAGCAGAGAACGGCGGTTGCGGAACGCCCGGTACGTGGCGGCCGACAGCGTCCGCAGGGCGGGGTCGGGGTGACGCTCGGCGGTCGCCGCGGCCACCACCTGCGGCACCAGCTCCGCCAGCACCTCGGCGGACGGTACGAGCCCGCGCTCGACCAGCGTCTCCAAGGGCGCGCTCAGCGCGGAACGCACGGCCGCGCGCAGCCGCACCGGGACGGCGGTTCCGGCGGGCATACCGGTCACGGCCGCCTCCTCGGCGGTGACCGCGACGACCGGCGACTCCACGTCGGGCGTCCCCTGGTGCTGGTCCAGTCCGGCCAGCCGCTGGACGACGAGGGCGGCGATGTGGTGGTGCGAGGGCAGGGCCGCCTGCCGGGCCTGCACCTCCCGCAGACGGGTGTGCCGGGCGGACCCGGGCACTCCGCGCTTGGCCACCATCGCCCGCACGGCATGGCGCAGCAGCCCTGCCGGCCGGGGTGGCACGGGCCGCCCGGCGGCCGTCTCCTCCAGGGCGCGGCGCAGGATGCCCGCGTTGGACTTCGGGTTCCGGTGCTTGCCGCACCGCGGGTGGGCGGCCGCGAGCCGGTGGTAGCGCTCCAGCAACGCGGCGGCCTCGGCCTGCCGCTCCCCCAGGCCGCGCGGCGCGGTGCGAGGGCGGCCCGCCCGGTCGGCCCTCTCCGCCACGTCCACCACGTCCGTCGCGTCCACCACCTGCACCGCGTCCGTCGCGTCCGTCCCGTGGCGCAGCCAGTAGGAGAGGAGTTCGTCCTCGAACGGCCGCCACACGGTCAGCGCTTCGCGCTGCGCCTCGACCGCGGCCTTCGGCTGCCGCTGCGCGAGCTGGGCCGACACCTCGCCGACGGTGCGCCGGTGCATGGCGCCCACCTCGGCGGACGGCCGGTCCACGGGGCGGGGCAGGAACCGCAACCGGTCCGCGAACGGCTGGAGTTCCGCCACCAGGGCGGCCGCCGCCTCGATGTCGTCGGCGCGCACCAGCCAGGCGACGGTCAGCAGGGCGGACTCCTCCGGCAGCGTCACCTCGTACCGGCCGCTGTCGAGCAGTGCCCAGAGGTCGGCCAGGCCCGCTGCGGTGAGGGCATGGGCGAACAGGTCCGCGCGGGTCGCGGGGACGCCCGCGCGGCGCGCGGCCTCCTCCTCGTGCGGGGTGAGCGGACCGGCCGCCGCGGACGTGCCCGTGGCGAACCCTCCGCGCACCACCTCCGGCGTCACCCAGGCCGGAAGTCCTGCCACGGGCGTGCGCGAACCGACGTCGAGCCGACCGCCGGCGATCCCCTCCAGCACGGCGCGCCACTGGCTCGTCCGGCCTTCGGCGCGGGCGCGCGTGGCCTCGTCCGGGTGGGTCTCGGAGGTCCGCAGGGCCCGTGCCAACTGCTGGGCGGCGTAGGCCGGGGACACCGTGACGGTGGGCGCGCGGTGGGTCGGGCGGGGCGTCGGAAGCTGCTGGTCAGCGATCTCGTTCATCAGCCGGCACGGCAGGTTCTGCCCCTGCGCCCTCCGGATCCCGAGTCCGGTGCTCTTCTGCTGAGCTACACGCCGTTCATCGGGATCGACCCTAGAAGGGCGTGCACCCCGCGGGCAATCGAATTCGGAGGTCCTCGCCGGGCCTGGCTGCGGGCCCCCTTGATCGTCCCGCCTGCGGGTGCGGGGGGCGCCGACTTGGGAGAAGCTGGCGGTGGAGGGCGGCGCGGCCGCCGCCTCCAGCGGCACGCAAGGGCGAGCAAGGGGGTCTCGTGGCCACCACAGCGAGCAGCGCAGGACGACGCGCGGGCAGGATCGGATCCAGGGCGCGGGCGGCGCTGTTCTGGGGAGCGGCGGGGCTGCTGGCAGCCACGACCGTCCCGGCGTCGGCGGCGGAGCCCATGCCCGCACCTTCGGGCGTGGTGGTCGTGGACTGCTTCGGGGCGCCGCAGGTGCGGCCCAAGAAGTACCTGCTCGCCTGCGGCGACGGGAACAACCAGCTCGTCAGGCTGCGTTGGAGCAGCTGGGGCCCACGCACCGCGACGGCCACGGGGATCGACATGGTCAACAACTGCCGGCCGTACTGCGCGGCCGGGCGCTTCGTGCCGTATCCGGTGCGGGTCACCTTGAGCCACCCGAAGCCCTGGCCCGGGCATGCCGACGCGAGCCGGTTCACCATGATCCGCCTGGTCTACCCCAGGGCGGCGCCGCACCCGGTGCCGCACGACGTGACGTACCGGCTGGTCTACTGACCACCGGCTCGTCTACTGATCCGCGTGCTTCTCCTTGGCCGCCTTGAGCTTGCGCCAGACCGCGGCGAGCGCCGCGATGTCCTGCGCGTCGAGCAGGTCGGTGAAGACGGGGGCGAGCACCTCGCGGCGGGTGGCATCGGCCGCGGCGAAGAGCCGGTGGCCCTCCGGGGTGAGGGCCACCTCGACGGAGCGGGCGTCGCGCGCGGAAGGGGTACGGGTGACCAGGCCGCGCCCCTGGAGGGCGTCCACCACCCGGGAGACCTGGCTGCGGCTGAGCATGGTGCTGTTGCCGAGGACGGAGGCCGGGACCGGCTCGGGGCTGGCGGCCAGCCACAGCAGGACCTCGAACCAGGACACCGGGAGGTCATGTGCCTTGGTCAGGGCCCGGTCGACCCGTTCGGTGAGGGTGGTGCCGGCCCAGACCAGCCCGTAGAAGGCGTAGTCCGCGTCCGGCATCTCGGCCTGGGTGAGTTTCTTGGTCCTCGGTGTCATGGACCGATTTTAGGGGTTGCGTGCACACGCACACAATTCTATGATGTGTGTGCACGCACATAAATGCGTCATCGGCCTACCTCCCGTGCATCCCGCGCCCCACACGACTCCCCTAACTCCCGAAAGGCACTCCCCATGTCCTCCACCAGCACCCCCCGCACCGTCCTCATCACCGGCACCTCCTCCGGCATCGGCCTCGCCGCAGCGATCGCCGCCGCGCGGGCCGGCTGGACCACCGTCGCCACCCTGCGCGACACCGGCCGCGCGGACGCCCTGCGCAAGGCCGCCGCCGAGGCGGGCGTCGAGCTCGACATCCGGCAGCTGGACGTCGTCGACGAGGCCTCCGTGGCCGCCGCCGTCGACGGGGTGATCGCCGACTACGGCCGCCTGGACGCGGTGGTCAACAACGCCGGCGCCGGCCACCTCGGCACCCTGGAGAACGAGACCGTCGCCGACGTCCGCAAGGTCATGGAGGTCAACTTCTTCGGCGTCCTGAACGTCTCCAAGGCCGCCATGCCGCACCTGCGGGCCTCGGGCGGCCGCCTGATCACGGTCACCAGCGTGGGCGGCGTCATCGGCCAGCCGTTCAACGAGGCGTACTGCGCGGCGAAGTTCGCCGTCGAGGGCTACATGGAGAGCCTGGCCCCGGTGGCCCGCACCCTGGGCGTCAGCGTCTCGGTCGTCGAGCCCGGCGCCGTGGCCACCGAGTTCGTGAACAACCTCGGGGTCGACCTGGAGGAGTACATGGCCGCCGCCGGGGACTACGCCGAGCCGCTGCGCCGCTACGTCGACCGCACCGTCCCGCAGTTCCTCACCGGTGCCCAGACCCCCGCCGAGGCGGCCGAGGCGGTCATCGAGGCCCTGACCGCCGACCGGCCGGCGTTCCGGATCCAGACCTCCGAGTGGGCGCGCGGTTTCACCGGCACCAAGCTGACCGACCTCGACGGCTCCGCGGTCCAGGACCTGACCACGAGCTGGATCAGCTGACCCGGTCGGCAGCAGGAGCGGTCCCCTCGGACGTCCGGAAGGCGTCTGGTGGGACCGCTTCCCCCGTATGTAATGTCACATTGCATGACCTTCCTGACCCGCAGCGTGACGCCCACGCTCTTACGCCGTGCCGCCACCGTCGCGGTCCTCCTGGCGAGCACCCTGCCCCTGGCGGCCACCGCCCCCGCCCATGCCGCCAGCGGCGCGTCCTGCACCGCCTCCCCCACCGCGCGGCTCGACCCCGAACAGACCCGGCTCACCGATCCCCGGACCACCGCCCTCGTCGCACGGGCGGGGCTGTCGGCCTTCGTGGACCGCTTCCCGGCCGCCCTGTGCACCGTACGGCGGCCCGCCGAGGCCGGCCCGCTGCTCGACGCCTGGGGCGAGGCCCTCTGGCAGGCCTCCGTGCACCGCGCCCAGGGCAAGCGGCCCGGCGGGGACCTGGCCGCCGGCGACGACCGGCCGCTGTACTGGGCACGGCTCGCCATGACCGCCGCGCTCGCCCGCTGGGAACCGGGCTTCCCCGTCGACCGGGCCGCGCTGCGCGCCCGGTTCGAGGACGCCTCCCGCGGTCTGACGGACAACTCCTTCACCGGCGCCCCCGGGGTCCGGCGGGTGTTCATCAGCGGCTTCGACCCGTTCGGCCTCGACGCCGAACTGCGCCGGGGCAACCCCTCCGGCTCCGCGGCCCTCCAGCTCAACGGCCGGCGCATCACCCTCGCCGACGGCGGCACGGCCGAGATCCGCGCGGTGGTCCTGCCCGTGCGGTACGCCGACTTCGACGCGGGCATCGTGGAGCGCGCGTTCGCCCCACGGATGGCGGCCGCCGCCGGCCCCGGCCCGGCCGACCTCATCACCACCGTCAGCCAGGGATACCCCGGGATCTTCACGCTGGAGGAGTGGGCGGGCCGGTCGCGGTCGGCGGACCCCTACCCCGACAACACCGGCGCCCTGTCCGGCGGGACCCGCAACCGCCCGGTGACGGCTCCCGGCATGGGACCCGGCCCCGAGTTCATCCGCACCACACTCCCGGTGGACACCGTGACCGGCGCGGTCCAGAGCCCGTACCCGGTGCTGCTGAACCCCGACGTCACGGAGATACCGGCCGGCGGCACCGAACCGGTGGACCGCGCGGACGGTCCGACGCCGGGATCGCGCGCCGTCGCGGGCGGCGGGGGCGGCTACCTCTCCAACGAGGTGGCCTACCGCTCCAACCGGCTGCGCGGCGAACTCGCCCCGCAGCTGCCCGGCGGCCATCTGCACACCCCGGTCCTGACCGGCCTGCCCGCCGACCCCCAGGTCCTGACCGGACCGGAGTTCGAACGGAACGAGAGCGCGATCGCGACCGAGGTCCGCGAGGTGCTCGCGCACGCCGCCGCGGCCCGCCGGCCCTGAAGCACCGGCCGGCGCGCCCTCACTCCAGCACGAGGTCGGCCTTCCGCCGCCCGGCCGCGACGAGCCGCGCGTTCGCCTCGTCCGAGCGGGCCACCCAGTCCGCCGCGTACGCGGGGTCCTTGCCGTGGCGGACGTGGCGGTCGGTCAGCCGGCGCACCCGCAGGGCGTCGTCGGGCGCGAGGAACCAGACCTCGTCGAGCAGGGGCGCCACCGCGCCCCACTCCCCCGCCTCGTACAGCAGGTAGTTGCCCTCGGTGATCACCAGGGGCACCTCGGGGCGGCAGGCGATGCTCCCCGCCACCGGCTCCTCCAGCGAGCGGTCGAAGGCGGGCGCGTACACCACGCCCGCCTCGGCCGGCTGCCGGAGGCGGCGCAGCAGGGCGGCGTACCCGGCGGCGTCGAAGGTGTCGGGGGCGCCCTTGCGGTCGGCCCGGCCGAGCCGGAGCAGTTCGGCCCCGGCCAGGTGGAAGCCGTCCATCGGCACGACCACGGCCAGTTCCGGTCCGAGCGCGGCCGCGAGCCGGCCGGCCAGGGTGGACTTGCCCGCGCCCGGCGGTCCGGCGATCCCGAGGATCCGCCGGCCGCCGGCCGTGGCGAGGTCCCGGGCCCGGCGTTCCAGTGCTGCGTGGTCCATGCCCGCATCCTGCCCGACCGCCGGCCCCCGGCAACCCCCACCCGTCGCGGGGCCCGGTGCGCTACCCGATCTCGACGACCCGCGCCCAGTCGGGCGGCCCGTCCGGTACGTACTCCGGGTCCTCCTCGATCCACGCCGCCGGGCGGCCGTGGTGCCGGGGGAACAGGCCGACCACGGTCCGGCACGGTGGCCGGCGGTCCGGCCAGGGCGTCTGCCCGTCGGTGAGGACCACGACGACGTCCGGACCGGGCCGGGTCCGCAGGGCGCGGGCGAAGCCCGTGCGCAGGTCCGTGCCCCCGCCGCCGACGAGCGGGATGCCCTCCCCCCGGCACAGCGGGTGCACGAGCCGGGCCGCGGCGTCGCACGGGATCACGGTGACCTGGTCCCGGCGGCCGCCCACGGAGCGGGAGATCGCGGCGACCTCCAGGAGCGCGCTGCCCAGTTCCGCGTCGCTGACCGAGCCCGAGGTGTCGATGATCACGCTGACCCTGGGCGGCCGGCGCCGCAGGCTCGGCAGGACCGCCCCCGGCAGCCCCGCCGAACGGCGCGACGGACGGCCGTAGCTGTAGTCCTCCCCGGCCCCCGCGGCGGACGCCGCCGAACGGACCGCCGCGCCCAGCAGGTCCCGCCACGGCTGCGGCGGGTGGAACGCCTCCTCCGCCCAGCGCCGCCAGCCCTCCGGGGAACTGCCCGGACGCCCCGTGATGCCCTGGGCCACCCGGAAGCGGACGGCGTCGCGTTCCTGCTCGCTCAGCCCGTGCGCGCCGTCGGGGCCGAGGTCCCAGGGGCGGTCCAGGCCGTCGGCGCCGCTGCCGCAGTCCAGCCAGTTCAGGCGCTGACTGGACCGGCCGAGCACGAACTCGCGTACGTACTCCTCCATCAGCCGTCCGGTCGGCAGCCCCAGGCGTCGGGGTGTCACCGCGTCCCGGGGCTCGGCCAGTCCGTCGCCGAAGATGTCGTCGTTGATCTCGCAGTCGGCGGCGATGTTCGTCCGCAGCCGGTCGCCCGGACCGGTCATCCCCTGCTCCCGGGCGAGGCGGTCGCCGCGACCGTGGTGGTCGCGCAGCAGGTGGGAGACCTCGTGCACCCACACCCCGGCCAGCTCCTCCACCGGCGTGGCCGTCACGAAGGCCGGGGAGACGTAGCACCGCCAGTACGGGTCGACGCCCATCGTCGGGACCCGCCAGGACTCGACCACGTGCAGGGCGAACAGGGCCGTCGCCAGGTACGGCCGGGCCCGCGCCGCCTGCAGCCGGGCGGCGAACAGCTTGTCGCGGTCCAGGGCCGGCCGTCGGCCCTCGCAGGCCCGGGCGGCCGCCGGTGCGCCACCCGTCATCGGCCCACCGCCGCTCCGGCCCCGGCGCCGGCCCGGACCCGGCCGCCGGCCTCGTCGGCGCGCCGGGACAGCGACACCACGCCGGCGAGCCGCTCGATGGACTCCGGCACGTCCCACTCGTCACGGCGCAGCGCGGCCAGGGTGTTCGCCGGTACGACGACCAGGTCGGGAGCCCCCGTCTCCAGCGCGCGCACCAGCAGCTCCCAGGCCGCATCCCAGCGTGCCTCGTCCGGGCGGGCCCGTACGGCCGCCACCACGCCGTCGAGCACGGCCTGGCGCAGATCGCCCCGCTCGGGCAGGACGGCCGCGGCCGGGTCGGCGAGCAGGTCCTCGGGGTCCGGCAGGTCCATCCGGTCCAGCCCGGCCAGCAGCTCCAGCCCGGGGCCGTCCCCGACGGTGCCCCTGACCAGCAGCGACAGCACGTCGCGGGAGGCTCCGGCCGCGGTGGCGAAGGCGATCAGGTGCAGGGTCATCTCCCAGCTGCGTGGCGACGGCCAGGGTCCGCCCCGGCGGCCCTCGTTCCGGGGCAGCTGGTGGACGAGGTCGGGGCGGGCGGTCAGCAGCCCGCAGACCGCGCGGCGGGCGAACTCCACGGCGTGCGGCAGTGTGCCGGGGTCCAGCCGCGGCAGCGTGGCGCGCGGCCAGGTCCCGCCGAGGCCGCGTACCACGACCTCGTGGTCGTGGGTCCACCGGAGGTGGACGAACCGGTTGGCCAGCGGCGCGCTGAGTTCCCAGCCGTCGGCGGCCGAGGAGCGCGGGTTGGCGGCGGCCACGATCCGCACCCCGGGCGGCAGCCGCAGGGCGCCGATCCGGCGTTCGAGCACGAGCCGGAGCAGGGCGGCCTGGACGGCCGGGGGCGCGGTGGACAGCTCGTCCAGGAACAGCAGCCCGCGCCCGGCCCGGACCAGCCGTACGGCCCAGTCCGGCGGGGCCATCGGCACGCCCTGCTCCGCGGGGTCGTCCCCGACCACGGGCAGGCCGGAGAAGTCGGACGGCTCGTGCACGCTGGCGATCACCGTGGTCAACGGCAGGTCCAGGGCTTCGGCGAGCTGGGTGAGCCCGGCGGTCTTGCCGATGCCCGGCTCGCCCCAGAGCAGCACGGGCAGGTCGGCGGCCACGGCCAGGGTGAGCGCCTCCAGTTGCTCGTCGGGGCGCGGTTCGGTGTCGGTGGTGCGCAGCAGGGCGAGCAGGCGCCCGGCGACGTCGAGTGCAGTCATGTGTGATCACCTGAGAGGAGGTCGGGGGGCGTCGGCCCCGCGTCAGCGAGCAGGAGGGGTGGGTGCGAAGCCCGCGCGGGCGCGGCGGTCGCGGCGCAGCCGGGCGGCGCGGTGCATACGGGGCGGACCGTCGCCGACCAGGCCCGCCCGGTACGTGCCGTACGCGATCCGTCGTTCCGCGGCGGCCTCCAGGGCCGTGCGCAGCGGCCCGTCGCGCAGGACGGCCGCGGGGCCGAGCAGTCCTTCGACGACGGCCAGGGCCCCGGCGACGTCGCCGTGGTCCAGCCGTTCGCGGACACCGGCCAGGCAGTCCGGGCGGCGGTGCGCCTCGTCGATGGCCCGCAGGCAGGGCATCGGGGTGCCGGTCAGGGCGAACAGCAGTTCCTCGCGGCGGATCTCGGCCGGTTCGTGGTCGAGCGGGACCAGGACCCCGTCGACCAGGGCGATCCGGTGGCGGGCGCCACGGCAGTCCACCACGCGGGGCTGCCCGGCCCCCTCCGCGGCCCGGGGCGGTCCGGCCGGGCCCGATCCGGGGACAAGGGCGGCCGCGACGAGCGGATGCAGCCGGTCCACGGCGATCGCGCCGGCCCGGAGCAGCTCCAGGTCGGGCAGCAGCCAGGTCGCCGCGTCGGGCAGGACCGGCAGCCGGGTGCCGTCGGCCCGGTCCGGGCGTGCGGCCTCGATCCGCCAGTGCGGCGGCCCGCCGTCGGCCGGGTCCCGGCGGGCGGCCAGGTCCAGGGCGAGCCGGAGGCGGCCGCCGAGCCGGACGCTCACGGTGCCCGCGGTCCGCCCTTCGGCGGCGAGCAGGATCCCCGCTTCGGCCGCCCACCGGTCGACGGCGCAGCCGCGGTCCTCGGGGACCAGCCCGCGCAGCTCGGGGACGAGCCCGTCCCGCTCCCGGCCACCGGCCGAGGCGGCCGAGGCGGCCGAGGCGGCCGAGGCGGCCGAGGCGGCCGAGGCGGCCGAGGCGGCCGAGGCGGCCGAGGCGGCCGAGGCGGCCGAGGCGGCCGAGGCGGCCGAGTGACCGTCGGCCCCGGCCCGGATCCGTAGCTCGTCGGTGCGGCGCGCGTCCCACAGGTGCCGGTGCAGGTCCAGGCGGTACCGCCGGTGCGGCCGCGGGTGCGGATGGCGGTACGGGCCCGCCCCGGAAGGGCTCCCGTCCCACAGCGCCAGGCTCAGTCGCTGGCCGGCGTCGGCCCAGGCCGGTGCGGTGCGCACCACGAGGTGCGGTGGGGCCGCCCGGGCCGGTCCCGCCGGGTCGTACCGGGCCAGGGCCACGGTCAGCCCGGGCCGCAGCAGACCGTCGGGGGCGATCCTCGGCAGGTGCCAGCGCAGCAGGTCGGGTGCCAGGTGGCGCAGATCGGCACGGACCCGGTCGGCGAGGTCACGGCCGTGCCGGCGTGCCACGGCGTGCAGGTCGAGGTCGACGTCGATGCCCGCGGCTGCGCAGGCCCCCGCCCAGTCGCCGGCCCGGCGGCGGGCGGTCGCGGTCTCGATCATGGAGGCCGGTACGGCGAACTCGCGCACACGCGGCCAGAAGGAAAGTCGGGTGATTCCGTTCGCGGAGTGAGTGGCCATCAGCACTCACCTTGCGCGGACGGTACCCCCGATCCTGTCGCGGAAGAAGTAGTCATCGCGGCGATCGTAACGGCGTCGTCCGCCGGCCACCACGGAATATCAGGGGCTCAGCCTTCCGCCCGGTCCAGTTCCTCGTCGAGCGCCAGCGCGGCCGTGATGAGCGCGAGGTGGGTGAAGGCCTGCGGGAAGTTGCCCAGTTGTTCCCCGGTCGGGCCGATCTCCTCGGCGAACAGGCCGACGTGGTTGGCGTAGGTGAGCATCTTGTCGAAGGCGTAGCGGGCCATGGGGAGCCGGCCGGCCCGGGCGAGCGCGCTGACGTAGAAGAAGGTGCACAGGGAGAAGGTGCCCTCGTCGCCGCGCAGGCCGTCGGGGGACTCGCGCGGGTCGTAGCGGTGCACCAGGCTGTCGGAGACGAGGTCCGCCTCGATGGCGTCGAGGGTGGACAGCCAGCGGCGGTCCTTCGGGGAGAGGAAGCCGAGGATCGGCATGAGCAGCAGCGAGGCGTCGAGCACGTCGCCGTCGAGGTACTGCACGAACGCCTGGCGGCGGCTGCTGTACCCGCGTTCGACGATCTGCCGGAAGATGGCGTCGCGGGCGGCGGTCCAGGCGGGTACGTCGGCGGGCCGGGCCAGCTCGTGGGCCAGCCGGATGCCCCGGTCGAACGCCGCCCAGCACATCAGCCGGCTGTAGGTGAAGTCCCGGCGGCCGCCGCGGGTCTCCCAGATGCCCTCGTCGGGGCGGTCCCAGGAGCCGGCCAGCCAGTCCAGCAGGGCGCTCAGGTTCAGCCAGCCGTCGTAGCCGGCGATCTGGGCCACGTCGGGTGCGTGGGTGAGGGCGAAGACGGCCTCGCCGTAGATGTCGAGCTGGAGCTGTTCGGCGGCGCCGTTGCCGAGCCGGACCGGCGCGGATCCGCGGTAGCCCTCCAGGTGGTCGAGGACCTGTTCGTCCAGCCGGTGGTCGCCGTCGACCCGGTACATGATCTGGAGCGGTTCGCCGGTCACGGTGTCCCGGCCGGGCACCCGGGCGCCCAGCCAGTGCCGGAAGGCGTCGGCCTCCTCCTCCAGTCCGAGGTCGATGAGGGCCTTGACGGACAGGGAGGCGTCGCGCACCCAGGTGTAGCGGTAGTCCCAGTTCCGCTCGCCGCCGATGCGTTCGGGCAGTCCCATGGTGACGGCGGCGACCGGCGCCCCGGTCGGGGCGTAGGTCATCAGCTTCAGGGTGATCGCGGAGCGGTTGACGGCCTGCTGCCAGCGCCCGCGGTAGCGGCTGCGGCGCAGCCAGCGGTGCCAGTACGCGTAGGTGGCCGAGAAGGCGTGGCGGACCTCCTGCTCCGTGAGCGGCTCCGGTGGGGCGCTCGCGGGGTCGTGGCACACCGTCAGGACGGCCGCGGCGGTCCGGCCCTGGTCGAGGACGGCCTCGCCGCGCACGCCGGGTCCGTCCCCGGCCAGCCGTACGGCGTCGGTGACCTGGAGGAACACGGCGAGGTCGGGGCCGGCGAAGTGGGCCGTGCCCGGGGTGAGGGTCAGGTGGTGCGGGGCGCGGGCGTAGTCGAAGGCGGGCCGGCAGTCGATCCGGAACCGGACGGTGCCCCGGGTGACCCGCATGATCCGTACGATGCGGTGCCGGTCGGCGGGTGCCTCGGCCTCGCCGAGCGGCATGAAGTCGATGACCTCTCCGACGCCCTCCTCCGTCATGAACCGGGTGACCAGGACGGCGGTGTCCGCCAGGTAGAGCTGGCGCGTGACGGTGCCGGGCGCGTCCTCGGTGACGGTGAAGTGGCCTCCGCGGTGGTGGTCGAGGAGGGACGCGAACAGGCTGGGCGAGTCGAAGCGCGGGGCGCAGAACCAGTCGAGCACGCCCTCGGACGAGATCAGCGCGGCCGTACGGAGGTCCCCGATCAGCCCGTGGTCCCCGATGGGCGGGTAGCGACGCATGGGAAGTCCCTTCGCCGGCGCCCGGACGGTGCGGCCCCGGCCGGTCCTCCCACGCTACGGCTCCGGCCGCCGGCGGGCACCCGTGGCGCGTCACCCGGCTGGGGCGCCCCGCTGGCAGCGGTCCACCGGGGGCGGCTTGCTGGAGGCATGACGAACAGCGTGCCGGGCGGCAGGTCCCGGGAAGCGGCTCTGAGCACCTCGTGGGCCGCCGGGCTGGCCGGGGTGGTCTTCGCCGTGCTGCTGGCGACGGCGATCGTACTGGCCCGGATCGCGCTGCCCGACGGCGGCGGCGCGCACGTCACCGTCGACGCGGGCCACCGGGCCGCGCTGAACGTGGCCGTCGAGCTGGTGCCGTTCGCCGGGATCGCCTTCCTGTGGTTCATGGGGGCGGTGCGCACGCACGTCGGCGAGAAGGAGGACCGGTTCGTGGCCACCGTGTTCCTGGGCAGCGGGCTGGTCTTCGTCGCCACGCTCTTCGGCGCGGCGGCGGCCGTGGGCACGGTGCTCGCCGACAGTCAGCAGCAGGGCTTCGGCAGCGACTTCGCGCACACCCTGCTGACGACGTACGCCCTGCGGATGGCCGCGGTCTTCGTCTTCGCCACCTCCGTGATCGGACGGCGGCTGGGGGTCCTGCCGCGGCCGCTCAGCGCCACCGGGCTGGTGGTGGGGCTGGTGCTGCTGGTGGTGAGCTCCAACGTGCCGTGGTCCGAGCTGCTCTTCCCGGCCTGGGCCCTGCTCATCAGCCTCTACATCCTGCGCGTCGCCCGCCGCCCCGGCTGAGGCCCGCGTCACGTCACCCGAACGGGCCCGCCCCACGCGCCGCGGCCCCACCCGGCCCGCAGGCTGGGGCCCGGAGCCCCGGGGCCACCGAAAGGACAGCACCTTGCTGAGACTCGTCGTCGACCTGAACCGATGCCAGGGGTACGCGCAGTGCGCGTTCCTGGCGCCCGACGTCTTCGCGATGCACGGGGAGGAGGGCCTCCTCTACGACCCCCAGGCGGAAGCCGCCCAGCGGGAGCGGGTGGCCCAGGCCGCCGCGGCGTGCCCCGTGCAGGCGATCCTGGTGGAGGAGCTGGAGGCGTCCGATGCCTGACGCGGCGCTGAACGCCCTGCGCAGCAGCGGCAGGATCGTGATCGTGGGCGCCTCGCTGGCCGGTCTGCGGGCCGCCGAGACCTTGCGGGAGAAGGGCTTCCAGGGCTCGCTCACCATGATCGGCGACGAACCGTACGAACCGTACGACCGGCCGCCGCTGTCCAAGCAGGTGCTGCTGGGCAAGGCCTCCCCCGAGGGCACCGCGCTGCCCCGGCGGCGGGCGATCGACGCGCAGTGGCGCCTGGGGGTGCCGGCGAGCGGTCTGGACATGGCGGGCAAGCGGGTCGAGCTGGCCGACGGCGACTCGGTGCCCTACGACCGGCTGCTGATCGCCACGGGCGTACGGGCCCGGCCCTGGCCGAACGAGGCGGAGGCTGCTCTCGACGGCGTGTTCGTGCTGCGCACCCGCGACGACGGCGCGGCGCTGGCCCGCCGGATGGACGCGGGGCCGCGCCGGGTGCTGGTGATCGGCGCCGGGTTCACCGGGTCCGAGATCGCCTCCGCCTGCCGGGAACGGGGCGTGGAGGTGACCGTCGCCGAGCGCGCCGACGCGCCGCTGGTGGGCGCGCTGGGCGGGGTGGTCGGGGCGGTGGCGGCCGAGCTCCAGCGGGAGAACGGGGTGGACCTGCGCACGGGGGTCATGGTGACCGGGCTGGAGGGCGACTCCACCGGCCGGGTGCGGGCGGCCCATTTCTCCGACGGCACCACGCTGGAGTGCGACGTGGTCGTGGTCTCGCTGGGCGCGCAGCGCAACACCGAGTGGCTGTCCGGTTCCGGGCTGGGCGCGGGTCCGCGGGGCATCGCGTGCGACGCGGGCTGCCGGGCCTTCGACATCACGGGCATCGTCACGGACGACATCTACGTCGCCGGGGACGTCGCCCGTTCCCCGCACCCGCTGTTCGGCTACCAGTTCCTGTCGCTGGAGCACTGGGGCAATGCCGTGGCACAGGCCGAGATCGCGGCGCACAACATGCTCAGCGAGAGCGCGGACCGCCGTCCGCACCTCTGGACGCCGGCGTTCTGGTCGACGCAGTTCGGGGTGAACATCAAGTCGGTCGGCGTGCCGTCGATGGGCACGGAGATCATGATCACGCAGGGTTCGCGCGCCGAGCGCCGGTTCAGCGGGGTGTACGGCTACCAGGGCCGGATCATCGGCGCGGTCACCTTCGACAACGCCCGCTGGCTGGAGTTCTACCGGCACCAGATCGAGTCCACCTGCCCCTTCCCGCCGCCGTACCCGACCGTGGACCGGCGCTCGGAGGGCCACCGGCCGATGCCCGCGGACTTCCCCGACCCGTCGGTGCCCACGCACGGTCCGACCGTGACCCTCAGCGGATACTCGCCGGCCGACCGGCGGATGACCTTCACCCCCGCCAGGTGATCCCGCGAGGTGATCCCTCCAGGTTGATCCCGCGAGGGACCCCGCCCAGGTGACCGACCCGCACGCCACCGGAGAACCCGCATGAAGCAAGGCATCCTGACCGACATCCTGGACTACGCCAACCGGGCGAACCCGTACCCGCTGTACGCGGAGCTGCGCAGGACGCCCGTCTTCCACGACGGCGAAGGGCCGTACGTCGTCAGCACGTACCACGAGATCATGGCGCTGCTGCACGATCCGCGGCTGAGCTCCGACCAGCGCAACCGGACCGCCGGCGCCGCGGACCCGCTCGCCGAGGAGGAGGGCGAGAGCGAGGGCACCACGCTGCCGCCCGGCTTCCTGAAGCTGGACCCGCCCGAGCACGACCGGCTGCGCCGCATGACGAACCGTCCCTTCGGCCCGCCGCACGCGCCGCACCGGATCGAGAGCATGCGCGGGGACCTGGACGAGACGGTCAAGAACCTGATCGACGACATCGCCGACGGCGCCTCGGGCACCGGCGAGGGCACCGAACGGATCGACATCGTCGACCAGTTCTCCTACCCGTTCCCGGTGACGATGATCTGCCGGCTGCTCGGCGTACCGCGCGAGGACGAGGCCCGGTTCCACGTCTGGGCCGACACGCTGGCGGCCAGTCTGGACCCGGACCCTTCGGCGGACGTGGCGGAACGGGCGAAGGTGACGCAGGACGCCCGGATGGAGCTGGGCATGTACCTGGCGGGCCTGATCGAGGAGCGGCGCAAGAACCCGAAGGACGACATGCTCTCGCAGCTCGCCGCCGGGCAGGGCGGGGAGTCCATGTCCACCATGGAGCTGCTCAGCACCGCGGCCCTGCTGCTGATCGCCGGTCACGAGACCACGGTCAACCTGATCACCAACGGCATGCTGACGCTGCTGCGCAACCCGGACGTCCTGCAACGGCTGCGCGCCGAGCCGGGGCTGGCGGTACCGCTGGTGGAGGAGCTGCTGCGGTTCGAGCCACCGGTGCAGTTGCTGCCGCAGCGCACCCCGCTGGTCGACATCGAGGTGTGCGGGGTGACCATCCCGAAGGGCTCCGCGATGTGGCTGATGCTGGCCGCCGGCAACCGGGACCCGCAGCGCTTCGAGAACCCGGACCGGTTCGACCCGGACCGCAAGGACGTCCAGCACCTGGGCCTGGGCAGCGGCATCCACAGCTGCTTCGGCGCCCCGCTGGCCCGGCTGGAGGCGCAGAAGGCGCTCAGCGAACTGGCCCGCCGGCTGGAGAACCCGAGGCTGCTGGAGGACCCGCCGCCCTACCGGCAGAACGCCGTGCTGCGGGGCCCCCGCCACCTGATGGTGGCCTGCGACGGGATCCGGCCCTGAGCTACCGGGCGGTGGCCCCGAGCTACCGGGCGGTGAGCCGGAACCGGGCCTCCAGTTCGTGCTCGCCGGGCACGGTGCCGAGGTGCTCCACCGCGAAGTGCCGTTCCAGCTCCTCGCGGACGTGCCGCACCGGGTCGGCGTCGCCGTAGAGCTCGACGGTCACGGGGCTGACCAGCGTCGGCGGCTCCGTGCCGTGGCGGGCGGCCGGCACCCCGGCGGCGACGGTCGCCGACCACACGGTCGCCGTGATCGCCCCCTCCGGGCCGGTCCGGTCCGGCTGCACGGGTGGTTCCTCGGCCGTGGGGTCCTCGAACGCGGCCTGCAGCACCGCGAACACGGCCAGGGCCGTTTCGTGGTCGCAGCCGGTCAGATGGATTCCGACGTGGTCGGCCCTCTCGGCGATGCTCATCGGCCGCCGCTCCTTTCACCGTCCGGGCAGACCGATCGTACGGAGCCACCGGCCCCGGTCCGGGCCGCCGCACCGGGCCAACCGGATGACGGGGCGGGCGCTCTGTACCGGTCCGGTGACGGGTGTCCGGTCCGGCTTGACGGCCCCGGGGCGTGACCGGTACTCAACATGCCGTCACCTCTCATGGTGCACGGAACGGGGGGTGCACTCGGATGAAGCCGCTGGGTCCTGGCGATCCCGCCTCGGTCGGAGACGGCCGCTACCAGCTCACACACCGGCTGGGGCAGGGCGGAATGGGAGTGGTCTACCTCGGCCGGTCGCCGTCCGGCCGCGCGGTGGCCGTGAAGGTGGTACGGCCCGAACTGAGTACCGAGCCCGGCTTCCGGCGCCGGTTCGCCGACGAGGTCGCGGCCGCCCGGCGGGTGGGCGGCTTCCACACCGCGCCGGTCGTCGACGCCGACCCCGACGCGGACCCGGCCTGGCTGGTCACCGCGTTCGTCCCCGGACCGACCCTGGCCGCCGTGCTGGCCCGGGTCACCGCCCTGCCGCTGGACACGCTGACCGTGCTGGCCGCGGGCCTGGCCGAGGCGCTGGAGGCGATCCACCGCGCCGGGGTGATCCACCGCGACTTCAAACCGGCCAACATCATCATCGCCGAGGACGGGCCCCGGGTCATCGACTTCGGCATCGCCCGGGCGCTGGACGGCACGACGCTGACCCAGACCGGCATGCAGGTGGGCACGCCCGGCTTCCTCTCCCCCGAACAGCTCACGGGGGGCACGATCACACCCGCCGTGGACATGTTCGCCCTCGGGGTGGTGCTGGCCCAGGCCGCGGGCGGCGCACCGTTCGGCGACGGCCCGGCCACCGCCCGGCACTTCAAGGTGGTCTACGAGGACCCCGACCTGACCGAGGTCCCCGAGGAGCTGCGCGAGCTGGTCGCCGACTGCCTCGCCAAGGACCCGGCGGACCGGCCCACGCCGAGCGGGTTCCTGCGCCGCCTGACGGTGCACCACCGCCCGGCGGGCCAGGGCTGGCTGCCGGACGCGGCGACCCAGTTGCTCCCGCGCGCCCCGTACCCGGCCCCGTACCCCATGCCGGAACCGGGCTCCGCGCCGGAGCCCGGTTCCGGCATGGGGTACGGGGCCGGGTACGGGGCGCGCGGGAGCAACTGGGT
>NZ_RPRY01000094.1 GCF_003949795.1 Streptomyces sp. WAC06614
GCGCAAGCCCGCCGGCCCCACGCCGGACGGCGAGCCCCCGCGCTGACGGGGCGGCCCGGCGGCCGTGGGCGAGCGGCGCGGGCCCCGCGCGGGGCGGCCGCGGGCGAGCGGCCGGCACCGCCCCGGTCAGCCGCGGGCGATCGGAGCCAGCACCGCCCCGGTCAGGGCCGCCAGGTCCGCCGGGGCCAGCTCGACCTCCAGGCCCCGGCGCCCGGCCGACACGCACACCGTCCCCAGCTCCGCCGCCGACGCGTCCAGCACCGTCCGCAGCCGCTTGCGCTGGCCGAGCGGGGAGATCCCGCCGCGCACGTAGCCGGTGGTCCGCTCCGCCAGGGCCGGGTCCGCCATCGCGGCCCGCTTGCCGCCGACCGCAGCGGCCAGCGCCTTGAGGTCCAGCGACCCCGACACCGGCACCACGGCCACGGTCAGCTCGCCGTCCACGTCCGCGACCAGGGTCTTGAACACCTGGGAGGGGGACACCCCGAGGGCCTCGGCCGCCTCCTCCCCGTAGCTGGGGTGGGCCGGGTCGTGCGCGTAGGCGTGCACCGTGTGGGTCACACCGGCCGCCGTGACGGCGGTCAGCGCGGGGGTGCCCGCCGCGGCCTGTCGTTTCTTCGCCATGCGACGCGTCCTCGGTCGGTCCGGTGTCGTCAGTTCGGGTTCGTCGGGGTCCGGGTCAGGTCCACCATCGGCAGCGACGGCAGGTGCCGGATCACGGCGGTCTCCGCCCGCAGCAGCTTCAGCTCCTCCGCCAGCCGGGTCGCGGTGTCCGGGGCCTGCAGCAGCCGCTGCTTGGCCGGGACGTCCAGTACGGCCGCCGCCGCGACCAGGTACGACACCACGCCCGGCTCGTCCGGCAGCTCCGAGGCCGAGGCCAGCGACCGCTCCCGGGCCCCGGCCAGCCGCTTCTGGTAGGCACGGAACGCCCGCAGCACCCCCTCGGCCAGCGCGCCCGCGCCGTCACCGGGGTCCTCGGCCAGCTCCTCCAGCTCCGCCACCAGGAACGGGCCGGACGCGTCCACCGACAGCAGCCGCACCCGGGTGGTGCCGGTGGCCAGCACCTCGAAGCTGCCGTCCTCGCGCTCCCGGATGGTCGCCGCGTCGGCGATGCAGCCCACCCGGTGGAACGCCTGGATCGGGTCGGAGCCGAAGCCGGCCGCCGGCCCGCGCTCGGGCAGGGCGGTCTGGTCGGGCATCCCGGGCGCGGTGGGCGCCACCTCGCGGCCGTCGCGGATCGCGACGACGGCGAACCGGCGGGGTTCCTCGTCGCCCGTCCGCAGCAGCTCGCGCATCATGGCGCGATAACGCTCCTCGAAGACGTTCAACGGGAGCACGAGCCCCGGGAACAGCACCGAGTTCAGCGGGAACAGGGGCAGGCGAACGGTGGTCACGACGCACAGGGTAATGGGCCCGCGCCCCGCTCAGGTCACCCGCGGCGCAGCAGCCGGGACGCCCCCGCCGCCACCGTCGTCGCCAGGATCCATCCCAGGACGACCAGCGCGGCGGCCCCCCACTGCCACGGTCCGGTCAGCCGCCAGAATCCCTGCTGGCCGAGATCGATCACCGGCAGCAGCAGATCGAGGGCGAACAGCGTGGGGTTCCACGCCGGGGACTCGCCCGGTTTGATCTCCGGTGGCTCGTGCTGCGCGAACAGCAGCGCCCCCGCCGCCCACAGCACCGCCATCCACATGGCCGCCCGGCCCGGGCGGTACCCGTAGGCGACCGTCCAGTCCTGGAGGTGGCCCCACAGCTTGGCCGCCGGCGGCAGCGTGCGCCGGCGGCGGCGCTGCTTGGCCAGCAGCACCTCCCGGGCGTCGGCGTCCTCGCCGCTCGTCCGCAGCACGCTCGCCAGCCGCTCGTACGGCTCCGGCGAGTACTCCGGGGTCGCCGCCTCCAGCCAGGCCAGCCGACGGCCGAGCGGGAAGTGGCCGCGCGGGGCGAGGTTCTCGTAGACGAACCCCTCGATCGACAGCCGGCCCGGGCCCGGCCAGCTCGTGGACTGGTCGACCAGCTTGACCACCTTCGCCCCGGAGACCACCACCCGGCCCCGCTCCGGCCCCTCCCCGACGAAGCGGAACTCCGGGGTCTGGATCCGCCGCAGCGACACCTCCTGGTCCTCGGCCAGCACGAACCGGGCCCCGTAGAAGTCCACCGCGTCGCCGAACCGCCCGTCGTCCAGCCGCAGCCCGCCCCGGCACTCGAACCGCCGCACCCGCCCGCCGCGGGTCGGCACCGGGGTCTGGCCCAGGCCGAACGGGGGAGTGGAGGTCGGGTCCCCGGTGGCCGCGTCCAGCGCGATCGAGGTCAGGTACAGCGTCCGCTCGACGGTCAGCTGCGGCGCGTTCAGCGCGCGCCGGCCGTACGGATTGGCCAGCGTCGCCCCGCGCAGGCTCATCGACACGCCGATCTTCGCCCCGCGCAGGCTCACCTCCCCGTACGTCCGCAGCAGCTCGCCCTGGAAGTCCTGGGCGACCGACATCCCGTCGGCGGACAGCGCCTTGCCCTTGCCGTCGCGCTGCAGCACCGCCTGGCTGATCAGCAGGTCCGTGCCGATCTGGGCGTCGGTCAGGCGGATCCCCCGCGCCACCCGGCAGCGCGGCAGGTGCAGGTCACCCTCGGTGTGCAGACGGGCCGCGTCCAGCCGCGGGATCGCGCAGCTGATCATGCGCAGGGTGCCGAACCGGGTCTCGGAGAGCTGGACCTCCTGGTCGAAGCGACAGGACTGGAGTTCGACGTACGGCTCGACGGTGCCGCCCGACAGGTCCAGGCGGCCGGTGATCAGCGCCCCCCGCAGCTTGAGCGAGGACACCCGGCCCGGCAGCGGCGGCGGCCCGTGGAGCAGCAGCAGCCCCACCACGTCCGCGCGGACGGTGCGCTCCGGGCCCCAGGTACGGTCGGACATCGGGTCGTCCTGCGCCGGGATGCGGCTGCTCAGATCGCAGACGCGACCGAGCCGGAAGGCCTCCCACATCAGCCGTTCGGCCTCCGTCAGGTCCACCGGTTCCACGTCGGTGCGCACCTCGGCCATGGCGGTCCCCCCTCCGCTCGTCACTGCCCGTACTCGAACGCTAATGCCCGCCGGTGACAGCCGGGGTGCGTATCAGCCAGTGATACGGAGAGACGGTGGTGTGAGGCGGTCTGCGAGAATTGGAACGTGATCTCTCGTATCGACCTGCGCGGTGACGCCCTCCCCAAGGGCGGCGCCCTGCGCGACCTGCTGCCCCGTGCCGAGTTCGACGTGGAAGCCGCCCTGGAGAAGGTGCGGCCCATCTGCGAGGACGTCCATCATCGGGGCACGGCGGCGCTGATCGAGTACGCGCAGAAGTTCGACGGGGTCACCCTGGAGCAGGTCCGCGTGCCCGCCCAGGCCCTGCGCGACGCCCTGGAACAGCTCGACCCCGAGGTCCGCGCGGCCCTGGAGGAGTCGATCCGGCGCGCCCGGATCGTCCACGCCCAGCAGCGCCGCACCGCGCACACCACCCAGGTCGTGCCCGGCGGCACCGTGACCGAGAAGTGGGTCCCGGTCGAGCGCGTGGGCCTGTACGCGCCCGGCGGCCGGTCCGTCTACCCCTCGTCCGTGGTCATGAACGTGGTCCCGGCCCAGGAGGCGGGCGTGGAGTCCGTCGCGCTCGCCTCGCCCCCGCAGAAGGAGTTCGGCGGTCTGCCGCACCCGACCATCCTGGCCGCGTGCGCGCTGCTCGGCGTGGACGAGGTGTACGCGGCCGGCGGCGCCCAGGCCGTCGCGATGTTCGCGTACGGCACCGACGAGTGCGCCCCCGCGAACATGGTCACCGGCCCCGGCAACATCTGGGTCGCCGCCGCCAAGCGCTACTTCACCGGCCGGATCGGCATCGACACCGAGGCCGGCCCGACCGAGATCGCGGTCCTCGCGGACGCCACCGCCGACCCGGTGCACGTCGCCGCCGACCTGATCAGCCAGGCCGAGCACGACCCGCTGGCCGCCGCCGTCCTGGTCACCGACTCCGCCGAGCTGGCCGAGGCCGTCGAGGCCGAGCTGGAGACCCAGGTCCCCGCCACCAAGCACGTCGACGACCGGATCAAGCCGGCACTGGCGGGCAAGCAGTCCGCGATCGTGCTGGTCGACGACCTGGAGGCGGGCCTGCGCGTGGTCGACGCCTACGGCGCCGAGCACCTGGAGATCCAGACCGCCGACGCCGCCGCGTGGGCCGCCCGGGTCCGCAACGCCGGCGCGATCTTCGTCGGCCCCTGGGCACCGGTCTC
Source organism: Streptomyces sp. WAC06614 (assembly GCF_003949795.1). Lineage (GTDB taxonomy): Bacteria > Actinomycetota > Actinomycetes > Streptomycetales > Streptomycetaceae > Streptomyces. The sequence goes on from NZ_RPRY01000094.1 coordinate 4,243, forward strand.
GCTCGGCGACTACTGCGCCGGGTCCAACCACGTGCTGCCCACCGGCGGCTGCGCCTGCCACTCCTCGGGCCTGTCCGTGCAGTCCTTCCTGCGCGGCATCCACATCGTGGACTACACCCGCGACGCCCTCGCCGAGGTCACCCACCACGTGGTGACCCTCGCCGAGGCCGAGGACCTGCCCGCGCACGGCGCCGCGCTCAAGGCCCGCTTCGGCTGGAAGGTCCCGTCATGAGCACCCTCGGCATCGACGACCTCCCCATCCGCGACGAGCTGCGCGGCAAGAGCCCGTACGGCGCCCCCCAGCTCGACGTGCCCGTCCAGCTCAACACCAACGAGAACCCGTACGAGCTGCCCGAGCCGCTCGTCGCCCGGATCGCCGAGCGCGTCGCCGAGGCCGCCCGCACCCTCAACCGCTACCCCGACCGGGACGCGGTCGAGCTGCGCACGGCCCTGGCCGCCTACCTCACCCGTACGGCCAAGCACCCGGTCGCGCGGGAGAACGTCTGGGCCGCCAACGGCTCCAACGAGGTCATCCAGCAGCTCCTGCAGACCTTCGGCGGGCCCGGCCGCACCGCGATCGGCTTCGAGCCCTCGTACTCCATGCACGCGCTGATCGCCCGCGGCACCGGCACCGGCTGGATCTCCGGGCCGCGCCGGGAGGACTTCACCATCGACGTGGAGGCCGCCGAGCGGGCCGTCGCGGAGCACGCCCCGGACGTCGTCTTCATCACCTCGCCCAACAACCCCACCGGCACCGCGGTCGAGGCGGAGACGGTCCTCGCGCTCTACGAGGCCGCCCAGGCGGCCAAGCCCTCGCTGGTGATCGTGGACGAGGCCTACGTGGAGTTCTCCCACCGGGACTCCCTGCTGCCCCTCATCGAGGGCCGGCCGCACCTGGTGGTCTCCCGGACCATGTCCAAGGCCTTCGGCGCGGCCGGCCTGCGCCTGGGCTACCTCGCCGCGCACCCGGCCGTCGTGGACGCCGTCCAGCTGGTGCGCCTGCCGTACCACCTGTCGGCCGTCACCCAGGCCACCGCACTGGCCGCCCTGGAGCACACCGACACCCTGCTCGGCTACGTCGAGCAGCTCAAGGCCGAGCGCGACCGGCTGGTCGCCGAGCTGCGCGCCCTCGGCTACGAGGTCACCGAGTCCGACGCAAACTTCGTGCAGTTCGGCAGGTTCGCGGACTCGCACACCGCCTGGCAGCAGATCCTCGACCGGGGCGTCCTGGTCCGGGACAACGGCGTACCGGGGTGGCTGCGGGTCACCGCCGGCACCCCGCAGGAGAACGACGCGTTCCTGGAAGCGGTTCGCGCACTGAAGAAGGAGCAGCAGGCATGAGCCGCATCGGACGGGTGGAACGCACCACCAAGGAGACCTCGGTCCTGGTCGAGATAGACCTCGACGGCACCGGCAAGGTCGACGTGTCGACCGGCGTCGGCTTCTACGACCACATGCTCGACCAGCTCGGCCGCCACGGCCTGTTCGACCTCACGGTCAAGACCGACGGCGACCTGCACATCGACAGCCACCACACCATCGAGGACACCGCCCTCGCGCTGGGCGCCGCCTTCAAGCAGGCCCTCGGCGACAAGGTCGGCATCTACCGCTTCGGCAACTGCACCGTGCCGCTGGACGAGTCCCTCGCCCAGGTCACCGTCGACCTCTCCGGCCGCCCGTACCTCGTGCACACCGAGCCCGAGAACATGGCGCCGATGATCGGCGAGTACGACACGACGATGACCCGGCACATCCTGGAGTCCTTCGTCGCCCAGGCGCAGATCGCCCTGCACGTCCACGTCCCGTACGGCCGCAACGCCCACCACATCGTGGAGTGCCAGTTCAAGGCGCTGGCCCGGGCCCTGCGCTACGCCTCCGAGCGCGACCCGCGCGCCGCCGGCATCCTTCCCTCGACGAAGGGCGCCCTCTAACCGTGACCGGCCTGTCCACCGTTCTGATCGTCGTCGGCCTGTTCCTGGCCGGCGGCGTCTACTCCTTCCAGAAGCAGCAGCTGCCCAAGTCGGTGGTGCTGCTGCTCGCCATCGGCTCCGCGATGTGTCTGGTCGCCGGGGTCCTGCGGATCCAAGGAATCTGGGAATGACCAAGAAGGTAGTCGTCTTCGACTACGGCTTCGGCAACGTCCGCTCCGCCGAGCGCGCCCTCGCCCGGGTCGGCGCGGACGTGGAGATCACCCGCGACTACGACAAGGCGATGGACGCCGACGGCCTGCTGGTCCCCGGCGTCGGCGCCTTTTCCGCCTGCATGCAGGGCCTCAAGGCCGCCCGCGGCGACTGGATCATCGGCCGCCGGCTCTCCGGCGGCCGCCCGGTCATGGGCATCTGCGTCGGCATGCAGATCCTCTTCGAGCGCGGCATCGAGCACGGCGTGGAGACCGAGGGCCTCGACGAGTGGCCCGGCACGGTCGAGCCGCTGCGCGCCCCGGTCGTCCCGCACATGGGCTGGAACACCGTCCGCGCCCCCGAGGACACCCAGGCCTTCGCCGGCCTCGACGCCGACACCCGCTTCTACTTCGTCCACTCCTACGCCGTACGGGACTGGACCCTGGAGGTCGGCAACCCCAACATCCGCGCGCCCAAGGTCACCTGGGCCACCCACGGCGAGCCGTTCGTCGCCGCCGTCGAGAACGGGGCCCTGTGGGCGACCCAGTTCCACCCGGAGAAGTCCGGGGACGCCGGCGCCCAGCTCCTCACCAACTGGATCGAGACCCTGTGATGACCGCGACCGCGAAGACGCTCGAACTCCTGCCCGCCGTGGACGTCCGCGACGGCCAGGCGGTCCGCCTCGTGCACGGCGAGTCCGGCACCGAGACCTCCTACGGCTCCCCGCTCCAGGCCGCCCTGGCCTGGCAGTCCGCGGGCGCCGAGTGGCTGCACCTGGTCGACCTCGACGCCGCCTTCGGCACCGGGGACAACCGCGCGCTGGTCGCCGAGATCACCCGGGCCATGGACATCAAGGTCGAGCTGTCCGGCGGCATCCGCGACGACGCCACCCTCGCCGCCGCCCTGGCCACCGGCTGCACCCGGGTCAACCTGGGCACCGCCGCCCTGGAGACCCCCGAGTGGGTGGCCAAGGTCATCGCCGAGCACGGCGACCGCATCGCCGTCGGCCTCGACGTGGTCGGCACCACCCTCAAGGGCCGCGGCTGGACCAGCGAGGGCGGCGACCTCTACGAGACCCTGGCCCGGCTGGACTCCGAGGGCTGCGCCCGGTACGTCGTCACCGACATCGGCAAGGACGGCACCCTGACCGGCCCCAACCTGGAGCTGCTGCGGGGCGTCTGCGCCGCCACCGACAAGCCGGTCGTCGCCTCCGGCGGCGTCTCCTCGCTGGACGACCTGCGGGCGCTGTCCGGCCTGGTCGGCGAGGGCGTCGAGGGCGCGATCGTCGGCAAGGCGCTGTACGCCAAGGCCTTCACCCTGCAGGAGGCACTGGAGGTGGTCGCGGCATGAGCACGTCCGACAACGGGGTGAAGCGGATCTCCTCGGGCGGTCCCTGGGAGGACGTGATCGCGTACTCCCGCGCCGTCGAGCTGCCCAACGGCACGGTGCTGGTCTCCGGCTGCACCTCGGTGGTCGACGGGGTCGTGGCCTACGGCAACCCGTACGACCAGACCGTCAACTCCTTCGACGTGGCCCTCGCCGCCCTCGCCCAGGTCGGCCTGGGTGCCGAGCACGTGGTCCGCACCCGGATGTACCTCACCCACGCCCGGGACGTCGAGGAGGTGGGCCGCGCCCACAAGAAGCTCTTCGACGACGTCCGCCCGGCCAGCACCATGGTGATCGTCGCCGGTCTCGTCGACCCGAACCTGGTCGTCGAGGTCGAGGTCGAGGCCTACCGAGGAGGTGCGGCATGACCCTCGCCGTACGCGTGATCCCCTGCCTGGACGTGGACAACGGCCGCGTCGTCAAGGGCGTCAACTTCCAGAACCTGCGCGATGCCGGTGACCCGGTGGAGATGGCCAAGCTCTACGACGCCGAGGGCGCCGACGAGCTGACGTTCCTGGACATCACCGCCTCCTCCGGCAACCGCGAGACCACCTACGACGTGGTGCGCCGCACCGCCGAGCAGGTCTTCATCCCGCTGACCGTGGGCGGCGGCGTCCGCACCGCCGAGGACGTGGACAAGCTGCTGCGGGCCGGCGCCGACAAGGTCGGGGTGAACACGGCCGCCATCGCCCGCCCGGAGCTGATCCAGGAGATCGCCGAGCGCTTCGGCCGCCAGGTCCTGGTCCTGTCGGTGGACGCCCGCCGCACGGCCTCCGGCTCGTTCGAGGTCACCACGCACGGCGGCCGGCAGGGCACCGGCATCGACGCGGTCGAGTGGGCCCACCGGGCGGCCGAGCTGGGCGCCGGGGAGATCCTGCTGAACTCGATGGACGCCGACGGCACCAAGGACGGCTACGACATCGAGATGATCGCGGCGGTCCGCAAGCACGTGACCGTCCCGGTGATCGCCTCCGGCGGCGCGGGCAAGCTGGCCGACTTCGCCCCGGCGGTCGCCGCCGGCGCGGACGCGGTCCTGGCCGCCTCCGTCTTCCACTTCGGGGACCTGCGCATCGGCCAGGTCAAGGAGACCCTGCGCGAGGCCGGCCACCCGGTCCGCTGACGCCGTCCCGCCGAGCGCGCCCCCGCGCCCTCGGCGCCCGCGCCGGGACGAACGCCCCGCCCGCTCGACGGGCGGGGCGTTCGCCGTGTCAGGCGGGGCCCAGCAGGGTGAGGATCCCGTTGACCAGCTCCACGACCGGTGTCCCCAGCGCGGCGGTGGTGGCCGCGATCCCGGCCACCCGCCGCAGTGCGCGCCGGCGTTCGGCCACGGGGCGGTCGCCGGAGGCGATCACGGGCAGGGCCCCGTCGAGCTCCTCCTGGTCCTCGGCCGCGACCTCGTCCCGGTGCCGCTCCAGCAGCCGGACCAGCTCCTCGACCGCCCGCCGCTGCTCCTCGGGCAGCGGGGCGGGGGCCGCGGGGGCCGCGTGGTGCTGGATGCCGACGTGGTGGTGCCCGCCGTGCACGTTGACCACGTCGCCGTAGTGGTAGGAATCGCCGCTCATGACTTCGACACCCCCGTGTGGCCCGCACCGCCGTAGATGTTGACGCTGTCCCCGAAGTGGTAGTTCTTCGGGTTGATGCTCAGCCGCTCGACCCGTACGGAGAACTCCGCCTCGGGATGCTCGATGGCGTGCACGATCAGCCCGACGAGCTGCCGGAGCTGCTCCTTCTCGGGCAGTGTCACCAGCGCCGTGGACGGGCCGGAGGTCTCCACGCCGAGGACGTACTGGGACGGCGCGGCGAGCCGCACGCACAGCGAGACGACGAGGACGACCGCCACCCCGATCCCCAGGGCCCAGAGCCCGTCGGCGTTCGCGTTGCGCTCCGCGTACGAGCTCGAACCCGCGCTCGTGATCTGGAGCAGGACCAGCACCACGGCCGAGCCGAAGAGCCACTTGAGGAAGGACATGAACGCCCCCCACCGGTCGGGGCGGAGGGTGAACGTGTGCACGCGCGCGATGTTGTGCAGCGGATAGGCGGCCTCGCCCACCCAGAGCAGCCGTCTGCTGATCCGGAGGGCGACCCCGTGCCCGCCCCGCATCGGCGGCAGCGGCGGTGCGGGCGGTGCCGACGGCGCCGGCGGCGTCGGCGGTACGGACGGTGGTGGCGGTGGTACGGCCGGAGTGGATTCCATGACGCCCCCGTTGCGTGCTCGACTCTCCCGAACCGGACGACCCATTAAGCAGGCCCGGCCGGGGGCGGACAAGCACGCGTTCAGGCCAACTCCGCCCGGCCACCAACCCCGGGCGACCGGGCCGCTCAGATGCCCAGTCTGGCGGTGGTCAGCCGGGCGACGGCCTGCTTGTCGCCGTCCAGTTCCACCGCCGCCGCCTCCTGGCGGCCGAAGCAGAACAGGGTCAGCTCGCCCGGGTCGCCGGTGACCGTGACCACCGGGACGCCCTTGCGGGCCACCGCCGTCCGCCCGTCCGGGCGGCGCAGCACCAGGCCCACGGGGGAGCGCCGGCCGGTCAGCCGGGCCAGCTTCTCCAGCCGGGACCACAGGGCGTCCGCGAAGACCGGGTCCAGCTCGCGCGGGGTCCAGTCGGGCTGGGCCCGGCGCACGTCCTCGGCGTGGACGTAGAACTCCACCGCGTTCGCCGCCTCGTCGATCTGCTTCAGGGCGTACGGCGACAGCCGCGGCGGTCCGGTGCGGATCAGCTGGATCAGCTCCTCGTACGGCTTGGCGGCGTACTCCGCCATCACCTGCTCCAGCCGGGCCTTGAGCACGCCCAGCAGCAGCCCGCCCGCCGCGTCCGGGCGCCGCTCGCGCACCACCACGTGCGCGGCGAGGTCACGGCAGGTCCAGCCGTGGCACAGTGTCGGCGCCTCCGGCCCGGCCGCTTCCAACAGGTCCGCCAGCAGCAGGCGTTCACGCTTCGCATGGGTCGACATGCGGGCCAGCCTACGTCCGGGAACCCTTGGCTGCCTGCCCATCAGGCGGACAGCGGCCCGTCGCGCCCCCGTGATCGCGGCACAATGGCCCTCATGAGTACGTCCCCCCGCCCCAGCAGCCTCGACCCGGCCATCGCCGCCCGTCTCAAGCGCTCCCCGGACGGCCTGGTGCCCGCCATCGCCCAGCAGTACGACACCGGTGAGGTGCTCATGCTCGGCTGGATGGACGACGAGGCCCTGCACCGCACCCTGACCACCGGCCGCTGCACCTACTGGTCCCGCAGCCGGGGGGAGTACTGGGTCAAGGGGGACACGTCCGGCCACGTCCAGCACGTGAAGTCCGTCGCCCTGGACTGCGACGCCGACACCGTGCTCGTGAAGGTCGACCAGGTCGGCGCGGCCTGCCACACCGGGGCCCGCACCTGCTTCGACGCCGACGTCCTTCCACTCGCCGCCGACGCCGAACAGCCGAAGAGGTAGGTCCCACACATGGATCTTGAGACGTTCCGCAAACTCGCGGCCGACCGCCGTGTCATCCCCGTCAGCCGCAAGCTGCTGGCGGACGGGGACACCCCCGTCGGGCTCTACCGCAAGCTGGCCGCCGAACGCCCCGGCACCTTCCTGCTGGAGTCCGCCGAGAACGGGCGCTCCTGGTCCCGCTACTCCTTCATCGGGGTGCGGTCCGACGCCACCTTGACCGTCCGCGACGGCCAGGCGCACTGGATCGGCACCGCCCCCGTCGGCGTCCCCACCGCCGGGGACCCGCTCGACGCCCTGCGCGAGACCGTCCAGGTCCTGCACACGCCCCGCGACCTGGCCGCCGGCATGCCCCCGTTCACCGGCGGCATGGTCGGCTACCTCGGCTACGACATCGTCCGCCGCCTGGAGCGCATCGGCGACCACGGCCGCGACGACCTGGAGCTGCCCGAGCTGACCATGCTGCTCACCTCCGACCTGGCGGTCCTCGACCACTGGGACGGCACGGTCCTGCTCATCGCCAACGCGATCAACCACAACGCCCTCGACACCGGCGTCGACGAGGCCTACGCCGACGCCGTGGCCCGGCTCGACGCGATGGAGGCCGACCTCGCCCGGCCGGCGCCGTACACCCCGACCCCGCTGCCGGCCTCCGAGCTGCCCGAGTTCAGCGCCCTGTGGGGCGGAGCGGCGTACCAGGAGGCCGTCGAGGACATCAAGGAGCGCATCCGGGCGGGCGAGGCGTTCCAGGTGGTGCCCTCGCAGCGGTTCGAGACCCCCTGCACCGCCTCCGCGCTGGACGTCTACCGGGTGCTGCGGGCCACCAACCCGTCCCCGTACATGTACCTCTTCCGCTTCGAGAACGGCTTCGACGTCGTCGGCTCCAGCCCCGAGGCGCTGGTCAAGGTCGAGGACGGGCGGGCCATGGTGCACCCCATCGCCGGCACCCGGCACCGCGGGGCCACCCCGCAGGAGGACCACGACCTCGCCGAGGAACTGCTCGCCGACCCCAAGGAGCGGGCCGAGCACCTGATGCTGGTCGACCTCGGTCGCAACGACCTGGGCCGGGTCTGCGAGCCGGGTTCGGTCGAGGTGGTCGACTTCATGTCGATCGAGCGGTACTCGCACGTCATGCACATCGTCTCGACCGTGACCGGGCGGGTCGCGCAGGGGCGGACCGCCTTCGACGTGCTGACCGCCTGCTTCCCGGCCGGGACCCTGTCGGGCGCGCCCAAGCCGCGCGCCATGCAGATCATCGAGGAGCTGGAGCCCTCCCGCCGCGGCCTGTACGGCGGCTGCGTCGGCTACCTGGACTTCGCCGGGGACTCCGACACCGCCATCGCCATCCGCACCGCGCTGCTGCGCGACGGGACGGCGTACGTGCAGGCCGGCGCGGGAGTGGTGGCCGACTCCCGGCCGGAGGCGGAGGACCAGGAGTGCCGCAACAAGGCGGCGGCCGTGCTGCGCGCCGTCGGCGCGGCGAACCGCCTGCACCGGGCCTGAGCCGCCCCCGGCTGCCGCGCGGCCGGGCCTTCGGGGGACACTGGGGTACGTGAGCGCCGTACCCCCACCTCGTACCGAAGAGTCCCGGCCCGCCGCTGCCCGCCCCGGGCGGCGCAGCGTGGCCGTGGCCCTGCCGCTGGGCGCCCTGGGCGCCACCGTCGTCCTGCTGGCCTCGGGGCGGACCTGGGCCCGTGGCACGGCCGACGTCGGCGGCGGCTCGCTGCCGCTGACGGCCGACGGCCGGATGGTCACCGGGGTGCCGGCGGCGCTGGCCGTCGTGGGGCTCGCGGCCCTGGTCGCCGTCTTCGCGGTGCGCGGCCCGGGCCGGCTGCTGGTGTCCGGGCTGCTGGCGCTGAGCGGGCTGGGTGCGGCGGTGGCCGCCGTGTCCGGGGCCTCGGACCGCACGGCCCTGGACCACGAGGCGGCCCGCACCACCGCCGACACCTCCGCCACGGTGGCCGGGCTCACCCATACGGCCTGGCCCTACGTGACGGCCTGCGGCGCCCTGCTGATCCTGGCCGCCGGACTGCTGGCCCTGCGGTTCGGCCGGTCCTGGCCGGCCATGGGCGGGCGCTACGAGCGCGACGGCGGGCGGCCGGCCGGCCGGCCCGCCCCCGTGGACCCGGAACGGCCCGAGGACCTGTGGAAGGCCCTCGACCGGGGCGAGGACCCCACCCGCTGACGACCGTCACCTCCGGGTGCGGGAGAATGTTTTCCGAGCGTTCGACACAGCGCGTGTTCGACGGAGCAACGAGGAGCAATTCATGGCGGGCAGCAGCCACGGACACACCCCGGCCGCCTGGACCGGTGTCATCATCGCCTTCATCGGTTTCTGCATCTCCGGCGCCTTCATGGTGCTGGCGAACCCGCTCGGGTTCTGGGCCGGTCTGGTCGTCGTCGCCCTGGGTGGTGTCGTCGGTCTGGCGATGAAGGCCGCGGGCATGGGTGCCAAGAAGCCCGCCCACGACGACCTCGCCGAGGCCATCGCCGCCGCCAAGGCCGCCCGGGCCTGATCCGCGTACCACGTCGTCGACAAGGCGCGGCCCGTCGGGCCGCGCCTTTCGCCTCGACCGGGGAGAATCAGCGCGTGACCGCCCCCCGTACCGCCCCCGGTACCGCTCCGGCGCCCGCCGGGCCCGTCCGGCGGCTGGCCGCCCCCGTCCTCAGCGGCGCGGCCGTGGCCGCGGCCTTCGCCTACGTGGGCCTGGTCGATCCGAACGAACCCGGACACTATCCGGTCTGTCCGATGTTCCGACTGACCGGAATCCTCTGCCCCGGCTGCGGCGGACTGCGCAGCGCGCACGCGTTCGCCCAGGGCGATCTCGTGACGGCCCTCGGTGACAACGCGCTCGCCGTCCTGGCCTACTTCGCCTTCGCCGGGTACCTCGCCGTGTGGCTGATCCGTAGCGCCCGGGGCCGCCCGGCGCCCCGTCCGGCCCTGAAAACCTGGCACTGGTGGGTGATCGGCGGGGCGGCCCTGGCCTTCACCGTTGTCCGGAACCTGCCTTTCGGTTCCGCCCTGGCTCCCTGAGCCTCGTAGGAAGCTCTCATTCCTCATGTCCACCACGTGGGACGCGGTCGACCGCGTGCGGAGCGACAGGCCCTGCGCGGATACGATGTGACTGCTGACCTTGAACCAGCCGACCGACCCGGAAGGGGGCCGCTCGCGTGAGTGTGCTCGACGAGATCATCGAAGGGGTCCGCGAAGACCTTGCCGAACGGCAGGCCCGCGTGAGCCTCGACGAGCTCAAGGAGCGTGCCGCCAAGGCGCCCCAGGCCAAGGACGGCGTCGCGGCCCTGCGCGGCGACGGCGTGAAGGTGATCTGTGAGGTCAAGCGCTCCAGCCCGTCCAAGGGCGCGCTGGCCGCGATCGCCGACCCGGCCGGGCTCGCCGCCGACTACGCGGCGGGCGGCGCGGCCGTCATCTCCGTCCTGACCGAGCAGCGCCGCTTCGGCGGCTCGCTGGCCGACCTCGAAGCCGTCCGCGCCCGCGTGGACGTCCCGATCCTGCGCAAGGACTTCATCGTCACGGCGTACCAGCTCTGGGAGGCCCGCGCCTACGGCGCCGACCTCGCGCTGCTGATCGTGGCGGCCCTGGAGCAGGAGGCCCTCGTCTCCCTCATCGAGCGGGCCGAGTCCATCGGGCTCACCCCGCTGGTCGAGGTCCACGACGAGGAGGAGGTCGAGCGCGCGGTGGCCGCAGGCGCCAGGATCATCGGCGTCAACGCCCGCAACCTCAAGACCCTGGAGGTCGACCGCTCCACCTTCGAGCGGGTCGCCCCGGAGATCCCCGCCCACATCGTGAAGGTCGCCGAGTCCGGCATCCGCGGACCCCACGACCTGATCGCCTACGCCAACGAGGGCGCCGACGCCGTCCTGGTCGGCGAGTCCCTGGTCACCGGCCGTGACCCGAAGGCGGCCGTGGCCGACCTCGTCGCCGCCGGCGCCCACCCCGCCCTGCGCCACGGGCGGAGCTGAGCCGAGCCGTGTCCGCCGCCCACCGCACCCGCCGCCGTCGCCCCCTGTGCCCGGGGCCGGTCGGCGCGCCCGCGGCCACGGCGGCGGTCCCCCGCGACCCGCACGCCCCGCTGGCCCGCGGCTGCAAGCCGCGCGGCTGCCGGGCCCCGGCCCGGCGGGTGCTGGGCCGCCGCGTGCGGTACGTGATCGGCTCCGAGCCGGGCCAGGTCAACGGCATGCGATGGCGCCGTGGAGCAGCGCGGTAGCCGTCCCCGTCCCGCCCCCGTCCCGCCGTTGCAGCAGTGCTGTAGCGGGGCGCGAGGGTCGTGGGACCTACGGCGCAATACGGTGCATTCAACCGTCGCTTCCGTAGGAGTACTGGCATGTCCAGCGAGTTCTTCATCCCGGACCCTGAGGGTCACGTCCCCAACGCCGAGGGCTACTTCGGCGACTTCGGCGGCAAGTTCATCCCGGAGGCCCTCGTCGCCGCCGTGGACGAGGTCGCCGTCGAGTACGAGAAGGCCAAGGACGACCCGGCCTTCGCGGCCGAGCTCACCGACCTCCTGGTCAACTACACCGGCCGCCCCAGCGCCCTGACGGAGGTCCCGCGGTTCGCCGAGCACGCGGGCGGCGCGCGGATCTTCCTCAAGCGCGAGGACCTCAACCACACCGGCTCGCACAAGATCAACAACGTGCTGGGCCAGGCCCTGCTCACCAAGCGCATGGGCAAGACCCGCGTGATCGCCGAGACCGGCGCCGGACAGCACGGCGTGGCCACCGCCACCGCCTGCGCCCTGTTCGGCCTGGAGTGCACGATCTACATGGGCGAGATCGACACCCAGCGCCAGGCCCTCAACGTGGCCCGGATGCGCATGCTGGGCGCCGAGGTCGTCCCCGTGAAGTCCGGCTCGCGGACCCTGAAGGACGCCATCAACGAGGCGTTCCGCGACTGGGTCGCCAACGTCGACCGGACCCACTACCTGTTCGGCACCGTCGCCGGCCCGCACCCCTTCCCGGCGATGGTCCGCGACTTCCACCGGGTCATCGGCGTCGAGGCCCGCCGGCAGATCCTGGAGCGCACCGGCCGGCTCCCCGACGCCGTCGCCGCCTGCGTCGGCGGCGGGTCCAACGCCATCGGCCTCTTCCACGCCTTCATCCCGGACGCCTCCGTCCGCCTGGTCGGCCTGGAGCCGGCCGGACACGGCGTGGAGACCGGCGAGCACGCGGCCACCCTGACCGCGGGCGAGCCCGGCATCCTGCACGGCTCCCGCTCCTACGTCCTCCAGGACGAGGAGGGCCAGATCACCGAGCCCTACTCGATCTCGGCGGGCCTGGACTACCCGGGCATCGGCCCCGAGCACGCCTACCTCAAGAGCACCGGCCGCGGCGAGTACCGCGCGGTCACCGACGACGCCGCCATGCAGGCCCTGCGCCTGCTCTCGCGCACCGAGGGCATCATCCCCGCCATCGAGTCCGCGCACGCCCTCGCGGGCGCCCTCGACCTGGGCAAGGAGCTGGGCAAGGACGGCCTGCTGGTCGTCAACCTGTCCGGCCGCGGGGACAAGGACATGGACACGGCCGCCCGCTACTTCGGGCTGTACGACGGCGCTGCCGAGGGGGAGAGCAAGTGAGCGGGAACATCCAGCTGCTGAGCGACACGCTCGCCAAGGCCAGGTCCGAGGACCGGGCCGCCCTCGTCGCCTACCTGCCGGCCGGCTTCCCGACCGTCGACGGCGGCATCGAGGCGGCCCGGGCCGTCCTCGCCGGCGGCGCCGACATCGTCGAGATCGGCCTGCCCCACTCCGACCCGGTGCTCGACGGCCCGGTCATCCAGACCGCCGACGACATCGCCCTGCGCGGCGGCGTCAAGATCGCCGACGTCATGCGCACGGTCCACGAGGTCCACACGGCCACCGGCGCCCCGGTCCTGGTCATGACCTACTGGAACCCGATCGACCGGTACGGCGTCGAGCGGTTCACCGCCGAGCTGGCGGCGGCCGGCGGCGCCGGCTGCATCCTGCCCGACCTGCCGGTCCAGGAGTCCGCGCTGTGGCGCGAGCACGCCGACAAGCACGGGCTGGCCACCGTCTTCGTCGTCGCCCCGTCCAGCAAGGACGAGCGCCTGGCCACCATCACCGCGGCCGGCACCGGCTTCGTCTACGCCGCCTCGCTGATGGGCGTCACCGGCACCCGCGACTCGGTCGGCGAGCAGGCCAAGGACCTGGTCGAGCGCACCCGCCGGACCACCGACACCCCGGTCTGCGTGGGCCTGGGCGTCTCCAACGCCGCGCAGGCCAAGGAGGTCGCCGGTTTCGCCGACGGGGTGATCGTCGGCTCGGCCTTCGTCAAGCTGCTGCTGGACGCGCCGGACCTGCCGGCCGGGCTGGCGGCCGTACGGGCGCTGGCCGGCGAGCTCGCCGAGGGCGTCCGGCGCGGCTGACGTACCGGCTGACGCACGACTGTTCCCCCCGGAGGGTTCTGTAGCCCGATCGGGTGGAAGTGGGAGCGGGGAGGCACGCGAGTGCCTCCCCGCTTCGTTCCGCAGGGCGTGAACGAGAAGAACCACGGTGCGAACCGCGAAGCGAAACGATCGGCCCGGGAGCGGCTCCAGCAGGAGCGCGAGCGGCAGAAGTCCCGGGACAAGCGGCGCCGCACGCTGATCGTGGCCGGCGCCGTGGTCGGCGTCCTGGGCCTGGCGGCCGTCGTCGGCGTGATCGCGGCCAACACCGGCAAGGGCGGCGCCGCCAAGGGCGGCCCGGCCGTCGCCCCCTCCGGGGCGACCGGCAAGGACGCCCTGGCCATCCAGACGGGTCCGGACGGGGCCACCTCCACGCTCGTCGTCTGGGAGGACTTCCGCTGCCCGGCCTGCAAGGCGTTCGAGGACGCCTACCGCAGCACCATCCACGAGCTGGAGGCCAAGGGCCGGCTCAAGGTCGAGTACCACCTGGTCACCCTCATCGACGGCAACATGGGCGGCAGCGGCTCCCTCAAGGCGGCCAACGCGGCGGCCTGCGCCCAGGACGCCGGCAAGTTCTCCGCCTTCCACGACGTGCTCTTCCAGAACCAGCCGGCGGAGACCGACGACGCCTACAGCAAGGACGCCAAGCTGATCGAGCTCGCCCGGAAGGTCGACGGGCTGGTCACCCCCACGTTCGAGAAGTGCGTGGCCGACGGGGTGCACAACGCCTGGGTCGGCAAGTCCTACGAGGCCTTCGCCAAGGGCAAGTTCCGCGGCACCCCGACCATCCTGCTCGACGGCAAGGACATCTTCGGGGACCAGGCCGACCCGCTGACCCCGCAGAAGCTCAAGGAGAAGGTGGAGGCCGCCGCCAAGGGCAGCGGCAGCTGACGTTTTGGTATCGCATTGCCGGGCGGGTTGCGGTCCGCACCGCCCGGCAGGGTAGCGTCGGTCCTGCCATGACTCTTGCCTACATCCCCAGCCCGTCGACCGGCGTGGTCCACCTCGGACCGATCCCGCTGCGCGGCTACGCGTTCTGCATCATCATCGGCGTCTTCGTCGCCGTCTGGCTCGGCAACAAGCGCTGGATCGCGCGCGGCGGCAAGCCGGGCACGGTCGCGGACATCGCCGTGTGGGCCGTGCCGTTCGGCCTGGTCGGCGGTCGTCTCTACCACGTGATCACCGACTACCAGCTGTACTTCGGCGAGGGCCGGAACTGGGTCGACGCCTTCAAGATCTGGGAAGGCGGACTCGGTATCTGGGGCGCGATCGCGCTCGGCGCGGTCGGCGCGTGGATCGGCTGCCGCCGCCGCGGCATCCCGCTCCCGGCCTGGGCGGACGCCCTGGCCCCCGGCATCGCGCTGGCCCAGGCGATCGGCCGCTGGGGCAACTGGTTCAACCAGGAGCTGTACGGCCGTGCGACGGACCTGCCCTGGGCGCTGAAGATCAGCGAGGGCCCGAACCGGGTCGCGGGCACCTACCACCCGACGTTCCTGTACGAGTCGCTGTGGTGCATCGGCGTGGCGCTGCTGGTCATCTGGGCCGACCGCCGCTTCCGGCTGGGCCACGGGCGGGCCTTCGCCCTGTACGTCGCGGCGTACTGCGCGGGCCGCGGCTGGATCGAGTACATGCGCGTGGACGAGGCCCACCACGTGCTCGGCCTGCGCCTGAACGTCTGGACCGCCCTGGTGGTCCTCGTCCTGGCGGTCGTCTACTTCGTCCTCTCGGCCAAGCTGAGGCCCGGCCGGGAGACCGTGGTGGAACCCGACCGCACCCCACCCACGGACCCCACCCCGGGGGCGGAAGCCGAGCCCGAAGCCGAGGCCGACCCGGCCCCGACCGAGGACAAGCTGAAAAAGGCCTGACACCAGCAGGGGCACCGCACGAAGCGGTGCCCCTGCTGCATCCCGCCAGAGCCTGCGCGCCCAGCCGAGCCGGCCCCCCAGGGGTGCGGGGAACTGCGCGCCCGGCCGGGGACGGCAGAAGGGCGAGGGGACGGCAGGGAGCCCCCGCCCGGCCACGCCCAGGTGGTGGTCACCAGACCTGGGCGGCCCGCTCCGCCAGGAGCAAGGTCCGCCGCGCGGCGGAGACCACGGCCGGGTCGACGAACCGCCCGTCCGCCAAGGCCTGCGCCCCCGGCACGGCTTTGGCCGCGGTCACGATCTCCTCCGCCGCGGACACCTCCTCCGGCCCCGGCAGATAGGCCCGCTCGATCACCGCGAGCTGCCGCGGATGGATCGCCGCCCGCCCCAGGAACCCCAGCGCCCGCCCCCGGGCGCACGACACGGCCAGCGCCTCCAGGTCCCGGATGTCGGGGAACACCGACTGCGCGGGCGGCGGCAGCCCGGCCGCCCGGGCCGCCGTCACCACCCGGGACCGCGGCCAGTCCAGCCCCGCGTCCGCCGACACCCCGAGGTCCGCCCGCAGGTCCGCCTCGCCCAGCGCCAGCCCGCGCAGCGCGGGATGGGCCCGGGCGATGTCGTACGCCCGTTCCACCCCCAGCGCCGACTCCAGCAGCGCGTACAGCGCCACCCCGCCGGAGCGGTCCGCCGCCACCGCGACCTGCTCGGGGCCGCTCACCTTCGGCAGCCGTACGCCCGCCAGCCCGCGCAGCCCGGCCAGCGCGGCCAGGTCGGCCCCGGCCCACGGCGAGTCCGGGGCGTTGACCCGTACGTGCACCGGCACCGGCGGCCGGTCCGCCAGGAGCTCCGCGGTCGCCGCGCGGGCGTACTCCTTCCGGGAGG
This sequence comes from Streptomyces sp. WAC06614, assembly GCF_003949795.1. Lineage (GTDB taxonomy): Bacteria > Actinomycetota > Actinomycetes > Streptomycetales > Streptomycetaceae > Streptomyces. The sequence continues at coordinate 20,340 of NZ_RPRY01000094.1, forward strand.
CCGGCACCGCGTCCTCCAGGTCCACGATCACCGCGTCGGCCCCCGCGGCCAGCGCCTTGGCCACCACCGCGGGCCGGTCGCCGGGCGCGTACAGCCAGGTCAGGATCACAGGACCCGGTCCTCGCGCAGCGCGGCGACCTCGGCCGCGGACAGCCCGAGCTCGGCGAGCACCGCGTCGGTGTCCGCGCCGTGCGGGCGGCCCGCCCAGCGGATCCCGCCGGGGGTCGCGGACAGCCGGAACAGCACGTTCTGCATCCGCAGCGGCCCGAGCTCGGGGTCGTCGACCTCGGTCACCGTCTCCAGAGCGGCGTACTGCGGGTCGGTCATGACGTCCCGTACGTCGTGGACCACCGCGACGGCCGCCTGCGCCTCCTCGAAGGCGCCGACGACCTCCTCCGCCTTGTGGCGGCCGATCCACCCGCCCACCGCCTCGTCCAGCAGGTGCGCGTGCGCGGCCCGACCCGAGCCGGTCGAGAACCACGGCTCCTCGGCCAGCTCGGGCCGGCCCACCAGCCGGACCACCCGCTCGGCGACGGAGGTCGCCGAGGCGGAGACGGCCAGCCAGCGGTCGTCGGCCGAGCGGTAGGTGTTGCGGGGGGCGTTGTTCGGGGAGCGGTTGCCGGTGCGCGGCTGGACGTAGCCGAGCTGGTCGTACCAGAGCGGCTGCGGGCCCAGGACGGTCAGGATCGGCTCGATGATCGCCAGGTCCACGACCTGGCCCCGCCCGGTGCGCCCGCGCCCGGCCAGCGCGGTCATCACGGCGTACGCGGCGGTGAGCGCGGCGATGGAGTCGGCCAGCCCGAAGGGCGGCAGTGTGGGCGGCCCGTCCGGGTCCCCGGTGAGCGCGGCGAAGCCGCTCATCGCCTCGGCGAGGGTGCCGAAGCAGGGACGCCGGGCGTACGGGCCCACCTGGCCGAAGCCGGTGACCCGGGCCAGCACCAGCCGCGGGTTGGCCGCGCTCAGCTCCTCCCAGCCCAGGCCCCAGCGCTCCAGGGTGCCCGGGCGGAAGTTCTCGATCACCACGTCGGCCCCGGCGGCCAGCCGCAGCAGGACCTCCCGGCCGGCGGGCGTGGACAGGTCGAGGGTGACCGTGCGCTTGTTCCGGCCGAGCAGCTTCCACCACAGCCCGACGCCGTCCTTGGCCGGGCCGTGGCCCCGGGAGGGGTCGGGCCGGTCCGGGTGCTCGACCTTGATCACCTCGGCGCCGAAGTCGCCGAGCAGGGTCGCGGCCAGTGGACCGGCGAACAGGGTGGCGAGGTCCAGCACCCGCAGCCCGGCCAGGGGACCGGCGGCCGGCGCGGAGCCGGTCATGAGGCGGGGCCGCTGAGCGCGGAGCGGGCGGCGTCGACCTCGGCCCGGGCGGGCATCGAGGCCTGCGCACCGGGCCGCTGCACGGACAGCGCGGCCGCCGCGCAGGCCCAGGCCAGGGCCTCCCGCTCCGGCCGGCCCTCGCCGAGGGCCACGGCGAGCGCCCCGACGAAGGTGTCCCCGGCGGCGGTGGTGTCCACCGCCCGGACCCGGGGCGCGGCCACGGTGAACGGCTCGCGGCCGCGGGCGGCGTACAGCACCCCGGCGGAGCCGAGGGTGACGGCCACCGCGGGCACCTGCTGGAGCAGGGCCTCGGCGGCCCGGTCGGTGTCGGTGAGCCCGGTGAGGGCGGCTGCCTCGTGCTCGTTGGGCACCAGCAGGTCGGTGGCGGCCAGCAGTTCGGGGGGCAGCGGCTGGGCGGGGGCCGGCGTCAGCACGGTCCGTACGCCGTGGGCGCGGGCGGCCCGGGCCCCGGCGGTGACCACCTCCAGTGGGACCTCCAGCTGGAGCAGCAGGGTGTCCGCGGCGGCGATCCGGGCCTCGTCCCCGTCCTCCAGGGCGGTGAGGCGGGCGTTGGCGCCGGGGACGACGACGATGCTGTTGCCGCCCTCGTCGTCCACGGTGATGTGCGCGGTGCCGCTGGCGCCCTCGACGGTGCGCAGGGCGGCGGTGTCGACCCCGGCGGCGCCGAGGGAGGAGCGCAGCCGCAGCCCGAACTCGTCGGTGCCGACCGCCCCGATCATCGTCACCCGCCCGCCGCACCGGGCGGCGGCCACGGCCTGGTTGGCGCCCTTGCCGCCGGGGACGGTGCGGAACTCCCGGCCGGTCACGGTCTCGCCGAGGCGGGGCGCCTTGGCGACGTAGGCGACGAGGTCCATGTTCGTACTGCCGAGCACGGCGATGGCCGTCATGAGCGGGCTGCCTCCTGTGCGGTGAGATGGGCGAGGGTGTCGAAGCCGATGCCGTGGAAGCCGGCGACGGTGGTGGCCAGCCGGTTCTTCAAGGGCGCGGTCCAGCGGTCGGGGAGGGCGGCCGGGCTGCCGGCCAGCAGGCCGGCGAGGGAGCCGGCGGTGGCGCCGTTGGAGTCGGTGTCCCAGCCGCCGGAGACGGCGTGGCACACGGAGCGGGTGAAGTCGCCGTCGGCGTGGGTGAGGGCGGCGGCGATCAGGGCGGTGTTGGGGACGGCGTGCACCCAGTGGTAGTGCCCGTAGCGGGCGTGCAGGGCGTCCACGACGGTGTCGAAGCCGGTGGGGCCGGCGGG
>NZ_RPRY01000095.1 GCF_003949795.1 Streptomyces sp. WAC06614
AGGGCGTGGGGGTGTCGGGCGGGGCGCTGCTCGGGCCCGTCATCGGTGGGCCGTCGCGCGGCCGAGGAGCAGCAGGACCAGCAGGGCGAGTGCGCCGGCCGCGGCACCGGCCACCACCAGTTGCACCAGCCGGGGGTGGCCGAGGGCCAGCAGCAGGGCCAGGCTCTGCGCGGCGGCGGCCGTCACGCACACCGAGGCGGCGTAGCGCACGGCGCCGAAGGACTGCAGGAGCAGGCCCGTCCACATCACCGTGCCGAGCAGCAGCAGGGTGGCGACCCGCAGGCCGGTCAGCCCGGGCGCGTCCGGCCACAGGGCGGTGCCCGCCGCGCCGAGGACCAGCAGCACCAGCAGATACGCCGTCAGGCAGCGGACCAGGGTGAGCAGCATCCGGCCGAGGAACGCCCGGGGCGAGCGGGCCGCCCGCAGCCCGGCCAGGCTGCCGCTGCGGAAGCGGTGCAGCAGCCACTCGGCGGGGCCCATGCTCAGGGTGAGCGCGACCGCCGAGGGCGCGGCGACGGCCTCGGCCGGGCCGCCGGCCAGGACCTCGCCCAGGGCGGCGTAGAGGACCAGCACCCCGGTGCCGAGGCCGAACACCCCGAACGGCACCGAGTCCCCGAGCCGTGGCCCGCGCGCGGCGAACTCGTCCGTCCCGCCGCGCAGCATCCGCCAGCGCACCGGGCCGGGCCCGCCGACGGGTACCCGGGCGCCGGCCGGGAGGGCGAACCGGGTGCGCACCCGCCGGACCACGCCCCGCACCGCGGCGGCCACCGGCAGTTCCCGCACCGCCAGGGTGCAGGCGGCCAGCAGCGACACCACGAGCAGGGTCACCCGCAGCCGCAGCGGCAGGTCCACGGCCAGGCAGAGCAGCGCGCCGCCGGCCATGGGGGTGAGCGCGCCGAGCAGCAGCCGCTCCCGGCCGAGGACCAGCAGGACCGTGGCGGCCCCGACGTAGAAGGCCTGGCCGGCGGCGAAGGCGTAGGAGAACGGCGGCCCGCCGGGCACGGCGAAGGCGGCGGCGCAGCCCAGCAGGGCTCCGATCGGGGCCCCGGCGAGCAGGGTCCGGCCGGCGGCGGCCCGGTCGCCCAGGCCCAGCCAGGAGTAGGCGCGGTGGGACAGGGTCTGGTCCCAGACCCAGCCGATGAGGGCCCCGGCGAGCAGGGTCAGGGTGCCGGCGGGCAGCCCGAGCCGGTCGGGCGGCCCTTCCAGCAGCGGCGCGCCGAGGAGGTAGGCGAGCCCGGGGAGGGCGAAGACCACCCCGCGCAGCAGACAGGCGGCGAGCGGGACCTTCCAGGGGTCGGGGGCCTCGGCCGGTTCGGGGTAGGCGCGCGGCACCCGGGCGTAGAGGTCCTCCGCGAGGCCGAAGGAGTCGGTCCGGCCGTAGGCGAGCTTGATGTGCTCGTCCGTCATGCCGTCCGCCTCCAGGAGGGCGGCGATCTCGTCGGGGTGGACGGCCGCGGCGACGGACGACCCCAGCCGTTCGGCCAGTTCCTCCATCGGGTCGGCGGCGGCGGGACCCTCGTGGCGGGGCCGGCTCATCGGCCGCCTCCCCGGGCCCCGGTCCGCGGGGATCCCCAGGCCGCCAGTTCGCGGTACCAGGGGTCGGACAGCCGCTGGGTCCAGGCGTCGTCGGCGTGCACGGGGAGCACGGGCTGACCGGCCAGTTCGCGGTAGATGTGGCGGAAGCCGTCCACGGACCGGTGGAGCGTGAACTTCTCGACCACCCGTTGCCGCGCCATCCGGCCGAGTTCCGCGCGGCGGGCGTCGTCGCGCAGCAGGGCGAGGGTGGCCCGGGCCATCAGCTCGGGCTCGCGCGGCGGGACGACCAGGCCGGTGTCGCCGACGGCCTCCCGGACCCCGCCCACGTCGGTGGAGACGGTGGTGCGGCCGCAGGACATGGCCTCGATGATGCTGAACGGGAAGCCTTCGCTGATGCTCGACAGCATCACCACGCTGCCCGCCGCGTAGGCCCGGGCGACGTCGTCGATGCGTCCCTCGTACGTGATCCCGTCCGTGACGCCGAGTTCGGCGGCGAGCTTCTCCAGGCGGAGCTTGTAGTCCTCGCAGCCGGCCGGGACGGGCCCGAAGAGGCGCAGCCGCAGCTCGGGCAGTTCGGCGCGCAGGAACGCGTAGGCGCGCACCAGGGTCTCCAGGTCCTTGATCGGGTCGATCCGGCCGCACCAGCTCAGCGTGGGGACCTCGGGTTCGGGTCCCGCGTCGGGGAAGGCGTGCGGGTCGACGCCGTTGTAGACGGTGCGGATCTTGTCGGCGGAGGCTCCCCCGCGTTCCTCCCAGCGGCGGTTGTAGCGGTTGCAGGGGGTGATGAGGTCGGCCTGCCGGTAGCCCTCGGAGTTGAGCCGGCGGTAGAAGCCGAGGACGAGGGCCTTGACGGGCCAGCGCTGGGCGGCGGTGCGGTGGCCGAGGTAGCGCTCGCGCAGGTAGATGCCGTGCTCGGTGAGCAGGAACGGGACGCCGTCGAGGTGTTTGGCCGCGAGGGCGGGCAGGGTGGCCAGGCCGCTGCTGACGGCGTGGGCGACGCTGTCGGCGGGGATCCGTACGGCGAGCGGGCGGAGCGCGTGCTCCAGCAGGTCGGTGGCGGTGAGCGCGTCGTGGATGGTGGGTCCGGCCGGGGCGGTGGGGAGGTCCGGGCGGTTCCAGACGGCCATCAGGGTGCGCAGGACCGTTTCGGACCGCAGGGCGGCGGTGAGGTGGCCGGTCCGGGCGAGCCGGGCCAGTGCGCGCAGGGCGTCGGAGAAGGCGGTGGAGGCGGTGGAGGCCGAGGGGTCGAGCAGGGAGAGCAGGAACTGTTCGTAGGTCTCGGTGAAGCGGCGGAAGGCCCGGCCGCGCAGGGCGCCGTGGCGGCCGCGGGCCGGCGGCGGTCCCCAGAGCGGGACGGCGGTGTGCCGGTAGACGTTGCGCGGCAGTTGCCAGGTGACCGGCTCGCGTCCGGAGCCGGTCAGGGCTATGACATTGAAGTCGACTTCCGGCATGCCCCGGACGAGCTGGTCGCACCAGGTGCTGACGCCGCCGTGGACATGTGGGTAGGTGCCTTCGGTGAGCATGGTGACGTGACGCCCATGGCTCATGCGGTGTGTCCCCCCAGGACGTTTCAAGGGCCGGCGCCCGCCGGAAGGGCGGACGCCGGCGCTGAGGTGGTGCCGGTGGAGCGTCAGCTCGGCAGCTTGAGCGTCACGGCGCTCTGCAGCAGCTCCGGGCCGGTCCAGGCGTCGCGGTCGCCGGCGTAGGCGGTGCCGAAGGCGGTGGTGCCGAGCAGGAGCTGCTTGCGGGTGCCCTCGGGCGCGGTGACCGGGGCGAGCACCCCGGACGGCGCCTTGACGGTGACGGTGGTCCCGATCCGGTAGGCGGTGACCTGGTTGGCCGCGACCGCCTTGTCCCAGGCGGCCCGGCGCTGGAGCTCGACGCCGGTGTCCTTCTGGCTCTGGTTCACGATCGGGGCGCTGGCGGCGTAGAGGGACCGGTAGGTGCCCAGGACCTGGTTCAGCACGGGGTAGAGGGTGCGGTCCTCGGCGAGGTTGCTCTGGTGGACGTAGTGCGGCCGGGGGTCGTTGGCGAGCACGTGCCGCAGGGCGATCCGGGTCTCCTGCGGGACGATGTACGACAGGTAGCCGGTGTCGACGTCGAGCGGGGCGGGCAGGCAGGTGGAGGTGCCCGGGTTGTCCTCGCACAGGCCGCTGCCGCCGTCGGCGCGGCTGGTGTAGATCCAGTTGTACTCGTCGGCCATCTCGGCGTTGGTGCCCGTGTTGTAGTAGACGTTCATCGGGTGCCGGGGGACGGTCCGCGCGGCGCCGACGGGACGCTGGACGGGCTCGCGGGAGTTGTCGCTGGCGATCCACTTGACGCCGTTGTCGGCGAGGGCGGGGGCCAGGTTGGGGTTGTCGACGGGCATCTGGGGCAGGGTCTTCAGGCCCGAGTGCTCGCCGGTGACCAGCTCGCTGCGGTCGAGCTTGATGCCCTTGGCGGTGGCCCAGTTGGTGTTGTCGCGGATCTGGGCGGAGATGTCGGCCCGGCTCATGTACTGGACGTTGCCGGCGGCGTCCTTGAGGCAGGTCCAGGGGACGGTGGTGACGTCCTGGACGCAGCCGAGGTAGGGGTGGGTGTAGGTGTGGTTGATCCAGCGGTAGTTCGCCCGGTCGGCCACGAGCTGGGCGGCGAGGGCGTCGGTGCCGCCGTTCTCGGTCTTCCACTCCTCACCGGCGCCGGCGTTGAAGACCATGTCCAGGGTGAAGTTCTGCTGCTTCTGCCACTGGAGCGCGTACTGCGCGTCCGCGGCCGTCATCCGGACGGTGCTCTCCTTGCCCTCGCCGCCGGCGCAGGCGTAGTCGCCGGGGGTGCAGTTGAGTTCCTTGTTCCACCGGGCGTCGGGGGCGAAGACGTCGTCCACGTGCACGGCGAAGTAGTTGCGGCTGCGGCCGAGGTGGACGCCCTGGGTGAGCCAGTCGACGATGCCGCGGGCGAGCAGCCGGAACTGCTGCTGGTACTGGTTGTAGCCGAAGGTGATGACCAGTTCGCTGCGGCCGTCGTGGGCGTACTCGCCGACCAGCGAGGCCCGGCCGCCGGCGACGGGCGCGTCGACGTAGCTGGTGTAGCCGGGGCGCGGCTTGCCCGCGAAGCCGTAGCTCTCGGGGACCAGCGGTGAGTTGTCCTCGAACGTGACCGCTCCGGCCAGGTAACCGAAGGGGCCCTGGCCGGCGGTGGTGACGGCGGCCGGGGTCCCGTCCAGCTGGCCGCTGTAGCCGCCGTTGTCGGTGTACTCCAGGCCGACCCCGGGATGGGCCCAGGTGTAGGCGTCGACCTGGCGGATCTTGTACGTCGTCTCGTAGGAGACCAGCGCGGCCATCTCGGCGCTGCCCTCGCCGAACGGGTTCTCGTTGGGCAGGACCACCCCCTGGTACTTGGCCCGCGGGCGGCCGTCGACGGTGTCGGCGAGGAACGCCGCGTCGATGACGGGCCGGCCGCTCTGCCCGAGCTGGACCCTGGTGTAGGGGACCCCGCTGTCGCGGAGTTCCGTGGTGATCGCCTCGACGGAGCTGCCGCCGTCGTCGACGACGAGCACCTTGAGGTCGATGCGTGGTGTCGTGGCCGTCTCGGCGGCCGCCGCCGGTGCCGCCACCGAGACGAGGGCCGCCGCGACGCACGCCGCGGCAGCCTTGTTCATCCGGTTCTTCTTGACCATGTCGGCCTTCCCCCCGCAGGCACACCCCGGCCGCGGCCACTGGCGGGTGGCGGGCCCGGGGAGGCTCTGTGGACATGATGCAAAGGGACCTCGCGCCCCCTTGCGAGAGTGGCTCGATCTTTACGGACGACGTCCGGTCCGGGAGGCAAACCTGGAAGACAGGCCACAGATGGGTGAACCTGGAGGCCGATGGATCGAACAACTTGACAAACCTTCGAGTGACGTACGGACAGGGACGGACGCGTAGGCTCGTTTCTGGTGCGGGCCGGGCCGGAATACGATCGCTGCGGACGGCCGGCGACCCCGACCTGACCGCTGCACACACGACACAAACGGAAGCGAGACTTCACCACCGTGACTGCTCTGACTCTCAGCACTGCCGGCGCGGCGACGCTGCGCGCCGACGCCCTCGTGGTCGGCGTGGCGAAGGGCCCCAAGGGTCCCGTCGTCGCCCTGGGCGCCGAGGCCGTGGACAAGGCGTTCGACGGAAAGCTCGCCACCGTCCTCGACGCTCTGGGCGCGACCGGCGCCGACGGCGAGGTCACCAAGCTGCCGGCCCCGGCCGGCCTGAAGGTCCCGGTCGTGCTGGCGGTCGGCCTGGGCGGTGCCCCGGCGGAGGACGAGTCCTACGACGAGGACGCGCTGCGCCGCGCTGCCGGTGCGGCCGCCCGCGCGCTGCACGGTACGAAGAAGGCCGCGTTCGCCCTCCCGCTGGAGGACGCCTCCGCCGTCACCGCCGTGGCCGAGGGCGCGCTGCTCGGCGCCTACGCGTTCACCGCGTACCAGGGCGGCGAGAAGAAGGACAAGAACGAGGGCCCGAAGGCCCCGCTCGCCGAGGTGGCCCTGCTGGGCGCCAAGCCGCGTGACAAGGACCACAAGGCCGCCGCCGAGCGCGCCAAGGTCGTCGCGGCCGAGGTCAACGTCGCCCGCGACCTGATCAACACCCCGCCGAACGACCTCACCCCCGAGGCCTTCGCCGCCGTCGCGCAGGCGACCGGCAAGGAGATCGGCCTGAAGGTCCAGGTCCTGGACGAGAAGGCGCTGCTCAAGGGCGGCTACGGCGGCATCCTGGGCGTCGGCAAGGGCTCGGAGAACCCGCCGCGCCTGGTGCGCGTGGCCTACACCCACCCGAAGGCGCAGAAGAGCCTCGCCTTCGTCGGCAAGGGCATCACCTACGACTCGGGCGGCATCTCCCTGAAGCCGGCCGGCCACAACGAGACGATGAAGTGCGACATGTCGGGCGCCGCCGCCGTGTTCTCCTCCGTCGTCGCCATCGCCAAGCTGGGCCTGGAGGTCAACGTCACCGGCTGGCTGGCGCTCGCCGAGAACATGCCGTCCGGCTCCGCCACCCGCCCCGGTGACGTGCTGCGCATGTACAGCGGCAAGACCGTCGAGGTGCTCAACACCGACGCCGAGGGCCGCCTGGTCCTGGCCGACGCGCTGACCAAGGCCTCCGAGGAGAACCCGGACGCCATCGTCGACGTCGCCACCCTGACCGGCGCGATGGTCCTGGCGCTGGGCAACCGCACCTTCGGGATCATGGCCAACGACGACGCGTTCCGTACGTCGATCCACGAGATCGCCGAGGAGGTCGGCGAGGCCTCCTGGCCGATGCCGCTCCCCGCCGACCTGCGCAAGGGCATGGACTCCCCCACCGCCGACATCGCCAACATGGGCGAGCGGATGGGCGGCGGCCTGGTGGCCGGCCTCTTCCTGCAGGAGTTCGTGGGCGAGGGCATCACCTGGGCCCACCTCGACATCGCCGGCCCGGCCTTCCACGAGGGCGCGCCGTACGGCTACACCCCCAAGGGCGGCACCGGCTCCGCGGTGCGCACCCTGGTCCGGCTGGCCGAGCGTACGGCCACCGGCGACCTGGGCTGACCGGATGACGGGCGGCGCGGCCCCGGGCTGGGAAGCCCGGGGCCGCGCCGTTTGTTCGGTCGTGCGAAGATGGGTCCTCGGCAGGACAGGGCCCCCACCACAGGGCCGAAAAAAAGCGGCCGAATACCAGCCGCCGCCCGGTCACCGACGACCGGCGCCCGGCGCACATGCATGGAGGACGTGACGTGGCGAACGACGCCAGCACCGTTTTCGACCTAGTGATCCTCGGCGGTGGCAGTGGCGGTTACGCCGCGGCGCTGCGCGCCTCGCAGCTGGGTCTCGACGTTGCCCTGATCGAGAAGAACAAGCTCGGCGGCACCTGCCTGCACAACGGCTGCATCCCCACCAAGGCCCTGCTGCACGCCGGTGAGGTCGCGGACCAGGCCCGCGAGGCGGCCCAGTTCGGTGTCAAGACCTCCTTCGAGGGCATCGACATCGCGGGTGTCCACAAGTACAAGGACGAGGTCATCGCCGGCCTGTACAAGGGTCTGCAGGGCCTGGTCGCCTCCCGCAAGGTGACCTACATCGAGGGCGAGGGCCGGCTGTCCTCCCCGACCTCCGTCGACGTGAACGGCCAGCGCATCCAGGGCCGCCACGTCCTGCTGGCGACCGGCTCCGTGCCGCGCTCCCTGCCGGGCCTGGACATCGACGGCAACCGGATCATCTCCTCGGACCACGCGCTGGTCCTGGACCGCGTCCCGCAGTCCGCGATCATCCTGGGCGGCGGCGTCATCGGCGTCGAGTTCGCCTCGGCGTGGAAGTCCTTCGGCACCGACGTCACCGTCATCGAGGGCCTCAAGCACCTCGTCCCGGTCGAGGACGAGAACAGCTCCAAGCTGCTGGAGCGCGCCTTCCGCAAGCGCGGCATCAAGTTCAACCTGGGCACCTTCTTCGAGAAGGCCGAGTACACCGAGAACGGTGTGCGGGTCACCCTCGCCGACGGCAAGACCTTCGAGGCCGAGGTGCTGCTGGTCGCCATCGGCCGCGGCCCGGTCTCGCAGGGCCTGGGCTACGAGGAGCAGGGCGTCGCGATGGACCGCGGCTACGTCCTGGTCGACGAGTACATGCAGACCAACGTGCCGACGATCTCGGCCGTCGGTGACCTCGTCCCGACCCTGCAGCTCGCGCACGTCGGCTTCGCCGAGGGCATCCTGGTGGCGGAGCGCCTGGCCGGCCTGAAGCCCGTGCCGATCGACTACGACGGTGTGCCGCGCGTGACGTACTGCCACCCCGAGGTCGCCTCCGTCGGCATCACCGAGGCCAAGGCCAAGGAGATCTACGGCGCGGACAAGGTCGTGGCCCTGAAGTACAACCTGGCGGGCAACGGCAAGAGCAAGATCCTGAAGACCGCGGGCGAGATCAAGCTCGTCCAGGTCAAGGACGGTGCCGTCGTCGGCGTCCACATGGTCGGTGACCGGATGGGCGAGCAGGTCGGCGAGGCGCAGCTGATCTACAACTGGGAGGCTCTGCCGGCCGAGGTCGCGCAGCTCATCCACGCGCACCCGACCCAGAACGAGGCGCTCGGCGAGGCCCACCTGGCCCTGGCCGGCAAGCCGCTGCACTCCCACGACTGATCCAGTCACGGGCGCGACGACCACTACCGCACTTTCGTAAGGAGCAACCGAAACCATGTCGGTTTCCGTAACCCTTCCGGCGCTCGGTGAGAGCGTCACCGAGGGCACTGTCACCCGTTGGCTGAAGGCCGAGGGCGAGCGCGTCGAGGCCGACGAGCCGCTCCTGGAGGTGTCGACCGACAAGGTCGACACCGAGATCCCGTCGCCGGCTTCCGGCATCCTGGCCTCGATCAAGGTCGCCGAGGACGAGACCGTCGAGGTCGGCGCCGAGCTGGCCGTCATCGACGACGGCACCGGCGCCCCGGCCGCCGCCCCGGCCCCGGCCGCTCCGGCCTCCGCCGCCGACGCGGGCGCGTACGTGACCCCGCTGGTGCGCAAGCTGGCCTCGGAGTCCGGCGTGGACCTCGGCTCCGTCACCGGTACCGGTGTCGGCGGCCGGATCCGCAAGCAGGACGTCCTGGCCGCCGCCGAGGCCGCCAAGGCCGCCGCTGCCGCCCCGGCCGCGGCTCCGGCCGCCGCCGCCCCGGCCGCCAGGACCCCGGCGCTCGCGGTGTCCGAGCTGCGCGGTCAGACGGTCAAGATGACCCGCATGCGCAAGGTCATCGGCGACAACATGATGAAGGCGCTGCACGGGCAGGCCCAGCTCTCCTCCGTGATCGAGGTGGACGTCACCAAGATCATGAAGCTGCGCGAGCAGGCCAAGGCCTCGTTCCTGGCCCGCGAGGGCGTCAAGCTCTCCCCGATGCCGTTCTTCGTCAAGGCCGCGGCCCAGGCGCTGAAGGCCCACGCGGTCGTCAACGCCCGGATCAACGAGGACGAGGGCACCATCACCTACTTCGACTCGGAGAACATCGGCATCGCCGTGGACTCCGAGAAGGGCCTGATGACCCCGGTCATCAAGGGTGCGGGCGACCTCAACCTGGCCGGCATCTCCAAGGCCACCGCCGACCTGGCCGGCAAGGTCCGCAACAACAAGATCACGCCGGACGAGCTGTCGGGCGCGACCTTCACCATCAGCAACACCGGCTCCCGCGGCGCCCTGTTCGACACGGTCATCGTGCCGCCGAACCAGGTCGCCATCCTGGGCATCGGTGCCACCGTCAAGCGTCCGGCGGTCCTGGAGACCCCCGAGGGCACCGTCATCGGCGTCCGTGACATGACGTACCTGACCCTGTCGTACGACCACCGTCTGGTCGACGGCGCGGACGCCGCGCGCTACCTGACCGCCGTCAAGGCGATCCTGGAGGCGGGCGAGTTCGAGGTCGAGCTCGGTCTCTGAGGTGGGAGGGCCTCCGGGGCCCGGCTGTAACCAGCCTCACCAGCGGCGCCCCCGTCCGGGATACTCCCGGGCGGGGGCGCCGCCGTATTGTCTACGCATCAGTACTCCGCTCTCGGCCTGCGCGACCACAGGAGATGAAGACCCGATGATCACCCCACCCGTGGTGCACTCGCTGCGTGAGCAGATCCGCGAGCACATCGTGGAAGGGATCGTCAGCGGCCGCTGGAAGCCCGGCGAGCGGATCGTCGAACGGCGCATCGCGGTGGAGCTGGAGGTCAGCCAGACGCCCGTGCGGGAGGCCCTGCGCGAGCTGGAGACGCTGCGGCTGATCGAGTCGGCGCCCAACAAGGGCGTGCGGGTGCGCAATCTCACGGCGGCCGACCTGGAGGAGATCTACCCGGTCCGGGCCGGTCTGGAGCAGATCGCGGCGGAGCTGGCGGCCCCGCGCCTGGCGGCGGACTGCTCGGCGCTGGAGCCCCATGTGGCGGCCCTGCACGAGGCCGACCGGACCGACGACGGCACGGCCCAGGTGCGGCACACGGTGGCCTTCCACCGGGAGATGGTGCGGGCGGCCGGGAACAGCGTGCTGCTGCACACCTGGGAGAGCCTGGGCATCGAGGTGTTCACGGCGTTGTCCATCCGCTGGTTGGGTACCGTCCAGAAGTCCTTCGCCGAGGAGCACGAAGCCCTGGTCAGGGCGTTCCGGAACCAGGATCCGGAGATCGGGCTCATCGTGAAGCGGCACGTGCTGGGGTGCGCGCCGCGCGCCTGAGCCCGCCGGGCGGCAGAATGTCCGAGGTGTCCGCTTCAAGTCCGGCACTACGTGTCTCTGTACGCGGCACGGAGTGCCGACTTTCAGCAATCGGCCATTTTTTCGACACTTTTATTTGATCGATCATCGATCAGGGTCTTACAGTCGTCGGCGGACCCCAACCGGGCCCATTCGACCCTGTCCTGCCAGTCAGGGTTCTCTACACCTCCCTCCATTAGTCCGGAAGGCGGCGCACACCGATGTCCGACCCCGTAGCAAAGCTTCCGAGCGAGCTCGACCAGCTCCCGGACCGCGACACCGAGGAGACCGCCGAATGGGCGGCCTCCCTCGACGCCGTCGCCAAGGCCGCGGGCACGCGCCGCGCCGAGTACCTGCTCCGCCGCACCCTCCAGCACGCCGAGGCCGCCGGCCTCGCCCTGCCGAAGCTGCTGGAGACGGACTACGTCAACACCATCCCCACCTCCGCCGAGCCGGCCTTCCCCGGTGACGAGGAGATGGAGGCCCGCATCACCGCCTGGAACCGCTGGAACGCGGCCGCCATGGTGACCCGCGGCTCGAAGTACGGCGTCGGCGGCCACATCGCCACCTTCGCCTCGGCGGCCTGGCTCTACGAGACCGGCTTCCAGCACTTCTTCCGGGGCAAGGAGACCGACGGCTCCGGCGACCAGATCTACGTCCAGGGCCACGCCTCCCCCGGCATCTACGCCCGCGCCTTCCTCGACGGCCGGATCTCCGAGCAGCAGCTCGACAACTTCCGCCAGGAGTCCGGCGGCAACGGCCTGCCCTCCTACCCGCACCCGCGGCGCCTGCCCTGGCTGTGGGAGTTCCCCACGGTCTCCATGGGCCTCGGCCCGCTGTCCGCGATCTACCAGGCGCGGTTCAACCGCTACCTGGAGAACCGCAGGATCAAGGACACCTCGAACTCCCACGTCTGGGCGTTCCTCGGCGACGGCGAGATGGACGAGCCCGAGTCGACCGCGGCCCTGGCGCTCGCGGCCCGCGAGGGTCTGGACAACCTGACCTTCGTCATCAACTGCAACCTCCAGCGCCTCGACGGCCCGGTGCGTGCCAACTTCCGCATCGTGCAGGAGCTGGAGGCCCAGTTCCGCGGCGCCGGCTGGAACGTCGTCAAGACCCTGTGGGGCTCCGCCTGGGACGAGCTGTTCCAGCTCGACACCACCGGCGCCCTGGTCCGCCGCCTGCGCGAGACCCCGGACGCCCAGTTCCAGACGTACGCCACCCGGGACGTGGCCTACATCCGCGAGCGCTTCTTCGGCGGCGACCCGGCCCTGGTGGCCATGGGGCAGCTGCTGAGCGACGCGAAGATCGCCGAGTGTTTCCACACCTCCCGCGGCGGCCACGAGCCCCGCAAGGTCTACGCCGCGTACAAGGCCGCCCTGGAGCACAAGGGCGCGCCGACGGTGATCCTGGCGCAGACCGTCAAGGGCTACACCCTGGGTGCCGGGTTCGAGTCGAAGAACGCGAACCACCAGATGAAGAAGCTGACGATCGACGAGTTCAAGGGCATGCGCGACCTGCTCGGGCTCCCGATCCCGGACAGCGCCTTCGCCGACGGCGTGGTGCCGTACGGCCACCCGGGCGCGGACTCCCCCGAGGTCCGCTACCTGCACGAGCGCCGCGCGGCCCTGGGCGGTCTCGCCCCGGCCCGCAAGGTCCACCACGTGGCCCTGCCGCAGCCGGCCGACAAGTCCTACGCGCCGCTGCTCAAGGGCTCCGGCAAGCAGGAGATGGCCACCACCATGGCCTTCGTCCGCCTGGTCAAGGACCTGATGCGGGACAAGGAGACCGGCCGCCGCTGGGTGCCGATCGTCCCCGACGAGGCCCGTACCTTCGGTATGGAGTCGCTGTTCCCGTCGGCCGGCATCTACTCGCCGCTGGGCCAGACGTACGAGCCGGTCGACCGCGACCAGCTGATGTACTACAAGGAGGCCAAGGACGGCCAGATCCTCAACGAGGGGATCACCGAGGCCGGCGCCATGGCCGACTTCATCGCCGCCGCCACGTCGTACGCGACGCACGGCGAGACGATGATCCCGTTCTACATCTTCTACTCGATGTTCGGCTGGCAGCGGACCGGCGACCAGATGTGGCAGCTCGCCGACCAGCTCGGCAAGGGCTTCATCGTCGGCGCCACCGCCGGCCGCACCACGCTGACCGGTGAGGGCCTGCAGCACGCGGACGGCCACTCCCACCTGATCGCGGCCACCAACCCGGCCTCGCTCAACTACGACCCGGCGTTCGCGTACGAGATCGCGGTGATCGTCAAGGACGGTCTGGAGCGGATGTACGGGGAGAACCCCGAGGACGTCTTCTACTACCTGACGGTCTACAACGAGCCGAAGCCGCAGCCGGCCATGCCCGAGGGCGTGGAAGAGGGCATCGTCAAGGGTCTGTACCGCTTCAACACGGCGGCCGACCTGGGCGAGGCGGCTCCGGCGGCGGACGCGCCGAAGATCCAGCTCATGGCGTCGGGTACGGCGATCCACTGGATCCTGGAGGCCCAGCGCCTGCTGGCCGCCGACTGGAACGTCTCCGCCGACGTGTGGTCCGCCACCTCGTGGGGCGAGCTGCGCCGCGACGCGCTGGAGGCCGACGAGGCGCTCCTGCGCGGCGAGGAGCGCACGCCGTACGTCACCCGGGTGCTGGAGGGCGCTCCGGGCCCGGTGCTGGCGGTCTCCGACTGGATGCGCCAGGTGCCGGACCAGATCAGCCAGTGGGTCCCGCAGGACTACACCTCGCTGGGTACGGACGGCTTCGGTCTGTCCGACACCCGTGAGGGTGCGCGCCGTCACTTCGGTGTCGACCCGCAGTCGATCGTGGTCGCGGCCCTGGCCCAGCTCGCCCGCCGTGGCGAGGTGCCGGCCTCGGCGGTCAAGGAGGCCCGGGAGCGCTACGGTCTGTGACCTGAGCCGATCGGTCGCGTGAGGCGGCCCGCACCCCTGGGGTGCGGGCCGCCTCTGGCGTGTGACGGGGGCGGGGCCGTGTCGCCGGGCCTACGGGCGGTGGCCGCCGCGGGGGGCCGGGGTGCTGGGGAGCCGGTCGGGGGGTGCCGCCTCGCGGCTGCGCAGGCGCTCGGCGAAGCGTTCGGCGTCGGCGCGGGTCTGCTCCAGCAGGCGGTGGGCGGAGGCGCGGGCCTCCTCGAAGATCTCCTGGGCCCGGTCCCTGGTCCCGGTCAGGATCTCCTCGGCCTCGCGGCGGGCGGCGTCCGTCCGGCGGCGGGCCTCGGCGTGCAGGAGGGCCAGGTCGCGCTCGGCCGTCTCGCGCAGCCGGGCCACGTCCTGCTCGGCCGTCTCGCGCAGCCGGGCCACGTCCTGCTCGGCCGTCTCGCGCAGCCGGGCCACGTCCTGCTCGGCCGTGCGGCGGACCTCTGCGGCCTCCTGCCGGGCCCGCTCGACCAGCTCCCGTGCCTCGGCCTCGGCGGCGGCGAGGGTGCGGGCCGCCGCCTCCCGGTCCGGGGCGGGCTCCGCCGGCGCCTGGTGGCCGCGGGCCCGGAGCACCTGGTCGAGCTCCCGGGCGACCTCGCCCGCGCTCTGCGGCCGGTCGGCCGGGTCCTTGGCCATCAGCCGGGCCACCAGGGCCTCCACGGCCGGGGGCGCGGCGCCGGTCGGCAGCGGGGCCGGGCGTTCGTAGATGTGCTGGTAGAGCACCACGTGCCCGGAGGCGCCGGTGAACGGCGGCTCGCCGGTGAGGCCGTGGTAGAGCAGGCAGCCCAGGGCGTAGAGGTCCGTGCGGTGGTCGATGCGGCGCTCGCCGCGGGCCTGTTCGGGCGACATGTACCAGGGGGTGCCCATCGCCTGGCCGGTGACCGTGAGCTCGGCGGCGCGCAGCGAGTCGCCGAGGATCTTGGCCAGGCCGAAGTCGAGCACCTTGATCACACCGGCGTCGGTGAGCATGACGTTCCCGGGCTTGATGTCCCGGTGGACGATGCCCCGCTCGTGGGCGGCGGCGAGGGCGTCGCAGATCTGCCCGGCCCAGTGCGCGAGGTCGTACCAGGGCGGCAGGGCGCGCGGGTGGAACAGCTGGGCCAGGGTGCGGCCGGTCAGGCGTTCCATGACGAGGTAGAGCACCCGGTGGCCGCAGAGCACGGACTCGCCGCAGTCGTGGACGGTCACGGTGTGGCGGTGCGGGAGGTTGCCGGCCGCCCGTACCTCGTGCAGGAAGCGCTGCTCGACCTCCTGGGCGTCCAGCCCGGAGCGGACCCGCACCAGCTTGGCGGCGACCCGGCGGTGCATCCGTACGTCCCGGGCGCCCCACACCTCGCCCATGCCGCCCTCGCCCAGCCGTTCCTCCAGCCGGTAGCGGTCCTCCAGCAGTTCCCCCCGCACGTGTCCCCCCGGATCCGTCGCCCTGTGGACCTCATACTGTCGGATTCTCGCGGTGGCGGGGTTCCTGCGGACCCAGGATGCTGGACCCGTGATGGACGAGACGGAGTTCTGGGAGATCGTCGACAGCACCCGCGAGGCCGCCGAGGGCGATCCCGAGGAGCACGCCGAGCTGCTCGTGGAGCGGCTGACGGCGCTCGATCCGGACTCGGTCCTGGACTTCGCCCGGCATTTCGAGGCGCGCTACAACCGCGCGTACACCTGGGACCTGTGGGGGGCGGCGTACGTGCTGCTCGACGGGGCCAGCGACGACGCGTTCGACTACTTCCGGTGCTGGCTGATCGGCCAGGGCCGGGAGGTCTTCGAGGGCGGGGTGCACGACCCGGACGCGCTCGCGGAGCTGCTCGGGGAGTTCGACGAGGAGATCGACGGGGACGGCGAGGAGCTCGGCTACGCGGCGGACGAGGCGTACGAGCAGCTCACCGGCGTGGTCGCGCCGGACCTGGGCATCCCGGTGCAGCCGGCCGAACCGGTGGGCACCCCGCTGGACTTCGAGGACGAGTCCGTCCTGGCGGAACGTTTCCCCCGCCTCTGGGAGCGCTTCAAGGCCTGAGGCCGGGGCCCGGGCGCCGGGCGGCCTGAGGCCGGGGCCCGGGCGCCGGGGCCCGGCCCCCGGGGGCGGCTCAGTAGTGCGTGCCGCCGTCGATGCGGATCTCGGTGCCGGTGATGAAGGCGCCGTCCTCGGAGCCGAGCATGGCCACCACGCCGGCCACCGTCTCAGGGCCGGCGAAGCCCTGGCCGATGGCCGGGGCCAGCTTGGCGAACAGGCTCCAGTCGGTGTCCTCGGGCAGGCCCGGGCCGTTGCCGGTGGTCATGCCGCTCTCGATGGAGCCGGGCGCGACGCTGACCACGCGCAGCCCCTGCTTGCTGTACTCGGCGGCCAGGGCGTGGGTCATGGCCTGGATGCCGCCCTTGCTGGCCGCGTAGGCGGACATGTAGGGGTGGGCGAACGACGCCGAGGTCGAGCTGAAGTTGACGATCACCGGCCGGTCCCCGGCGAGCAGCGCCGGGACCGCCTCGCGGACCATCAGGAAGGTGCCGGTCAGGTTGACCGAGATCACCTTGTTCCAGAGGTCGAGGGTGGTCCTGTGGGTGTGCTCGGACCGCAGGATGCCGGCCGCGTTGACCAGGACGTCCAGCCCGCCGAGGAGCTCCACGGCGGCGGCGACGCCCTCGCGGACCGAGGTCTCGTCGGATATGTCGAGCACGGCGGTGGTCAGCCGCTCCGCCACGCCGGCCCCGGCGGCCTGCTCGGCGGTGAGGTCGAGCCCGGCCCCGTCGACGTCGACGGTGTGCACCCGGCCGCCCTCGGCGAGGATGCGGTGGACGGAGGCGCGGCCGATGCCGGAGCCGCCGCCGGTGATGAGGACACGGCGTCCTTCGTAACGGTTCATGCGGCCGAGCGTACGCTCACCTGACACGTTTTGCCAGCATGTCAAAGAATGCAAGAAAACCTTGGCGATCACGGTACCCTGCAGGGGTGAACTCCCCTCGCCCGTACACCCCACGGACCGGAACCGCCGCCCAGTCGCTGACCGAGCGACGCAAGGCGGCGACCCAGCTGGACATCGCGCGCGCCGCCTGCGAACTCTTCGCCGAGCACGGTCCCGACGGCACCACCGCCGAGGACATCGCCCGCCGCGCGGGCGTGGCGCTGCGCACGTTCTACCGCTACTTCCGCAACAAGCAGGAGGCGGTGGCCCCGCTGCTGGCGGGCGGCGGCGACGAGTGGCGGGCCCTGCTCGCCGAGGAGACCCCGGGCACCCCGCTGGCCGAGGCCCTGGAGCGCGCGATCACCCGTTCCCTCACCGGCACGGTGGCCGTCGAGGAGGGCCTGCGGTGGACCCGCGGCCTCCTGCGCGCCTCTGCCGACGACCCGGCGCTGCGCGCCGTCTGGTACCGCGTGAACCAGGACTCCGAGGAACGCCTGGCCCCGATCCTCACCCACCTGGCACCCGCCGACACCCCCCCGATGACCATCCGCCTCCTGGCCGCGGCCACCACCGACGCCATCCGCGTCGCCCTGGAGACCTGGTCCACCACGGACGGCCCCACCACGGGCCCGGGCTCCCCGGCCGACCTGGCGGTCCAGGCCCTGCACGAACTGACGGGCGGCATGCCGGTCCTGAAGTGACCGCGCCGCACACATGCGAGAGCGGCCGCTCCCGTCCGGTGGGACGGGAGCGGCCGCTCGTGCGTGCTGCGCGGGGCAGGTCGGCCTGCGGGCCGGCCTACAGGTCGAAGTAGAGCTCGAACTCGTGCGGGTGCGGGCGGAGCTGGATCGGGGCGATCTCGTGGGTGCGCTTGTAGTCGATCCAGGTCTCGATCAGGTCCGCGGTGAAGACGCCGCCGGCCTGGAGGTACTCGTTGTCGTTCTCCAGGGCCTGGAGGACGGACTCGAGGTTGGTCGGGACCTGCGGGACGCCCGCGTGCTCCTCGGGGGCGAGCTCGTACAGGTCCTTGTCGATCGGCTCCATCGGCTCGATCTTGTTCTTGACGCCGTCGAGGCCCGCGAGGAGCAGCGCCGAGAACGCCAGGTAGGGGTTCGAGGACGGGTCCGGCGCGCGGAACTCGACGCGCTTGGCCTTCGGGTTCGAGCCCGTGATCGGGATGCGCATGGCCGCGGAGCGGTTGCGCTGCGAGTAGACCAGGTTGACCGGGGCCTCGAAGCCGGGGACCAGGCGGTGGTAGGAGTTCACCGTCGGGTTGGTGAAGGCCAGCAGCGACGGGGCGTGCTTGAGGATGCCGCCGATGTAGTAGCGGGCGGTGTCCGACAGGCCCGCGTAGCCCGCCTCGTCGTAGAAGAGCGGCTCGCCGCCCTGCCACAGGGACTGGTGGACGTGCATGCCCGAGCCGTTGTCGCCGAAGATCGGCTTCGGCATGAAGGTCGCGGTCTTGCCGTTGCGCCAGGCGACGTTCTTCACGATGTACTTGAAGAGCATCAGGTCGTCGGCCGCGGCGAGCAGCGTGTTGAACTTGTAGTTGATCTCGGCCTGGCCGCCGGTGCCGACCTCGTGGTGCTGGCGCTCGACCTGCAGGCCCGCGGCGTCCAGCTCCAGGGAGATCTCGGCGCGCAGGTCGGCGAAGTGGTCGACCGGGGCGACCGGGAAGTAACCGCCCTTGTAGCGGACCTTGTAGCCGCGGTTGTTCTCCTCCTTGCCGGTGTTCCAGGCGCCGGCCTCGGAGTCGATGTGGTAGAAGCCCTCGTTCGCGGAGGTGGCGAAGCGCACGCTGTCGAACACGTAGAACTCGGCCTCGGGGCCGAAGAACGCGGTGTCGGCGATGCCGGTGGAGGCGAGGTAGGCCTCGGCCTTCTTGGCGATGTTGCGCGGGTCGCGGCTGTAGGCCTCACCCGTGATCGGGTCGTGGATGAAGAAGTTGATGTTCAGCGTCTTGTCGCGGCGGAACGGGTCCAGGCGCGCGGTGGACAGGTCGGCGCGCAGCGCCATGTCCGACTCGTGGATGGCCTGGAAGCCGCGGATCGAGGAGCCGTCGAAGGCGAGCTCCTCGGACGGGTCGAACGCCTTCGCCGGGATGCTGAAGTGCTGCATCACCCCGGGGAGGTCGCAGAACCGGACGTCGATGAACTTGACGTCGTTGTCCGCGATGTACTTCTTGATCTCGTCGGCGTTCTGGAACATCCAACTCCTCCTACTCCCGACCCCGGGGGCAGGGCGGGCTTGTGTAGCTCGTGGTGCGTCAGTGCGGTGCCGCACGCTGACCCGACCATAAGCAGCAGGCATTTCTCAAGCATGACCCATTTGTTTCGCACAAGTTAACCGGGGACCCGCCGAGGTGTCCTCGAGCCCCACAGGTACCGTGGTCGAGTGGACAAGAGGGAAGCAATCGGATCCTGGCTCTCCGGCCCCCGCGCGGCGGCCGAGGACATGGGCGTCGACTTCGGTTACCCGGGCCAGCGCCTGGGTCTGCCCCAGGAGGGTCCCGGCTCGGTGGCCCGTTTCGGGCGCCGGCTCGGCGCGGTGGCCATCGACTGGGCGGCCTGCCAGGTCATCGCGTACGGCCTGATCACGGGCGGCGACCAGGGTGCGGTCGGCAACTGGACGCTGGCGCTCTTCGTCACCCTGAGCGTGCTGACCGTCGGCACCGTGGGCTTCACGCCCGGCAAGCGGATCCTGGGCCTTCGGGTGGTCGCGGAGGACGGCGGCCGGCTCGGCATCGGCCGGGTGGTGCTGCGGACGCTGCTGCTGGCCCTGGTGATCCCGGCGCTGGTCTGGGACCGCGACGGCCGCGGGCTGCACGACCGGGCCGCCAAGGCCGTCCAGGTACGGATCTGAGCCTCCCGGGCAGGTGAGGCGGCGGGCGCCCAGGGCGCCCGTGCGTGAGGGGCGCCCCCGAGCCGACCGGCTCCTGGGGGCGCCCCTCACGCATGTCACGTCACGTGTCCCACGCCATGCACCTCACGCGTGTCACACGGAGGCGCCGCGCTGTATACGAAAAACGGTTCAGCGCATCTTTCCGCCGCCGCGCGGCATCCGCATGCCCTTGGGCATGGGGCCCTTCGGCAGCGGCATGTTGCTCATGAGGTCGCCCATGGCGCGCAGCTTGTCGTTGACCTGGGTGACCTGGGGGCCGGGCAGGACGCGCGGGAACTTCAGCAGCGTCGTGCGCACCTTCTTCAGCGGCACCTGGCCCTCGCCGTTGCCCACGATGATGTCGTGGACCGGGACGTCCGGCATGATCCGGGCCAGCTTCTTCTTCTCGGCCGCCAGCAGCGGCTTCACCCGGTTCGGGTTGCCCTCGGCCACCAGGACGACGCCGGCGCGGCCGACGGCGCGGTGGACGATGTCCTGGTTGCGGTTCATCGCCACGGCCGGGGTGGTGCTCCAGCCGCGGCCGACGTTGTCCAGGACCGCCGCGGCGGCGCCCGGCTGGCCTTCCATCTGCCCGAACGCGGCCCGCTCGGCCCGTCGCCCGAAGACGATCGCCATCGCCAGGAACGCCACCAGGAAGCCCAGGATGCCCAGGTAGACCGGGTGGTCGATCAGGAAGCCGATCGCAAGGAAGACGCCGAAGGTGACGATTCCCACGCCCGCCACGATGAGACCGACCTTCGGGTCGGCCTTAGCGGTCATCTTGTACGTCAGGGCGATCTGCTTCAGTCGCCCGGGGTTCGCAGCAGTGTCTGCGTTTGACTTCCTCGCCATACAGCGAAGTTTACGTGCCCTACGACGTCCGGGTGGCCACGGCTTCGAGCACGTGCTCGGTTTCGACCCGGTCCTGGGCCCTGCGGCGGTCCTCCAGGACCGCCGTCCAGGCGTTGCGGCGGGCGCCGCGGATGAGCAGCGACTCGATGCCGCGCAGGGCATCGGTGAGGGACGGGATGGCGATGGCGCGAACGGGCGCGGCCTGCATGATGTCGATCCCTTTCTCGGTGCTCACGTCGGGGTGACTGCGGTACGTGTGCCCAGCATCACTGATTGGTGTTACCAGGGCGTGACCCGGCGGTCAAACGCTGATGAAACATTGACGCGGCCCGCTGGGCGCTTCCCGGAAAGAGCCTAGAGGCCGCGTCACTGCGGTATTACTCGTTAGTAATTATTTGTGCGCGAGTTCACACGTTTGCGCGCTTCTCCATCGCCTGGGTGTAGAGGCGGCCGGCGCGGTACGAGGAACGCACCAGGGGGCCGGACATGACGCCCGAGAAACCGATCTCCTCGGCCTCCTTCGCCAGCTCCACGAATTCGGCCGGCTTCACCCAGCGCTCCACGGGGTGGTGCCGCGGCGAGGGCCGCAGGTACTGGGTGATGGTGATCAGCTCGCAGCCGGCCTCGTGCAGGTCGCGCAGCGCCTCGCTGACCTCCTCGCGCTCCTCGCCCATGCCCAGGATCAGGTTGGACTTGGTCACCAGGCCGTAGGCGCGGGCCTTGGTGATGACCTCCAGCGAGCGCTCGTAGCGGAAGCCGGGGCGGATGCGGCGGAAGATCCGCGGCACGGTCTCGACGTTGTGCGCGAAGACCTCGGGACGGGAGGCGAAGACCTCCTCCAGCAGCTCCGGGACGGCGTTGAAGTCGGGGGCCAGCAGCTCGACCTTGGTGCGCCCGCCCTCACGGCCGGCGGTCTGCTGGTGGATCTGGCGCACCGTCTCGGCGTACAGCCAGGCGCCGCCGTCGGCCAGGTCGTCGCGGGCGACGCCGGTGATGGTGGCGTAGTTCAGGTCCATGGTGACCACGGACTCGCCGACGCGTCGCGGCTCGTCGCGGTCGAGCGCCTCGGGCTTGCCCGTGTCGATCTGGCAGAAGTCACAGCGCCGGGTGCACTGGTCGCCGCCGATGAGGAAGGTGGCCTCCCGGTCCTCCCAGCATTCGTAGATGTTCGGACAGCCGGCCTCCTGGCACACGGTGTGCAGGCCCTCGCCCTTCACGAGGTTCTGCATCTTCGTGTACTCGGGACCCATCTTCGCCCGGGTCTTGATCCACTCGGGCTTGCGCTCGATGGGGGTCTGGCTGTTGCGGACCTCCAGGCGCAGCATCTTGCGTCCGTCGGGTGCGACTGCGGACACGACCGGCTCCCTGTGACTGTGATTCCTCGGCGCCCACCAGGGTACGCCCGTAATTTCATACGCTGTTACGTCGGCCAACCTGTGGAGGGTCGGTCCCATTCCCGGACGGTCGCCCGGGCCCTTCCCCGGACCGCCCCCGGCGGGCGCGGTCCCGGGCGCCGGGCTCAGGCGCCGGCCGGGGCCCCGACCTCGGGCTCGATCGCGCGCGGCTTGAGTTCGGCGTTCTCCAGCACCTCCGTCAGGTGGCGTTCGACCACCGGCAGCACCTCGGCGATGGTGATCTCCCGGCCCAGCTCGTACGAGAGGGAGGTCACACCGGCGTCGCGGATGCCGCAGGGGACGATCCGGTCGAACCAGGTGTTGTCCGGGTTCACGTTCATCGAGAAGCCGTGCATCGTGACGCCCTTGGCCACCCGGATGCCGATGGCGGCGAGCTTGCGGTCCTCGCGGCGCTGGCCGGCGTTGGACGGGGCGTACTCGGGGCCGTTCAGCCGGGCGTCGAACTCGTCGTCGGTCAGCCGCGGGTCGAAGTGCAGGTCGAGGCCGCCGATCGCGGGGCGCTCCTCGACGGGGTCGCCGAGCACCCAGACGCCCGAGCGGCCCTCCACCCGGGTGGTCTCCAGGCCGAACTCGGCAGCCGTACGGATCAGCGCCTCCTCCAGCCGGCGCACGTGCGCGACCACGTCCACCGGGCGCGGCAGCTTCATGATCGGATAGCCGACGAGCTGGCCCGGGCCGTGCCAGGTGATCTTGCCGCCGCGGTCGACGTCGATCACCGGGGTGCCGTCGAGGGGGCGCTCGCTGTCCTCGGTGCGCCGGCCGGCCGTGTAGACGGACTGGTGCTCCAGCAGCAGGCAGGTGTCGGGGATCGCGTCCTCGAAGCGAGCGGCGTGCACCCGCCGCTGCTCCTCCCACGCCTCGGTGTACTCGACCGCCTCGGCCCCGAAGCCCATCCGGACAAACCGCAGATCAGCCACCGCAGCGCCTCCTCGTTGAACCTGCTGTGTGCACGTATCGCTCCAGCAAGGGTACGGCGGGGCCGTGCGAAGCCTAGGCCGGGGCTTCGTCGGGGCCGGGCGGCAGCTTGGGCGGCCGCCGGCCCGGGCGCGGGAGGTCCGGGTCCTCGTCGGCCCGGGGCAGCCTGCGGTGGCCCTCGGAGTGGTCGTTCACCCAGCCGCACACCCCGCACGCGTAACGCCCGTCCAGTCCCGCGATGAGCGTGCCGCAGCGGCGGCACTCGGACTCGGTCAGTTCGGGGGCGGGCACGCCCGGCAGGCGCTGGTG
>NZ_RPRY01000096.1 GCF_003949795.1 Streptomyces sp. WAC06614
GCGGGTACCTGAGCGCTGCGCGCTCAGGAGAGACCGGCCTCGCTGCGCTCGGCCGGGGCGCCTTCGGCGCCTGCTCCTCCGCTTCGCTCCGGAGCAGCGAAGCGCCTCGCTCCGCTCGGCGGGGCTCGGCTTCGCCGAGCCAGGGCCGGCCCTTCGGGCCGGGGTCCTCCGCTTCGCTTCGGACTGATGGGGTTCCGCTTCGCTTCACCCGAGCGGCCTGGCTTCGCCAGGCCTGGACCTCCCGTGCTTCGCGCGGGAGGTGACCTCGTTTCACGAGGTTCAGGCCTCCGGCCTGTTGGGTGCGTCCGCTTCGCTCCCCCACCTGGCCCTTCCGGCTTCGCCTCCAGGACAAGCCCGCTCCGCGGGCAGCTGGCGACGGCAACCCGGTGCTGCGCTGGGTTCCTGTCTGAAGGCTGTATCTGGGTCTGGTTGTCTACAACGTGCCGTCAGCGATGCGTTCGGCCGCGTCCTGCGCGACCTCGTTGGCGATGCGCACGCAATACCTCTCACCAGCGGCCAGGAGGGCTTCCTTCACCTCCGGCGCCGGTCTGCCAGCATGCGTCGCACGGATCTCGGTCAGAGCCTTCTCGAACCGCGCCACGTGTTCCTGAACCCGGGGCATGGCCTTCTCGTAGTCGGAAGGATCAGCCATACGGACAACCTACCCGAGCCAGCCGGTGCTTCATTTCTCGTTCAGGATGAACTTTGGAACCAGTGGGTTGCACCGCTACCTCGCCGATCACCCTGCTGTCGCGATCGTGGGACTGCGTGGGGATGTCAGCTGCCCAGCTTGCTGAAGGCCCAGCGGAGCACTTCTTGGTCAGGGTGGTCGCGGCCTGTCCGTTCGAGTGCGGTCAGGGTGTGGGCAGAGAGTCTGGCCCAGTTCCGGAAGTTGCCGTGTGCCGCGTGGCGGTCGGCGAAGGCGATGTCCGCGGGATCGGTCTGTGCCCAGACGGGGTGGTAGAGCGGGATGACCTGCTGAACTTCCTCCAGTGTGAGCTTGGTGAGGTGCTGCCAGATGAAGATGCGTGAGGAGAGCATCGGCTCCTTCCGCAACACCGTGTGCGCCCCCTCGCCGCCGGCGAAAACGATCGCGACCTGCGAGTACGGGTGGTCCCAGACGTACCGGAAATATTCGAACGTCTCTCGATTGAGCCACTGAGCTTCGTCCACGACCAGCGTACGCGGCTGCGCAGCCAGCGAGTCCAGGATCAGCCGGTCGAACTCGGAAGGGTGACGCGGAGGTTCGCCCGGCAGACCGAGCGCGGCGAAGAGTTCGTGGCGCACCGCGCGGGCGGTGGGACGGGCGCGGAAGGCGATCCGGCAGACCTCCTCGCCACGCGTCCGCTCCCGGTCGCGCAGGCAGACGTTCACGGCGAGCGTCTTGCCGACGCCAGCCGGACCATGGAGGCACATCATCGCCCTGGCCTCGATCGTGTCCGCGATGTTCTCCCGGGCCGCCAGGAGCGCGCGGGTCGTGACGACCGCCGCGTCCGCGAGCTGGGTGTGGTGATCGGTCTCCCGCGGCGGCAGCTGGCTCGTCATCGCTTCTCTTCTCGGGCGGCGGAGCGCAGGGAGGCTGGGGTGTTCCAGTCGTCGGGCGGCGGGGCGGGCGGGATGAGGTCCGGCAGGGCCAACGCGGCCATGTCGCTGCCAGCGGACGTCATGAGTTCCTGGTCGGCTTCGGCTGCCGTGACAGCGCCCAGGCGCTGCGCGGGCGTGGGCGCGGTGGCTGGGGCGAAGCGCTGTCGGCGCAAGGCCTCCGCCTTTTTGGCTTCCTCGCGCAGGCGGCGGGCCCGCACGGTGCGGGTTCGGCGCAGCTCGTCGAGCTGCTCGGGCGTGGCGGCGTCGGCGAGGTGGGCGGTGCCCAGGTGGCGGCCGACTGGGTCGCAGACCTCGATCTCATGGTGGTGGTGGGGCATGTGCCGGATCCTGACGTGGCGGCCTGCCTGGCCGGCCATCCACGCACCGAGGTAGTCCCGGCCGCGCCAGCGCACCCCGTGGCTGCTCAGCTTCCGCACCCGGCCGTCGTCCTCCAGCATCAGCCCCCACAAAGCAGCCTCGGGGACGTCCGAGACGGGTGTGGGGTCAGCCTGCCAGGCCTCCAGGGGAGTCCGGCCGTTCAGGCCGGCTGGGCGGTGCTCGGTGTTCCACCACCGCGCCCAGTCGAGGACCTCGGCGGTGAACTCGGCGAACGTCAGCGGAACCGGCTCATCAGGGTCAGGCTTCTTCTTGGCAGGCCGGGGCCTGGGGGTGAGGGTGTAGCCGGGCAGGACCGCGAAGAGCACGCGGTCCACGCACCGGTTGAGGTTCTCCACCGTCCCCTTCAGATGGGGCTATAGGCAGGCAGATCCTCGCGCTTGGTGTCCAGGTCAGTGAAGGCGCCCAGGACGGTCTTCGACAGGAAGTCCCGGCCACGGTCGACGCGTACGTGCTCAGGAATGCCCCCGCGGGCCCGTACGGGCCTGTGCGGAGCACGGCGGCGCGCAGAGCCGCAAGGATCGAGGCCCTTGAGGGATGGCCGGGGGTGACTGCGGTGCCCGTGATGGCCTTCGTCGCGACATCGATGAACCACGTCACCCACGGGCGCACCAGCTCCCCGTCCGCGTCGACCACAAGCGGCGCCTGGACGTGGTCGGACTCCCAGGTGTGGTTCCGCCACAGCCTCGGCCTGCGCCCGAACACATCGTGAGCCCGGGCCGCCTCCGGACCCCGGGCCAGACCCGCGCGTTCACCCGCGGTCAGGTCACGGCGCACCGCGCGCAGGAACGTCGACAACGACGGCACCGGATCGAGCAAGGGAACCGCCTCCATCGGCGCCCCGCCCGGCACCGCGGTGACCAGATCACCGGCTGCGGCACGGGCGCGGACCACCAGCTGCCGGTGCACCACCGAGGCGTTACCCCGCCAGTACGCCAGGAGCACCCGCACCTGCGACGTCACCTCGAACCGGTCCACCGTGCTCGCCCCCGGACGGGCCGCCATACAGGGCTCGGCGTCAGCCTGCGCGAGCCACCGCCACACCGTCCGCTCCGACACCCCCAGACACTCCCCCGCAAGGCGCACGTGCCCCCGTGAAAGCCGCCTCTGGGCCCGCAGCCGCAGCAGCCGCTGAACCACAGGACCGCGCAACGCGGCGAGCGCCGGACCCTGGAGCTCAGGCACCGGCTCTGGCACGTCCAGCGGTGCCGACGCTCCCGCCTCGGATGAACTGATCATGGAACCGCTCCCTGCCGCCCGCTGTTGGTCTCCCTTTTCGATCCTGTGCCGTCGGCCGTTACGGGTAGGGGCCAAGCCGGGCGCAGGCCTGCTCGATCAACGCACGGTCCACGCGTACGTCCCTGCCTCGCTTGGACAGGGCGTAGACATGGGAGGTGATCTTCGCCCAGGTACGGAAATTGCCCCGCGCAACCGTCGCATCCGCCCATCCCACGTCCGCCGGCTCGACGCCCTCCCACACGTCATGGAACATCGCCAGCGTCTCTGCGAGCCGCTCCTGGTCCAGGCCGGGAACCTGGTGCCAGGTCAGCACCCGCGACCGCAACGCAGGCGCCCGCGCGATCACCCGCTCCGCACCCGCCCCACACAACAGCAGGGCGGCAGCCGTACCCGGCTCGTCCCACAGCAGACGCAGGTAGTCCAGCAGCGGCGGGGACAGGCGCTGTACGTCATCGAGGAACAGCACCCCAGGCCTGCGCAGCGCCTCTCCGAGGGCGCGGTCCGCCGACTGCGCCCGGTGCGAGAGAGAACCCGCCGCCAGCCCGAGCGCGTCCAGCAGCGAAGCGCGCATCTGCGGCAGGCCCGGCTTCACGCCGACCACCGCCCGCCATACAGGCACCCGATCAGGCAGCAGATGCAGCGACTGCTGCACCGCCACCGTGTGCCCCACCACCTCCACGACCGCAGCCACCGAGGCAGTCGACACCACACGCGCACCCGGCACAAACAACCGCACCCCACCCCGCGACGGCCCGGTGTTCCCCTCGTCCGGCTCGGCAACAGCTGGGACTTCCGAAACCGCGTCCACCACCGGCAGACCCTCACCCGCCCGCTGCAGCTTCAGGTCGGCCAGAACCCGCTCATACCGGCTGACCTCGACCCGGTTCCGGGAAGGCCTCGCCACCTCCAGCACCCGCCCCGCCCGCAGATCACGGAGCACCACGCGCTGGAGCGTCGAGAGAGACGGGACGCACCCGACACCCCACTCCTCCAGCCCACCATCGGCGTGTGCCCGCTCTATCCGCCGATGCAAGCCGGAGACGTTCCCGCCCTCTTCCGCGAGGACCGCCCACAACGCATCACTCAACGCGAACCCGTCCCCGCGCGGCCTCGCCTCCATCCGCCCCGCCCGCCCCTCAGCGAGCCAACGCCACACCGTCCGCTCCGACACCCCGGCAAGCTCCGCCGCGACCTTCACATGCAGCCGCGACACAACCCCCGACTCCTCCACCGCGAGCAGACGCCGAAACACCACACCCCGACCCGCACCAGACCCCGCAACCGAAGCCCCTGCCTCACCACGTACACCGCGACCCGACCGAGCAGCCATACCCACCAGCACAGTCCAAGCAAGCCACCCCGAACACAGGAACTTTTCAACCCTGTGACAGCCACACCATCCACGTGCTATCGGCCAATGGCAGCCCCCTGGTCAACCCATGACAGCCATCAGGGAACGGGAAACCACGCTCCATCAGGCCCGAAACCTGTCAGCCACTGATGACGCCCAAGCCCCGCCACCACACCCCCAACTCACAAAGATCCTCGAACGCTCAGATCGATCGAACCCAGACGATCTCCTCCGAACCGCTTGACGCGATAGAGCAGCCCCGGGGGGCACCGCTCGACCTCCTGGGTTACGCCCCAGGAGGTCGAGCCGAAGGCCGCCCCATGACCATGACGTGCCCGTGACGCTGATCTACGACTCGCAATGGCCGGCCGAGGGCCCCGTCCTCGTACCGCGCAGCCGGACCGCCTGTTCCAATGTCTGGCATGCGCGATGGGCGGGGCCTTGAGTTGGACCCTCTACCACTGGCCGGTGGTGGGGGTGTCGCCGGGGTTGCCGAAGCGGGCGTTGTAGATGACGGTGGTGGAGTCTTTTGCGGCGCCGTAGAAGTCGGATTCGGCCGGGCGGTAGACGCCGATCTTGTCGGTGCCGTCGCCGTTCCAGTCGCCCTTGATGGGTGTGTCGCCGGGGTTGCCGAAGGTGGTCTGGTGGTTGACGTTGGCGCTGGTGTTGGAGTCACTGAGGTAGAAGGTCTGGTTGGTGGGGCGGTAGACGCCGAGGGTGTCGGTGCCATCGCCGTCCCAGTCGCCGACGAGGGGAACGTCTCCTGCGTCGCCGAAGGTGCTTTCCATGGTGACGGTGCTGTTGTTGTCGGTGAGCAGGAAGGTGTGGGTTTGGGGGCGGTAGACGCCGAAGGTGTCCTTGCCGTCCTTGTTCCAGTCGCCGGTCAGCGGGACGTCGCCCTGGGCGCCGAAGGCCGCGTATCCGGAAAGGTTTCCGCTCTTGTCCGACACGTAGAACACTGACTCATCCGGCCGATACACACCCGCAGTCGCCGGGGCCGCGTCCTCAACGATGTTCTTGTAGCGGTACGGGATGTAGGAGCTGGAGTTCTTGAAGTACGCGTAGGGGATGACGCGGCGCACGGCGTTCGGCGGGGTCTGCTCGATGCCGATGTACGAGGTCATCGAGGAGTCGGTCCAGGCTTCGAACAGGACGACGTGTGAACCGCTGACCGGGTTCGAGGCGTTGTGGAAGAGCAGCATGTCGCCCTTGCGGAGCTCGTTCTTCGATATGCGGTCCGCGTAGGTGTCGAGGTTGCCGGTCCAGGCGTTGGTCCCGAGGTTCCAGGCCATGGACACCAGGCCGGAGCAGTCGGTGCGGTAGCCGTCGCGGTAGTCGCTCTGGCTGTACGGGACCTGGGCGTCGACCCAGGTTCTGGCCCGGGCGATGACGGTGCTGCGGCTGATCGGGCCGCCGCTCTCCGCTGTCGCGGCCGCGGAGAATGTCTCCTTGGCGCCCTCAGCCATAAGGGGGCCAGGCTGGCCCTGGGGGCGCTCGACGTCTGTGGTGGCGCTGGGGGCGGCAGCGCTACCGAGGGAACCAGCTCGCAGGCCGCCAGCGCCGGCGGGGCCGGCAGCGAAGAGGGTCACCGCGATGGAAAGTGCCACGAGGGTGCCCGTAGCGCGGACGGTATTCGTCTTGATGGACAATCAAATCTCCTGGAGAAGGGCGTTTTGTCTCAGGTCAGTTGGCGGACTGACTTCCGTGTCGACACCGGCTGTGGGCACTCGGCTCGACCACTCAGCTGTGGAGTGGGGAAGCATCCGCGGGCAGTGCGGGATCCCGGGCGAGTTACGGCTCACGTCCAGCTCACGGCAGCCGCACACGTGGGGTCCCCACCCTCCTGCGGCTGCGTTCCTTTTGCTGCGGTCACCCACGCCTTGCG
Source organism: Streptomyces sp. WAC06614 (assembly GCF_003949795.1). Lineage (GTDB taxonomy): Bacteria > Actinomycetota > Actinomycetes > Streptomycetales > Streptomycetaceae > Streptomyces. The sequence continues at coordinate 6,456 of NZ_RPRY01000096.1, forward strand.
GGAACGGCACCACGCTATAGCCGGAAGAAGATCTTGAAACAGGACTGCACACGCCAGCCAGGGGACCCTACGCGCCACGGGAAACCCTCTGCGCCAGAACGGGAACTCCAGATGTTGAGCACCGGCGATGGGCCGGTAGTTTGCGCTGGACTATGCTCAGCCCCTGTGGTACATCACGCACATCATGGAACGACCTCCTCCGCACTGACCCGTTTGAACGTCAATGCCGCTCGGCAGTTGGGCGTACCGGCACACGGATACGCGCGCCTCCTGGGGGCGGCACCCGAGCACCTTGACGACGAGCTGTGCCGAACCCCCGCGGCCACGGCCATTCGCATCGCGGAACTGAGCACTGTTCAGACACCGTGGACCGACCTTGCCGTGGTGCTGGCACAGCAGTCATCCATCGGCGCCCTCGGGGTCTGGGACTATCTGATCACCTCCGCGCCCACCCCGCTCGAAGGGATCCGTGACGCTTTTGCCTACTTCGTCGTCGTCGCCGACAGCGCCACGGACAGCATCCGGATTACCGAGCACGGCGACCAGGTCACGATCAGCCACGTCAACCAGGCAGACCTGACCTACGAGGCCGCCTGCGCCATCCGCGCCTACGCCCTAGGCCTATACATACGGCGCCTCGGTGAAGCTGCCCAGCGCCAACTTGTCCCCCAGCAAGTCACCCTGGCGGCCAAGGCACCACGTCGGCACGACAACCTGGCCAGGCTCTACGGCAGCCGGAACGTCGGCTTCGAAGCCCCGGACAGCTCGATCACTTTTCTTGCCCGCGACTTGGCAGCCCCGGCGCCACACGCCCAGCCGGGTCTGTCGGCCGTGCTACGAAGACACGCGGAGCAGACACTCGCCGCCGCCGTCCCGCTGCACAACTGGCTGGACCTCTTCCGCACCGCACTCGCCTCCGCCCACGACGAGGCCACACCGACGCTGGCCACGGTCGCGCGACGCATGGCCCTCAGCACGCGAACCCTCCAGCGTCGCCTCGACGAACACGGCACCACTTGGAGCCACGAGATTGAAGCCATACGCCGTGCTCACATCACCACGCTGCTCCACAAAACCGACCTCGGTATCGACGCCATAGCCGCCCGGAGCGGATACGCCGACGCCCGCGCCTTGCGCCGTGCAGTTCACCGCTGGTACGGCACCACGCCCGCAGCCCTGCGCTCGGCAGATCGTGGAGGCGAGGCTCACGTCCAAGGTGATCCAGCCGACGGTGTCCGCCTGCGTCTGCATCCCGGTCAGCATCGCTGAATAGATCAACGACGACAGCGCCGGCGACCAGGACGGCTCCAACAGCCGTCTCTACACCTGAGAGCCCAGCTGTACCAGATTTCTCGCTTCCCCGCCGACAGCGTGGCGCGGCTCCAGGCCGAGCGGGCCGGAGAGCACCGGCCTTCGTGGAGAGCTCATGGCCTGGCGCCTCAGCCCGTCCGGAGCCGCTTCGGTCCTTGCACCGCTGGGGCGCTGAGGGCGCCCCCGGGATCAGGTCTCCTGGCTAGGGGGGCTCGTCCTCCGTGTGGGCGTACCGCGATTCCGGCACTCCACGGCTCGGCGAGCGCGACCCGATCGCCAAGCGCAGCAGCCGCCGTCCCGGGCCGAGCAAGTACGTGCGCACGGAGGTGCGGCCCAGGCGGTGCAGCCGCAGGTGGTGACCAAGCAGATCGAGGAGCTGCAGCGGCCTACCGCTCCGGCCGGTTACACCCGGCGTCCGGAGGTGAGGGACATCTTGGTCGGCACCCGGTCAAGTCTTCCGGACACGCCGGTCGCGGCCAACGATGCTCACCTCCGCGGCACACGGCGGACCGCCCTGCGCCTTCAGTGGCTAAGGGCTGTCCCGTAACTGGGCGGCGTCTCCGTTGCCGATCCCGGATCGGAACGTGTCAGTGGCTACTGACAGGATCGAGGGGTGCTGATCAAGGGATATGACGGCGGACCATTGGTGCCGGGCGAGTCACTGCTGGACCATCCGGGCTTCTGGTCGAACTACCTCTTGGCGACGTGTAGCGACGGGGGGTGTGCCGAGCGTCCCGTTCCGGAGTGGTTCGGTGAGGACGGCGCCGATGCCGATGCGCTGTCCGAGATCCTCTTCGACCCTGGACGCTGGCCAGTGTTCAGGGTGCCGGCAGAAGACGGCCCCGGAGCGGTGGTAATCTACCGCAACTTGGATGGCGACTACGGCACCGACTACCTCCTCACCCATCCAGGCAGAAGCTACGTTGAGCAGATCGCCAGCTGGGACGGAGACTTCTCGGGCGCCGGGCTGACGTGGCAGGAACTGATCCGGATCGCTGACAGCCCGTCCCTTGCGGCCGAAGGGGTCCAGGACATGGCCACCCGCTTCCTGCTGCTACTTCCCCTCCTCACCGACCCGGACGTGTCGGAATCAGCATCGGCAAGGCTTATCGCCGCCCTGACCGTAGTCGGGGCGCCGCAAGACGGTGTCTTCATTGCGGCGGAGCACCTGCTGGCCCACCTCACGAGGAGATCCCGACACGACCCCACGTGGGCGTCTCCGCTGAGCGGTAGCTGAGAGGTGGGCCGAGGCCGCCAGTCACCCATGGAATGATCTTGATGTGGCTGGTGTGATCACGGCGTCGGATTCTTCCTGGATACCCCCGTTCTCCGGGCTGAGCCCTCGCGCCTTCGGGAAGCTGGTGACGGTTCTGCGGCGCCAGGGTGCGGGCGCGGTCCGCAAGGGCCGGCCATGGAGCCTTCAGCTGGAGGACCGGGCCCTGTTGGTCGCGGCGTACTGGCGAACGAACCTCACGATGCGGCAGCTCGCCCCGCTGTTTGGGGTGTCCAAGTCGGCGGCGGACCGGATCATCGATCACCTCGGGCCGTTGCTCGCCCTTCACCCACGCCAGCGGTTCGCCGAGGACACCGTGCTCATCGTGGACGGCACCCTGGTCCCAACCCTCGACCACACCATCGCCGAGCGGTCGAAGAACTACCGCTATTCCACCACCCACCAGGTCGTCATCGACGCCGACACTGGCCTGGTCGTCGTGGTGGGTCGGCCGCTCGCCGGGAACCGCAACGACTGCAAGGCGTGGGAGGAGTCCGGCGCCAAGGCCGCCGTCGGCAGGCCCCTTACGATCGCTGACGGCGGTTACCCGGCACTGGACTGGTCATCCCGCACCGTCGCGAGCGCGGCCAGACCGAGCTCCCGGCTTGGAAAGAAGACCACAACAGGTCCCACAAGCAGGTCCGAGCCCGGGTCGAGCACGTCTTCGCCCGCATGAAGACTTGGAAGATCCTGCGCGACTGCCGCCTCAGGGGCGATGGCGTGCACCACGCGATGCTCGGCATCGCCCATCTGCACAACCTTGCGCGCTGTGAGTGACCGCGTCTGACCGGAGCACTGTCCGTTCAGGACTCGACGGGCAGGAGCCGGACCAGGCCGACCCAATTCTCCTCGCCCACTTTGGTGTGCGTGGCGCGGACCCTCCAGCGGCCGGCGGGCAGCGGAACTGCCGCCTCGGCGGGCATCCCGCCGTCGGGGTACTCGATGCCCAGGTCGGAACCCGCTTCGGCGGAGTCCATGAGCACCGCCGGACCGTCCGACACCCAGGTGCCGCACTCCTCCCACACCGTGGCGGGGTCTGCGAGGGCAGCATCTGCCGCAGCACTCAATTCACCCTCGGAGTCGGCGGCAAGCCACCGCAGGAAGGTTCGGAGCTCGGGCAGATAGCAGCTGGTGGCCGGTTCGTCCGCCAGCACCAGTGCCTGAGAACCATTCTCGCCAACGGGGATCACGCCGGCCAAATCTTCCACCGCGCAGGCGCGGTCGTAGTCATCTGGAGTGGTGGCGTCTCCCGCCATGACACCACTCTCCGTGCACCCGCCCCAGGAGGCCAGGGCGGAGACGGGGACGACGATCAGAGGGCCGCCCATCGACTCCACCCAGACAGGGGAAGGGCGGGAGGCATCGTCTGCGGTAGATGAGGAACTGATCATGCGTTCAGTGAGCATTTTCAGCGTTGACGCTCCAGGGTGAGGACGGCTGCGGCGATGGCCGTCATGCGGTTGGGGCTGTAGCGGGCTTTGCGGAAGATGCGCCAGGACTTGAGCCGCGCGACGCTTCGTTCGACCGGTGCTCGCGCCGCTGACAAGGCCCGGTTGATCGTCTGCTGGGTCGTGGTGAGGTGCCGGTTCGGGAGCCGTCTGATCGGTGTGGTCACCCAGGGCCCGGCCCCGATGTAGGCACGGTCGGCGAGGACGGGGACGCCCTGGCGTTCGCAGATCCGGATGATGCGGTGGGTGCGGGCGGCGGTCAGGTCGTGCGTGCGGCCGGGCAGGGCGGGTGAGATCCACAGCAGGTTACCCGCGGGATCGGCCATGACCTGCACGTTCACACCGTGACGGCGGTGCTTCTGGGAGAAGTCCGCCCGGCTGTCGCCGACACGGTCGCACTCGGCGAGCGTCCCGTCGAGCAGGACGTAATCCGGAACGACCTCGCGCAGGACCCGCAGGAGGCCCGGCGCCCGGCCGGACAGGTGCTGGACGACGGCCTGGACGTAAGCGTGGGCGGTGCCGACGGATATGCCGAAGCCGGCGGCGATCTGCGCGAGCGTGTCGTGCCGGCGAAGGTAGACCAGGCCCACGAGGGCACGCTGGTGGGGCGGCAGCTTGCAGCGTCGGTCACCCTCGCGGGTGACGATGAGCATGGATACCCACTCGACCAGAGCAGGAGGCAGGTCGAGTGCGGCAGGATGGGGAACCAACAGGGCTCCTGTGCCGATGGGTTGAGACTTCGAACACCTTCCTCAACGGCGCGGGAGCCTTGTGCGTTGGGGTCCTCATCCTGACTCGGCCTGGGTCACTCGATCAGTGGGCACTCTGAAAGGGCTCAGTCTGCCCTCACCCGCTGACAACGTCCGCGCGCTCACTGGAACCCAGCACGGGAAAATCTCAGCGCCTGTGGCAAGCAGCAGTTACGGGACAGCCTTTAGGCGAGAACCTGCTTGACAAACGTGATGATGGCTTCTGCGGAGTCACGCAAGAATTCGCGAAGGACGTCGAGGATCACGGGGCGCTCCGGTCTCACAGGGGTCATTACGAACCTCTGAACGAACCGCCTCCCCCTGCCCCACGGCACGGACGTCGTGACCACCCACATGCGCACACGCTTCCCGCGCATGGCCGAGCGATGCGCACGCTGACCGGCAAGGCAGCACACCGCTTATAGAGTCACACAGGCTGTCACCAACGCGGGCCTCTGTGAAGCGGCTGACCGGACAGGAGTAGGCAATGCTCAGCACCTCCGCGAAGACACGCCTTGACAAGGAGTTCAAGGCACTCACCGACAACGGACACGAAATCGGCGTCACCAGCCTCCGCAGGGTCCAAGACGACGAGTGGACGGTGACCCTGAAGGGTCCTGAGAACAGCCCCTACGAGGGAGGCGTCTTCCACATCGTCCTGACGTGGCCGGCTCACTACCCCATCCAGCCCCCGAGCGTGCGGTTCACCCCGCCCCTGTGGCACCCCAACGTCTCCCCCGACGGCACCGTGCGCCACCCCGTGCTGACAACCGAGCACGAGGAGGGCGCAGCGGAGGATACCTGGACACCCGCTCAGAACTCCCGCACGATTCTGCTGACTCTGATCCATCTCATGAACAACCCCGACATCCTCACCCCCGCCAATGTCGACGCTTCCATCCAGTACCGCGAGAACCCCGAAGTCTTCGCGAGAACTGCTGCGCAGCACCGGAAGAACAACGCCTGATCCACCCCCGCTGTGCGGACGCGCCTTTGAAGGCGCTTCGCGTGTTCCTGATCACAGACCCTGATGGCGCTCTTTGAACCTCCCCAGGTGTCGCTCTTCAGATGGCCAAACCTGCTCAGGTGATCTCCCCACCCATTGCGTGATCTTCCCGGCGTGTCGAGCTGGTCTCGGCGTGTTCTGGAGAGCCTGCGTGAGCACGGAGTTCGGGCTGTTGAAGGGCCCTGGATGCTCACCTGGGAGGAAGACGTGGATGCTCACGCACTGCGTCGCCAGGGCTGGTCGATCTCGGCGATCGCCCGGCACCTGGGGCACGACCGCAAGACGATCCGCGTGTATCTGAATGGCGAGAGGGTCTCCGGATATCGACGTCAGTCGCCGGACGCGTTCATGCCCTTCTTGGAGTACTGCCGCCAACGACTCAGCGACGACCCCCACTTGTGGGCCTCGACGCTCTTCGACGAAGTGGTGGAACTCGGCTATTCGGGCGGCTACTCAACCTTCACCCGGGCCCTTCGGCGATACAAAGCGCGACCCCACTGCGAACCCTGCCGGGCGTCAAGCGGCCGCGACGTGGCGATCATCGCGCATCCTCCGGGCGAGGAGATCCAGTTCGACTGGGTCGAGCTACCGGATCCGCCCGCGGAGTGGGGCGTCGGCGCCAACGCGCATCTCCTCGTCGGTGCCCTGGCGCACTCGGGACGATGGCGGGCCGTGCTCGCGGAGGCAGAGACCTTCCCACACCTGAATGTCGGTATTGCCGACTGGGCAGGCGCCTTCGGCGACGCGACCGTTGCCGCCGCGATGCTCGATCGGCTGCTTCACCGAGCCGCCGTCGTCGGCATCGATGGCCCGTCCTACCGCCTCCGCTCGCACCAGTCCCACTCCGACAACCTCCGCAAAGGGGTGACCGGACGTGCTGGTTGAACTCCGGGCCTGCCCCATCTGCTGGACTCAGTTCCAGGTCAACCCCCAGGCAACCCGCCACACCTACTGCACCCCCCGCTGCAAAGCCGAAGCAGCCAGGCGACGACGCCGTGAACGCGACGAAGCCATCAACCCAGCGGAAACCGACGTGGTCAAGCGGCAGTCGCCGGCACCCACACCCCTGACGCCCACAGCTATCCGCAACTGCCCACACTGCGACAAACCCGTCACCATCGTCGCGCTTCTCGCCACCCCCGAGGCCGCGCTGCCCACCATCCCCGCAGCAAGTCCAGACGTCATCCCCATGCGCCGCAGCTGAGCGACCTCGCACGTCACTGACCTTGTCGGCTCCAGGCGGCGGCAGGGTCAGCCGGCGTTTCCGAACGAGGCGCCGATGTTGTTCCACATGAAGGCGTCCTTCCAATCCGGGCGCCCCTTGGCCCAGCCACCCAGGGCGACGATCACCTTTTCCTGGGAGATCGTCCGGGTCTGGTAGTGCTCTGCCGCCGTCCCGTCACAGAATTCCAGCTGATAGGTGTTGTCATCCCTCAGCCACACCTGCACATACCAATCACCGGCCGCCTCATCGTCGACTCGCTCGACGATCACGAAGGCGTTGCCCCGGCCGAGGTTCGCCACCATCCGACTCAAGGCCGTGGGCCCCGGATTCCTCACCTGACGACCGTGCTCGTCTCTCGCTTGAAGCATGACCCGATCATCCCCCACAGCTCTGACACCCGTCGAAGAGCAGCCACGTCACGCCCGCGCTCGCTCCCCACGTTCCCCAGTTGGTTCACTCCGTGAATCAACTGGGGCGAAGAGTAGCTCTGAGGAAAATTCGGGATCGGCATCAAGCTTCGAAAGCGTCCCCTTGACCAGGCTCTTCCCTCGACTGTCGCCTGTCGATGTGGACTGCTTGAATCAGGCGGCCGGCACGGTGGATGCGGCTCATGTTGGAAGGGACACAGCGGATTGGGAGTGGACCCTGGAGCGCGCTGTCTTCCCGGGCACACAGCTGGGAACGCCGGTCATCCTCGGGCTGGATGTCATCGAGCACGCGGAGGGGAGCGATCAGTTGGAGTTCCTGCTTCAAGTGGTGTGGACCGATCGGTGCCGGCTCGCCGTCGATGCAACCGTGAACGTGGCCTGTTGGTGCAACACCGACCACGCCACCCATGACGTCAACGCCCTCAGACTCGTGGTCGGCGAAGAGACTTCGTTGCCCGAAGCCTTCTGCGTCGGTGCTAAACGGCTGACGGGCTGGCTGACCGATCCGCACGATGCGGACTACTGGCGTGCCATTGCAGGACTGCCTGCCCGGTAGATCCGTTACGAGATCTGGCACGGGAGTATCCACCGCTATCGGTTCAGCACCGTTGACGAGTGCGCCGGCAAGGGCGGCATGGGTCAAGGAGAAATGTGGGGTGCCAAGGGGAGATGCTGTCTGAAATATCCGGAGGGCACTCGATGGTCAAGGGATTCGCTGGCGGCCGGAGTCGCCGGAAGTGGGAGGTGCGGCTGCTGCCCCGCGGTGTCTCGGTGATCCAGGCGTCAATGCGTGAGAGGTTGATGGCTGCCGCTGTGAACTGATGCTGAAGGTGCGTTTTGGCGGCGCCGTGGTAGCGAGAACGTCGCAGCCCCCATCTGCTGTCAGCGTACGAACGGAGGGCCCAAGCACGGTACGAATGAACGTCCCCAGTTCGGTGGCTCGGATCGTGGCCGTGCGAGGATGTGTGCATGGGGGCCTTGAGCGCTTCAGCCCGCTGGCAGCGCATGATCGATTCGCTCGCTCTTCTCGGTGCGGACTCGGCCGATCAGCTGGCCTGGATCGACAAGTACCAGGTCGTGACCGACGAACTGGCCTTGGAGTTCGATGACGCCTTGCGCCTGATGGCTGGCTTTGAGCAGGAAGTGCCTCTGCATGAGGACGCCATGGGCAAGCTGCGACTGATCGACTCGGTCCTCCATGAAATGAGCGGGAGGGGAAACGCCGGGCGTTGGGCAAGGGAAGCGCTGGCGACAGACGCTGGATGGTGCCAGGTGCGGACTCTCGCGCGTGACCTGCTCGTCAGCATGCAGGGCGATTGGCACCTGCCACTTCCTGACATCGTGGTCGTGCGGTGACGACTTCGGGCCGTTCAGGCGACATCTGTGTCCCGCTCGATGGCCTTGAGGCGGTTCTTGAGGCGGTAGCTGGGTCCGTTGATGGAGATCACGTCGCAGTAGCGCAGGAGGCGGTCGAGGATGGCGGTGGCGAGGACCTCGTCGCCGAACACCTGTCCCCATTCGCTGAAGGTCTTGTTTGAGGTCAGGATGATCGAGCCCTTTTCGTATCGCTTTGAGATGACCTGGAAGACCAGGTTCGCTTCTCCGCGTTCGAGGATCTCGTAACCCACCTCGTCCACAACAAGGACGCCCGGCCGGAGGTAGGTGCCGAGCTTGTTGGCCAGACGCCCTGCGGCTTCGGCGGCTTTGAGGTTGCGGACCATGCCGTCGAGGCTCGTGAAGTAGACCGAGTAGCCGGCCCGGCAGACCGCGACCGCGAGAGCGACGGCGATATGCGTCTTACCCACTCCGGGCGGTCCCAGGAGAGCGGCGTTCGCCTTGGCCTCGACAAACGAGAGCGTCGCGAGGTCCTTGACCTTGCGCGGGTCAAGATCGGGCTGGAAAGAAAAGTCGTACTCGTCGAGCGTCTTGTGATGGGGTAGCCGGGAGAGCCGCAGGCCCTGGCGGAAGCGGCGGTCGTCACGGACGGCCAGTTCCTCGGAGAGGACCAGGTCGAGGAAGTCGAGGTAGCCCATCATCGCTTCGTCGGCCCGGTGGGCGAACTCGTTGATGGTCTCCGCGAGGTGTGGCAGGCCGAGCTTGCCGGCCGTGGTGCGGATGCGGCTGCCGGTCAGCTCGCTCAAGACGTTTCCTTCGTCGCTCGTTGGGTGGTGAATGGGGGGCGGGTGCCGGTCAGCTCGTCATAGACCGAGAGCGGACGGCAGCCAACCTCGACCTGAGTGGGCGGCGGCCCGGTTCAACAGGGCCTGCAGCGGGCTGGCTTCCTGGCCCGCAGATCGCTCGTGACGAGGCTGGAGAGGGACGTCTCCGGTCGTGGTCCGGCGCCCCTTCCCGGTGGGCAAACCGTCCCAGTGCTTCTCGTCAACGACGCGAGCCCCGCGGCCGACGGCTCGGGGATGGGCGGCCAGCAGCGTGCTGCCGCCCGCGAGGGCGACGGTGGAATACAGCACGACCTGGGATTTCGTCGCCCGGTAGGCGGCCAGGACGTCGATGTCGAAGTCGTAGTGGGCCGGAGCCCCGCCGAAGTGAGCGAAGGACCGGCGGTGGCAGTCGAAGAAGGTCTGCAGGTCCTGGCTGGTGGTGAAGCAGCAGAACGGGTCGCGAGAGTACGACAGCGTCATGTGGAACGAGTGGACCTTCGCGATGCCCATGTGAGCGAGGGTCCTGCCCTCGTCACCCCAGTCCACCTGAGCTCGGGCACCCCGGGGATGACCTCGAACCGACGGTGCATCCCCGCCAGCTCCTTAGGCGTGATCCCGAGTTCCTCGGTGATCCTGGGACGCGCTTCCTGGACGTAGAGCTTGGTGCGCTGGTAGTTCCCGGTGAACCCGTGCGCCGCAGCCACCCGCTCGTGGATGACCGCCGCCTTCATCAGGATCTCCGCCCGGAGCATCGAGTCAATCACCGGTGCGAACTCGTCAATCACCCTCGCCCGCGACCGCCCGCTCGGCGACCGGCGAGGAGGAGTCGCTGGACCAGGCGCCGACAGCTACTTGCGGACCGTCTTCCGATCCAGCCCCGTCTCCCTGGAGATCTCCGACAGGCTCATCGCCCCGGACTCGAGCAGACCCCGGAACCTCCGAAGCTCCAGCCAACGCTGCGGATCCAAGACCATTGCCAGCCTCCTCCGCCACCCGAAACGACCAAGCAGCAGAGTGCCGAGCAACAGACTTCACCGCATCAACAACTGTCCCTTTTCATCCGCACGAAGCTGGGGACGTTCGTGTGTACGCCGACATCAAGCACCAGATGTTCGGCCGCGTCGGTTTCGACCTGCTCCGCAAGCGGGTTCTGCTCTACGAGTGACCGGTGCGTCAGGGCGCTTGTCTCGCAGGTGGGTATCCGTCGTCGATCGTGAGTGGAGCGACGCCGAGGACCAGGTTCTCCAGTGCCTGCGGCATCGGTCCGAAGCTGGCAACCCACGTCTCGACGAGGTAGATCTCACCGGACTCGTCGATGGCCAGGAAGAACCGGCCGTGATCAAGTTCACCGAGGGGAACGAGGCTGCGACCGATGGTCTCGCCCCACTCGGCGAATCGGTCCTCTTCACCCTGGGCCAGTTCGGGATCCAGCTCAAACGGCGTGCGCGCACAACTGATCCCTGGGCCGCTGATGTGCACGGTCAGACCGCCGAACTCCTTCAGGAAGCCCTCCGCCGCGTCGTGCCACGCAAGCCCGGCGCGTTGGGATGCGGACCGCCAGATGCTCGTGTCTACGACGCGCTCGGGGAACCACCCCGAGGCTTCCAGGACCTCACGCACCTCTGGCAACCAGCTACTCATCCTGGGCCCAGCTCCTCATCGACGGATGAAGAACGATCATCTCACCGTCGCTCGCCAGGGAACAGTGCGTAACCGCACCACACAACTTGGACCAGAACCCGAATCAGAGCGTCAATGCCACCAGGCGGCCCTCGCCGCCACAGGCGACGCGCAGGCCCACGAACACCTCGACCGCCGGCACGGAACCAGGCACGGCCCCGAACACCGGTGGCAGCCCACCCCCATAACCCGCCCACCAGGCGAAACCCACCCTGAAAGCCCTGTCGCCAACCCCCTGCAACTCACACGTCGCGCATCAACTCGCCGCACGGCAATACGACCGGGGGCGCATCACCGACGACAAGGGCGTGACCGGCTGGGGACATCATCAGGCCTCCCTCTGACGACACCGAGGGGTCCAGAATCCTCAACCCTGCGAACCTTCCCGGTGAGAGCACCAGGTCCTTTCCTTCGGAGCGCCTCGCTGACCGGATGAAGGTGATTGGTTCCGGGGGGCTCGGGAGCGCATGCAACCGGGCGGGCCCGGTCCGTGGTGGACCGGGCCCGGCCGGTTGCAAGGCAGTGTGGCGGTCAGCGTCCGCTGTTGTAGAGGGCAAGGAAGGGGGTCAGGCGAGGGCGGCTGTTGGTGGGGATACCGATGTCCTCCACGTTGCGGAACCAGCGCCCGTCGATCTGTACACCAGGGTCGGTGCGGTGGGCTGCGGTTCGGTGCGCCATACGGGACAGGGCGCCCCAGTTGGTCTCAAGGTCGGTGCCGAAGGGGCCGATGTGGGCCGGCGAGCCCGGCTCGGCGATGTCGCCGTCGTAGAAGATGGTCTGGGCGATGCGGTTCTGGATCCAGCCGAAGCGGGCGGCCTCGGCCGTGGCACCGATGAGGTAGGCGAGGGCCTGGCGTACTTCGGAGGTGTTGCGCTGTCCCAGCGAGGCGTTGATGAGGGTCCTTGCCCGCTGCTCGATCGTGAGCGACGTGTACCGCTGGTTCGCCCGCCAGCTGTCCGGGGCCGACAGCGAGCCGTAGCTGCCGTCGGACAGGAGCGTGTGGAACTCGGGGTGCGGATCGGAGGGCTCGCGAGCGCGGTAGGCCGCCGGCAGGTGCTCGGTCCAGGTCTCGTTGAAGCGGTAGTGCACCCTGTTGGCGGAGAAGCCCATGAGGTAGAGGTTGTCGAGGTTGAAGTACAGCGCCAGGTGGGCCCTTGAGCCTTCTGGCTCATCGGTCCAGACCAGGACCCGGACGACGCGGTGGGTGTTGGTCCGGGTCGGGGTGTCCATGTACCCCGGGCTGTTGCTGACGCCTTCCATCTGGTGTGCCGCAGCATTGCGCAGCGCGTTCACCATGGCGTTGTAGTCGTTGTAATTTTCCCGCGCTTCCGGGCTCTGGCGCCAGGCGGTGTAGCCGTTGAGGTGCCAGTCGATGTCGGTCCACTGCCGGTTGGTCTCCGCGTGGGCCTGGGGGGCGGCGGCCCCGAACAGCACGCTGCACGCGGACACCAGGGCGAGCAGCAGTACCGCGACCTGCCTTCCGGTTCGGCGCACGGTGGATGTCGGATGCAGGTGCATCGGGTGGTTCTCTCCTGATGGCTCTTGCGCACGGGTGTGGGGCGCGCGGCTGAGACCACGGGAACGCCCGCCGGTGCATCGGGGCAGGGGCGTTCTCGTGGGGACGGACGGATCGGCGGGAGGACGGCGCTCCCGCCCCGGGGCCGGGCCGTGCGTCTCGGCGAGACGCGGGCGCGGACGGGGCGGGGTCTCCCGGAGCGGCTTGCGGGTGTCCTCCTGCTCAGGTCTCCACCCAACCGGTCCAGGGCGGGGCGGACCAGGTAGTTTCACCGGTAAAAGTACGTACCGCATACTTCTTCCGGTGGGTTCGGCGTTCGGGCAGGGCCGCGTCGAACAAGGGATTGGCCTGCACCATGAGCACCGCAGCATCTGCCGGCGACGGCTTCGGCCCTCGCCTGCGGGCCCTGCGCCAAGGAGCCGGGTTCAGCCAGGAGGACCTGGCCCATGCCTCGGGGGTGAGCGTGCGTACGCTGTCCAACCTGGAGCAGGGCCGCTCCCGGGGGCCGCAGCGCCGCACCGTCCAGGCACTGGCGAAGGCCCTCGGCCTTGATGCGGCCGACGCCCGGGAGCTGGAGGAGGCCGCGAGCGCGGGCCGGCCCCGCACCGCCCGCACGGCCACCATCGCGGCGTCCGCTGTCGTACCGCAGGGCACAGTGAACGTGAGTGCACCCGACCTCCTGCCACGCGCCCCGCGCGGCTTCCACGGCCGGGCCCTGGAGCTGGCCGCCCTGACCAGGGCCGGCGCGGGCGAAGCGCCCGTGTGCCTGGTCGTCGGGCCTGCCGGGGTCGGCAAGACCGCCCTCGTCCTGCACTGGGCCCACCACGACCCTGCCGGAGTCACCGACGGGCGCCTCTACACCGACCTGCGCGGGTTCAGCGGCACCGGCGAGCCGGCCGCCATCGACGTGCTGCGCGAGTTCCTGCTGGCACTGGGCGTGGAGAGCGAGCGGATACCGGGGTCGGAGAACGCCGCTGCCGCGATGTTCCGCTCGCTGGCCGCCGACCGCCAGCTCCTGGTCATCCTCGACAACGCCCGCGACGCCGACCAGGTCCGCCCGCTCCTGCCGGGCGGTGACCGGTGCGTCACCGTCGTCACCAGCCGCCACCGCTTGCGGGGACTGATCGTCACCGACGCCGCCCGCCCCGTTGACGTCGATGTCCTCGGTCCCCAGGACGCCACCGCGCTCCTGACCCAGATCCTCGGCGCTGACCGGGTGCACGCCGAGCCGACCGCCGCGCTGCACCTGGCCGAGTTGTGCGGCGGCCTGCCCCTGGCCCTGCGCGTTGTGGCCGCCCGCCTCGCCGGGAGGCCCGACTGGTCACTGACCGCGATGGCGGACGAACTCGCCGACGAGACACGGCGGCTTGGCCTGCTGGACCTGGAGGAGACCGGCGTCCGCGCCGCCCTTCACCTGACGCTACGCCAGCTCCCCGAACATACACGCGCCCTGTTCGCCGCCCTCGGCCGCCACCCCGGCAGCCAGGTCGACCGGTACACCGCCGCTGCCCTGGCCGGCACCGAACCCTCCACCGCCGAGACGGCCCTGGAACACCTGACGGCCGCACACCTGCTGAACGAGACGGCGCCCGGCCGGTGGACGATGCACGACCTCGTGCGGCTCTACGCGCGCAGCCTGGACGCCCACCCCGACACCCTCAAGCGCGTCCTCGACCACTACACCGCCACCGCCACCGCCGCCATCGCGGCGGCCGAGCCCGGATCCGAGGACTGCTTCCCCCTCCCTGCCGACTTCCTCCCGCCGGCCACGGTACGGGAGTTCGGCGACCGGACCGCCGCCGTGGCCTGGTTCACCGCCGAGCGCGACAACCTCATCCAGGCGGTCGCCGCCGCGGACACCGCCCGCCTGTACGACAGGACCTGGCGCATCGTCATGACCATGTGGCCGCTCATCGTGTGGCGCGTCCGGGACGGCTGGGCCCCCCTCCTTCAGACCGCCCTGGTGGCCGCTCGGGCCGACGCGGACGAGCACGGCGAGGCCCGGGTACTCAACATGCTCGGCTGGGTCCTCACCGAGGAGGACCGCACCTCCGAGGCGCTCGTCCACCTGGGAGCCGCCTACGCGCTCGCCGCCCGCGCCGGCGACGCGTTCGCCGAGGCCAACGTCCTGATCGTCCTCGCCCAGACCCAAGCCGCCCTCGGCCAGCTGGACCAGGCCGCGAAGAGCTGCGAAGGCGCGGTCGACCTGGCCCGTCAGATCGGCGACCGCAGGATCGAACGCCTCGCCACCCAGCACCTCGCCCGCCACCAGGCCGACGCCGGCCACTGGCACCAAGCCCTCACCACCGCCAACCACGCCCTGGACTTCGACTACCGGCCCGGCACCACCGACATCCCCCACATCCTGCTGCTCATCATCAAGAGCGAAGCACTACTCGGAATCGGCCGCCGCACCGAGGGGATCACCCAGCTCGACCTCGCCGCCCGCGAGGCGGAAGCCGCCGGGTACGACGACGGCGTGGTACGGGCACTCAGCGCCCTCCTTCGCGCCGCGCCGGCAGCGGAAGTCCAGGCGCGCTACGACGCGGCCTTGGCACGACTCACCACCCGGGCCTGACACCGGCCGTGCCCCGTGGAGCCGGCGGAGGCCGCCGTACTCAGGCTGCACCGGGAGATCTGCCGCACGCCCGTGCAGCTCACCCTCGACGGAGTCCGCGTCCCATTCGACGAGCCGGGCCGGGGCACCCCGGTCCTGCTCGGCTGTCGGACGTGCTCCGGCCTCGTCCCTCCATGCCCGGTCACTCGCCTCGGCCTCGTCCAGCCCACCCGTAGAAGCGCGGGCAGCAGGGCGCGAAGCCGCCCGAACCAAGATCTGGAAGAAGCGCCCTGGGCGGCAAGTGCCTTCGCAAGTTCGTCGGCGGTCGGTCGGGCGGCCGGACCCGCAAGGAGCACCGGCTCCAGAACCTCTTGGAGAGCGGGCCAAGGCCGGGGTGGGGCAAGGAGGACGTTCCCCGAGGCAATGTGTTCGCGTCGTTCGTGGGCGGTCAGCGCCTTCGGGCCGATCCCGGCGGCGTGGTAGTCCAGGGGCCAGGCGCCGGTGGTACAGGTCCACAGCGTGGCGGCGGGCGCGTGGACGTCGGCGGCCGGTGTGACCTCGACCGGCTTGTCCCCGGTGAGGATGGCGGCGGCGAGTTCGGGGGCCGAACAGCTCGTAGGCGGTGGGTCCGGTCAGACAGGCCGCGTCGTGCGTGACGGCGACGCCGAGGAGGTAGGCGGTCTTCAGGGTGGTCAGCGCGGCGGCTTCGCGGGCGGTGACGGCGTAGCCGGGCCCGCGGCCGACCTTGCATCAGCCTCCCGGACGGCCTCTGGGGAGCCCTGCACCGCGGGGTCTGCTGAGCAACCGGCCCCACATCCGGGCGCTGGAGGCGTGGACAGAGCGGTGGGGGCACGGCCCGGCAGCACCCCCGGGCAGCAATCGGCGGCCGGCAGACGGCCGGAGACCAACGCACCACCCCCCCTCCCAGGCTCATCGATCGTCGGCAGGTGGCGGGGCGTCGGTGGCCGGTGTGACCTCGACCGGCTTGTCCCCGGTGAGGATGGCGGCGGCGAGTTCGGGGGCCGAACAGCTCGTAGGCGGTGGGTCCGGTCAGACAGGCCGCGTCGTGCGTGACGGCGACGC
>NZ_RPRY01000097.1 GCF_003949795.1 Streptomyces sp. WAC06614
GCCGGGTAGGGGAGGGGGGATTCCGGGGTCAGGAGGTCGGCGATGTGGAGGACGTGGTGGCCGCGCATCGACGGGAGGCAGGTGCCGCGGACCGGGCCGATGGCGGCGGACCAGGCCGCGGGGATGGCCGCGGCGCCCGACAGCGCGCCGGACAGGGCGCCCGCCACCGCGGCGGTGGTGTCGGCGTCGCGGCCCATGTTGACGGCGGTCAGCACCGAGCCCCGGAACTCCCCGGCGGACGCCGCGAACGCGCCGAAGGCCAGCCCCACCGCCTCCGGCGCCAGGTCGGTCCACGGGTAGCCGCCGATCACCACGGCCGAGCGCACCGCCCGTTCGCCCCGCGGGGCCGCCGTGACCGCCCGCCGCAGCGACCGCGCGGTCCAGGAGTCGGACGGGATCACCGACAGCGCCGCGGAGACCACCGAGGCCGGGCTGCCGCCGGCCATGGCCGCCGCGACGCCCGCGGCGACCGCCTGGCCGCCGTAGATGCCCTCCCCGTCGTGGCTGACCGAGCCGTCGATCGCCACCAGCCGGGCCGCCTCGGCCGGCCGCCCGGCCGCGAAGACCCCGAACGGCGCCGCCCGCATCGCCAGCCCGTCCGACCAGGCGTGCCGGTGCTGCGCCGAGATCGGGGCCGCCAGACCCCGGCGGAGGTTCTCCAGGGTGCCGCGTTCACTGAAACCGGCCCCCCGGAACGGGCCTTCGTCCAGGTCGGCGATCCAGTGGTGCCACGCCCGCTCCACGTGCGCGACGGTCAGCGCCGAGCCGTGCCGGGCCAGCAACAGGCCCGAGAAGATGGCGTACTCGGTGTCGTCCGTGCCCGCCGGGTCCTCCGTCACGAAGCCCTCGATCCGGCCCCACCGCGCACGGATCTCCGACGGCTTCATGTTCTCCGCCGGCGCCCCCAGCGCGTCCCCCACCGCGAGCCCCAGAAGAGCGCCCCGGGCCCGTTCCAGCAGGACCTGCGGACTGCCTGCGACCAGCTCCATGGCGGCGCCTCTCCACGTCGTGGGGCCCGTCCTGAACCCCATGGGGGATTTGTGCCATGAAGAACCGATTGTCGCCACGCGCGAAACGCCTCGCGCGAGCCCCCGTCACCCGGTCGCCGAGACCCAAAAGCCCTGGTAAGTACGGCCTTCCTTGCTGGCGGGCAACGGAAATCGTGCGTAGTTTCGAGGTGTTCGAGGGGGTGGGTGCTCCCCGCACCCGGCCGTACCCAAGGGGAGAGCTCTGCCATGTCCATCATCGACATCGAAGCACCGCTGCACGAGGCGCACCGCGACAACCACACCCACCGCGACGTCAACGGCGGATGGCTGCGCCCGGCCGTGTTCGGTGCGATGGACGGCCTGGTCTCCAACCTCGCGCTGATGACCGGCGTGGCCGGTGGCGCGGCCGCCCCGTCCACCGTCGTGATCGCCGGACTCGCTGGCCTGGCCGCCGGAGCGTTCTCGATGGCGGCCGGCGAATACACCTCCGTGGCCTCGCAGCGCGAGCTCGTCCTCGCCGAACTCGACGTGGAGCGTCAGCAGTTGCGCAAGCACCCCGTCGACGAGATGGAGGAGCTCGCGAAGCTGTACGTCTCCCGCGGCGTCAGTCCGGCGCTGGCCCGCGAGGTGGCCGTGCAGCTGTCCCGCGACCCCGAGCAGGCGCTGGAGATCCACGCCCGCGAGGAACTCGGCATCGACCCCGACGACCTGCCGTCGCCGCTGGTGGCCGCGGTGTCCTCGTTCGGGTCGTTCGCGCTCGGCGCGCTGCTGCCCGTGCTGCCGTACCTGCTGGGTGCCACGGTGCTGTGGCCGGCCGTCCTGCTGGCCCTGGTGGGCCTGTTCCTGTGCGGCGCGGTCGTCTCCCGGGTGACGGCGCGCAGCTGGTGGTACAGCGGCCTGCGCCAGCTCCTGCTGGGCGGCGCCGCCGCCGGTGTGACGTACGTCCTGGGCAGCTGGATCGGTACGGCCGTAGGCTGACCCCGGGATCGGGATATTATGCGGTGCTCCGCATAAGTACTTCGCAACCCGCCCGTCCGGCACGGCGCCGTGCGGGCGGAGGCGTGCAGGGATGACCCGGCGGTTTCGATTCCGTGTCCGCCGGGCATGAAATGTCCGCGCCCGGGCAATGAGGCCTGCGCTCGCCCAGGGGCCCGCACACCGTGACTCACCTGCCAAGGCCCCTCACTCTCCGGTCGATGCAGTGTCCGCATGGTGAAACGAGATATCCGCTTCCCGGGATTGCCGCCATCATGTAACCTGCACGAAATTTCACAGCAGAGGGCCAACGTCGTCCCTCGGCACGTTCCTATGCCACGACGACGACGGGAGAGCCGATGCGTTCCGCATCCACGCACTCCGCGACCGGCCTCAGCAGCACCGCCTGGTCGCCCTTGGACGGTCGCCCCGCCCCGCAGGGCATGTACGACCCGCGCAACGAGAAGGACGCCTGTGGCGTCGGTTTCGTGGCCAACCTCACCGGCGAGGCCAGCCACACGCTCGTCGAGCAGGCGCTGACCGTTCTGCGGAACCTCGAACACCGTGGGGCCACCGGCTCCGAGCCGGACTCCGGCGACGGTGCGGGCATCCTGTCCCAGATCCCGGACGCCTTCCTGCGCGAGGTCGCCGGGTTCGACCTTCCCGCCGCCGGCGCGTACGCCGTCGGTATCGCCTTCCTCCCCGCCGACGGCACCGCACAGGCCCTCGCCGTGGAGCAGATCGAGGCGATCGCCGCCGAGGAGGGCCTGACGGTCCTGGGCTGGCGCGAGGTCCCGGTCACCCCCGACCTGCTCGGCAACGGCGCCCGCGCCACCATGCCGGCCTTCTCCCAGCTCTTCGTCTCCGCCGGCGACGCCACCGGCATCGCGCTGGACCGCAAGGCGTTCGTCCTGCGCAAGCGCGCCGAGCGCGAGGCGGGCACCTACTTCCCGTCGCTGTCGGCCCGCACGATCGTCTACAAGGGCATGCTGACCACCGGCCAGCTGGAGCCCTTCTTCCCCGACCTGTCCGACCGCCGCTTCGCCTCCGCGGTCGCCCTGGTCCACTCGCGGTTCTCGACCAACACCTTCCCGAGCTGGCCGCTGGCCCACCCGTACCGCTTCGTCGCGCACAACGGCGAGATCAACACGGTCAAGGGCAACCGCAACTGGATGACGGCCCGCGAGTCGATGCTCGCCTCGGACGTCTTCGGCGAGGGCGCGCTGGACCGGATCTTCCCGATCTGTACCCCGGACGCCTCCGACTCGGCCTCCTTCGACGAGGTCCTGGAGCTGCTCCACCTCGGCGGCCGGTCGCTGCCGCACAGCGTGCTGATGATGATCCCCGAGGCGTGGGAGAACCACACCTCCATGGACCCGGCCCGCCGCGCGTTCTACCAGTACCACTCCACGATGATGGAGCCCTGGGACGGCCCGGCCTGCGTCACCTTCACCGACGGCGTCCAGGTCGGCGCGGTCCTCGACCGCAACGGTCTGCGCCCCGGCCGCTACTGGGTCACCGACGACGGCCTGGTCGTGCTCTCCTCCGAGGTCGGCGTCCTGGACATCGACCCGGCCAAGGTCGTCCGCAAGGGCCGCCTGCAGCCCGGCAAGATGTTCCTCGTCGACACCGCCCAGAAGCGGATCATCGAGGACGACGAGATCAAGGCCGAGCTCGCCGGCGCCGCCCCCTACGCGGACTGGCTGGAGGCCGGCGAGATCGAGCTGACCGACCTGCCCGAGCGCGAGCACATCGTGCACACCCACGCCTCGGTCACCCGCCGCCAGCAGACCTTCGGGTACACCGAGGAGGAGCTGCGCGTCATCCTGGCCCCGATGGCCAAGACCGGCGCCGAGCCGATCGGCTCCATGGGCACCGACTCGCCGATCGCCGCGCTCTCCGAGCGCCCGCGGCTGCTGTTCGACTACTTCACCCAGCTCTTCGCGCAGGTCACCAACCCGCCGCTGGACGCCATCCGCGAGGAGCTCGTCACCTCGCTGGTGTCCTCCCTGGGCCCCGAGGGCAACCTGCTGGACCCGACCGCCGCGTCCTGCCGCAGCGTCACCCTGCCCTTCCCGGTGATCGACAACGACGAGCTGGCCAAGCTCATCCACATCAACGCCGACGGCGACATGCCGGGCATGACGGCCGCCACCCTGTCCGGCCTCTACCGGGTCTCCGGCGGCGGCGAGGCCCTGGCCGCCCGCCTGGCCGAGATCTGCGCCGAGGCCGACGCCGCCATCGCCGGCGGTGCCCGTCTGATCGTCCTGTCGGACCGGCACTCCGACGCCGAGCACGCGCCGATCCCGTCGCTGCTGCTCACCTCCGCCGTCCACCACCACCTCATCCGCACCAAGCAGCGCACCCAGGTGGGCCTGCTGGTCGAGGCCGGTGACGTCCGCGAGGTCCACCACGTCGCCCTGCTCATCGGCTACGGCGCCGCGGCCGTCAACCCGTACCTGGCCATGGAGTCCGTCGAGGACCTCCTGCGCGCGGGCACCTTCCTCGAGGGCATCGAGCCCGAGCAGGCCATCAAGAACCTGATCTACGCCCTCGGCAAGGGCGTGCTGAAGGTCATGTCCAAGATGGGCATCTCCACCGTCGCCTCCTACCGCGGCGCCCAGGTCTTCGAGGCCGTCGGCCTGGACGAGGAGTTCGTCGCCACCTACTTCCACGGCACCGCCACCAAGATCGGCGGCGCCGGTCTGGACGTCGTCGCCAAGGAGGTGGCCGCCCGCCACGCCAAGGCGTACCCGGCCTCCGGGATCGCCCCGGCGCACCGCGCGCTGGAGATCGGCGGCGAGTACCAGTGGCGCCGCGAGGGCGAGCCGCACCTGTTCGACCCGGAGACGGTCTTCCGCCTCCAGCACGCCACCCGAAACCGCCGGTACGACATCTTCAAGAAGTACACCGACCGGGTGAACGAGCAGTCCGAGCGCCTGATGACGCTCCGCGGCCTGTTCGGCTTCAAGAACGCGGGCCGCCCGTCGATCCCCGTCGACGAGGTCGAGCCGGTGAGCGAGATCGTCAAGCGGTTCTCCACCGGCGCCATGTCGTACGGCTCCATCTCGCAGGAGGCGCACGAGACCCTGGCGATCGCCATGAACCAGCTCGGCGGCAAGTCCAACACCGGCGAGGGCGGCGAGGACCCCGAGCGCCTGTACGACCCGGCGCGCCGCTCCGCGATCAAGCAGGTCGCCTCCGGCCGCTTCGGCGTGACCAGCGAGTACCTGGTCAACGCCGACGACATCCAGATCAAGATGGCCCAGGGCGCCAAGCCCGGTGAGGGCGGCCAGCTGCCCGGCCACAAGGTCTACCCGTGGGTCGCCAAGACGCGTCACTCGACGCCCGGCGTCGGCCTGATCTCCCCGCCGCCGCACCACGACATCTACTCCATCGAGGACCTGGCCCAGCTCATCCACGACCTCAAGAACGCCAACCCGGCCGCCCGCATCCACGTGAAGCTGGTCTCCGAGGTCGGCGTCGGCACGGTCGCGGCCGGTGTGTCCAAGGCTCACGCGGACGTCGTGCTCATCTCCGGCCACGACGGCGGAACCGGCGCCTCCCCGCTGACCTCGCTCAAGCACGCGGGCGGCCCCTGGGAGCTCGGCCTCGCCGAGACCCAGCAGACCCTGCTGCTCAACGGCCTGCGCGACCGGATCGTCGTGCAGACCGACGGCCAGCTCAAGACCGGCCGGGACGTGGTCGTCGCCGCGCTGCTGGGCGCCGAGGAGTTCGGCTTCGCCACCGCCCCGCTGGTGGTCTCCGGCTGCGTGATGATGCGCGTGTGCCACCTGGACACCTGCCCGGTCGGCATCGCCACCCAGAACCCGGTGCTGCGCGAGCGCTTCTCCGGCAAGGCCGAGTTCGTGGTGAACTTCTTCGAGTTCATCGCCGAGGAGGTCCGCGAGATCCTCGCCGAGCTGGGCTTCCGTACGCTCCAGGAGGCCGTCGGCCACGCCGAGCTGCTGGACACCTCCCGGGCCGTCTCCCACTGGAAGGCCCAGGGCCTGGACCTGGAGCCGCTGTTCCACGTGCCGGACCTGCCCGAGGGTGCCGTCCGCCACGCCCTGGTCGCCCAGGACCACGGCCTGGAGAAGGCGCTCGACAACGAGCTGATCGAGCTGGCCGCGGACGCGCTGAACGCCGCGACCGCCGAGGAGGCCCGCCCGGTCCGCGCCCAGGTCGCCATCCGCAACATCAACCGGACGGTCGGCACCATGCTCGGCCACGAGGTCACCAAGCGGTTCGGCGGCGCGGGTCTGGCCGACGACACCATCGACCTCACCTTCACCGGGTCCGCCGGCCAGTCCTTCGGCGCCTTCGTGCCCAAGGGCATCACCCTCCGCCTGGAGGGCGACGCCAACGACTACGTCGGCAAGGGCCTGTCGGGCGGCCGCATCGTGGTCCGCCCGGACCGCGGCGCCGACCACCTGGCCGAGTACTCCACCATCGCGGGCAACACCATCGGCTACGGCGCGACCGGCGGCGAGATGTTCCTGCGCGGCCGCACCGGCGAGCGCTTCTGCGTCCGCAACTCCGGTGCCCTGGTCGTCTCGGAGGGCGTGGGCGACCACGGCTGCGAGTACATGACCGGCGGTACGGCCGTGGTGCTGGGCGAGACCGGCCGCAACTTCGCGGCGGGCATGTCCGGCGGTGTCGCGTACGTCATCGACCTGGACAGGGACAACGTCAACGCCGGCAACCTGGACGCCGTCGAGGGCCTGTCCGACGAGGACGCGCAGTGGCTGCACGACGTGGTGCGCCGCCACGAGGAGGAGACCGGCTCGACCGTGGCCGCCCGGCTCCTCGCCGACTGGGACGCCTCGGCGGCCCGGTTCAGCAAGATCATCCCGACCACGTACAAGGCAGTGCTCGCCGCCAAGGACGCCGCTGAGCGGGCCGGACTCTCCGAGTCCGAGACCACCGAGAAGATGATGGAGGCGGCGACCCATGGCTGACCCGAAGGGCTTCCTCACCACCACCCGTCAGACCGCCTGCTCCCGCCCCGTCGAGGAGCGGCTGAAGGACTGGAACGAGGTCTACGTCCCCGGTTCCCTGCTGCCGATCATCAGCAAGCAGGCCGGGCGCTGCATGGACTGCGGCATCCCGTTCTGTCACAACGGCTGCCCGCTGGGGAACCTGATCCCCGAGTGGAACGACTACGCCTACCGCGAGGACTGGGGCGCGGCCTCCGAGCGCCTGCACGCCACGAACAACTTCCCGGAGTTCACCGGCCGGCTGTGCCCGGCCCCGTGCGAGTCGGCGTGCGTGCTGGGCATCAACCAGCCGGCCGTCACCATCAAGAACGTCGAGGTCTCGATCATCGACAAGGCCTGGGACAACGGCGGCGTGGTGCCGCAGGCCCCCGAGCGCCTGTCGGGCAAGACCGTCGCCGTCATCGGCTCCGGCCCGGCGGGCCTGGCCGCCGCCCAGCAGCTCACCCGGGCCGGCCACACGGTCGTGGTGTACGAGCGGGCGGACCGCATCGGCGGCCTGCTGCGCTACGGCATCCCCGAGTTCAAGATGGAGAAGCGGCACATCAACCGGCGCATCGAGCAGATGCGCGCGGAGGGCACCAAGTTCCGCACCGGCATCGAGGTCGGCCGGGACATCACCGCCTCGGACCTGCGCAAGCGGTTCGACGCGGTGGTCGTGGCCGCCGGTGCCACGGTCTCCCGCGACCTGCCGGTCCCGGGCCGCGACCTCAAGGGCATCCACTTCGCGATGGAGTACCTGCCCCTGGCCAACAAGGTCCAGGAGGGCGACTTCGTGACCCCGCCGCTGACGGCGGAGGGCAAGCACGTGGTCGTGATCGGCGGCGGTGACACGGGCGCCGACTGCGTGGGCACCGCCCACCGCCAGGGCGCCCTGTCGGTCACCCAGCTGGAGATCATGCCCCGCCCGAACGAGGAGCGGGACACCGTCGGCCAGCCCTGGCCGACGTTCCCGATGCTCTACAAGGTCACCTCGGCCCACGAGGAGGGCGGCGAGCGGGTCTACTCCGTCTCCACCACCCACTTCGAGGGCGACGAGGACGGCAACGTCCAGGCCCTGCACCTGGTCGAGGTCGACTTCGTGGACGGCAAGCTGGTCCCGCGCGAGGGCACCGAGCGCCGCATCCCGGCGCAGCTGGTCACCCTCGCCATGGGCTTCACCGGCACCGACCAGGCCAACGGCCTGGTGGAGCAGTTCGGGCTCGACCTGGACGGCCGCGGCAACGTCGCCCGCGACGCCTCGTACGCGACCAACGTCGAGGGCGTCTTCGTGGCCGGCGACGCCGGCCGCGGCCAGTCGCTGATCGTCTGGGCCATCGCGGAGGGCCGCTCGGCCGCCCGCGGGGTGGACCGCTACCTGACCGGCAGCAGCACCCTCCCGTACCCGGTCAAGCCCACGGACCGCGCCCTGACGGTCTGACCCCGGCTCCCTCCCCCCGGCCCCCGCGGCCGGGACCCCTCATACGGTCCGTACAAGGGCGTACGGAAACTGACACAGCGCCCGCCTGTCCCCGACCAGGGAGGCGGGCGCTGTGGCGTCCCCGGGGCCACGAGGCCCCCGCCCCGGCCCGGGCTCCGTCGCGCATCAGCGCGCCGGGCCGTCGCGGCCGATCTCCCGGGCCGGCTCGTCGTCGTTGCCGCGGCGGAACGTGCGCAGGCCCCGGGAGGGGGTCCAGGAGCGGACCACCAGTTCCTCACCGTCGATGCCGGTGTGGACGACTTCGGTCAGTTCGGTGCGGAACAGGTGGAAGGGCTCGTCCGGGGCGTTCGCCTCCTCCGCGTAGCGGTGCAGCTCCGGCGGGTCGACGATCTCCACCGCGCGCCCCGAGATCCGCGCGTCCCCGCCCGGCATCGTCTCGCCCTCGCCCGGGTTGCTGTGCAGCGCGAAGCGCGGGTCCCGGCGCAGGTCCACGGCCTTCCTCGACCCGGCCATCATCCCGAGCCACAGCTCGCCCCCGCGGACGTCCACGGTGAGCCCGGACACCCGGGGGGAGCCGTCCCTGCGGAGGGTGGCCAGGACATGGTGGGTGTGCGGGGCGAAGCGGTCGCGGACGGCCTTGGCGAAGTCCGGCTCGGCGGCCTCGAACGCCGCCCAGTTGTTCGTCGTCATGCTCCCCATCCAAGCGCCTGCCGCCCCTTCCTTCCTCGCGACGCGACTGTTACCCCTCTCCCTGCACCTCGGAGGAACACGGGAGTTGGGGAGGCAGTGGTGATCTCACTTGCGGGCAAGGTCGTCCTCGTCACCGGGGCCGCGCGCGGCCAGGGCGCGGCCGAGGCCCGGCTGTGCGCCGGGGCCGGGGCCCGGGTGGTGGTGGCCGACCTGCGGGAGGAGGAGGGCCGGGCCGTGGCCGCCGGGCTGGGGGAGCGGGGGCTGTTCGTGCGGCACGACGTGACCTCCGCGGAGAGCTGGCGGCACGTCGTGGACGAGGCCGTCGCGGCCTTCGGCGGACTGTCGGCGCTCGTCAACAACGCCGCCCTGTGGCGCACCGCGCCCGTCGAGCAGCAGAGCCTGGAGGGCTTCGAGGAACTGCTGCGGGTCAACCTCCTCGGCCCGTTCCTCGGCATCCGGGCGGTGGCCCCGGTGCTCCGCGCCGCCGGGGGCGGGTCCATCGTCAACATCTCCTCCACCGCCGGGCTGGTCGGCATCCGCGGACACGCCGCCTACGGCTCCACCAAGTTCGGGCTGCGCGGCCTCACCCGGTCCGCCGCCCTGGACCTCGCCGCGGACGGGATCCGGGTCAACTCCGTCCACCCGGGCGCCATCGACACCCCGATGGTCGCCGACGCGGTGGCCGACCGGGACTGGTCGCACGTGCCGCTCGGCCGGATGGGACGGCCCGAGGAGGTCGGCGGCCTGGTGCTCTACCTCTGCTCGGACGCCTCCTCGTACGTCACCGGCGCCGAATTCACCGTCGACGGCGGTACGTCGGCTGCCTGAGGATGGGGGCATGACCACCGTCGACCGCGCCCGCGCCCGTTCCTTCGACACGGCCGCCGCCCTCTACGCCGCCAACCGCCCCGGCTACCCGCCCGCCCTGTTCGACGCCGTGGCGGAACTGGCCGGGCGGCCGCTGCGCGGGGCCCGGGTGGCCGACGTAGGAGCCGGTACGGGCATAGCGACCGGGCTGCTCCACGCCCTCGGGGCGCGGGTCCTCGGGGTGGAGCCCGGCGACGGCATGGCCGAGGAGTTCCGCCGGGCCCACCCGGGGGTGCCGCTGGTGCGCGGCGACGGCGACCGGCTGCCGCTGGCCACCGGCGCCTTCGACCTGCTCACCTACGCCCAGGCCTGGCACTGGACCGACCCGCGCCGCTCCGTCCCCGAGGCGCGCCGGGTGCTGCGCCCCGGCGGGGCGCTCGCCCTGTGGTGGAACGACCTGGACGCCGAGGTGCCGTGGATCGCGGAGCAGGCGGCGCGCCTGAGGGACTTCTTCCGCATCACCGCCGAGGAGGAGGGCGAGGCGTTCCGACTGCTGCCCGCCGGGCTGGACTTCACCACCCGCCGGGTTCCGTGGTCGCGCCGCATCCCCCTCGACACCCATCTGGCCAACCTCGCCAGCCACTCGGCGTTCCTGACCCTGGGGGAGGAGGGCACCCGCGCCTTCGCCGACGCCGAACGGGCCCGGCTGCTGGCGCTGTTCCCCGACGCGACCGTGGAGGAGACCTACGTGGTCAGCCTCGCCGTGGCCGTCCTGCCCGCCGCGTCCGTGGCCGGGTAGCGGGCCAGCACCTCGGCCCGGCACTGCGCGGGGGTGCCCCACGCGTCGCGCAGCGGCCGGGCCTTGCGCAGCCACAGGGACAGCTCCAGCTCCTCGGTGTAGCCGATGGCGCCGTGGAGCTGGAGCGCCGTCCGGGCGGCCGCGTACGCCGCCTCGCCCGCGGCCAGCTTGGCCGCGGCCACCGCCCCGTCGGCCCGCGCCACGGCCACCTCGGCCGCGTCGGCCCGCGCCGCGTCGGTCCGCGCCGCGTCGGCCCGCGCCGCCACCTCGGCCGCGTCCGTCCGCGCAGCGTCGGCCCGCGCCACGGCCACCTCGGCCGCTTCCGCCCGCGCCGCTTCCGCCTCCGCCTCCGCCACGGCCGCCCCGAACACCAGCGGCCGGGCGAACTCCAGCGCGAGCAGGGTGTCCGCCAGCCGGTGCTTGACCGCCTGGAACGCCCCGACCGGCGTGCCGAACTGGCTGCGCTGCTGGACGTACGCCACCGTCCGCGCCAGCAGCGCCTCGCCCACACCCAGCGCCTGGGCCGCCGTCAGCAGCCGCGCCCGGCGCAGCGCCGCCCCGGCCGGCACCCCGGTGGCCAGCAGCTCACCGCCGTCCGCCGGCACGGCCAGGCGCCGGGCCGGGTCCAGGGAGGGCAGCCGCTCCCCGTGGCCGGGCGCCGCCCACAGCTCGCCCCGCGCCGTGACCGTCAGGACCAGCGCCGCCGCGTCCGGGTCCAGCGCGTACGGGCTCCCGCCGGGCAGCGTCAGCGTGGCCGGGCAGTCGCCCGCGGCCAGCTTCGGCAGGTGCGCGGCGGGCAGCAGCGCCGCCGCGGCCGCCGTCTCCACCAGCGGCCCCGGCACGCCGTACCGGCCGAGCTCCACGAAGGCCACCGTCAGCTCCACCGGCAGCGGCCCCAGGCCCCCGTGCTCCTCGGGGACGGCCAGCGCGAACAGCCCGGTCCGCGCCAGCCGCTCCCACAGCGCCCGGCCGGGCCCGAGGTCCCCGGCCGACCAGGCCCGGACGACCGCCGGCACGTCCGAGGCGGCCAGCAGCGCCGCCAGGGTCCGGGCCAGGGCGGACTGCTCGTCGGTCGGCAGGAAACGCATCAGCGGCGGCCCTTCGGGAGGCCGAGCAGCCGCTCGGCGATGATGTCGCGCTGGATCTCGTTCGTCCCGGCGTAGACCGGCCCGGCCAGGGCGAACACGTACGGCTCGGCCCAGTCGGTGCCGGCCCGTTCGCCGTCCGCGCCCAGCAGGTCCAGCGCCGTCTCGTGCAGGGCGATGTCGTACTCCGACCAGAACACCTTGTTCAGGCTGGACTCGGCGCCGGCCGCCCGGCCGGCCGCGAACCGCGCGGCCGAGGCCCAGGTGAACAGCTCGTACGCGCGCGCCCCGACCACCGCGTCCGCCACCCGGTCGCGCAGCGCGGTGTCCGACGGCTCGCCCCGCTCCCGCCACAGCCCCACCAGTCGGTCGGCGGCGGCCAGGAAGCGGCCGGGCGAACGCAGGGTCAGCCCCCGCTCGTTGCCGGTCGTGGACATGGCGATGCGCCAGCCCTCGCCCGGCTCGCCGATCACGTCCTCGTCCGGGACGAAGACCTCGTCGAGGAAGAGCTCCGCGAAGGCCGGCTTGCCGTCGAGCCGGCCGATCGGCCGGACCGTCACCCCCGGCGCCCGCAGGTCGAACATCAGGTACGTCAGCCCCCGGTGCGGCCGGCCCGCGGCGGCCGGCCCCGGGTCGGACCGGAAGATCCCGAAGGCCCGGTCGGCGAAGGCGGCCCGCGAGGACCACGTCTTCTGCCCCGACAGCAGCCAGCCGCCCGCGGTCCGCTCCGCCCGGGAGCGCAGCGCGGCCAGGTCGGAGCCGGCCTCGGGCTCGGACCAGGCCTGCGCCCAGACCACCTCCCCGGAGGCCATGGACGGCAGCACCCGGGACCGCTGCTCCTCGGTGCCGTGGTCGAAGAGGGTGGGGGCGAGC
Organism: Streptomyces sp. WAC06614; assembly: GCF_003949795.1. Lineage (GTDB taxonomy): Bacteria > Actinomycetota > Actinomycetes > Streptomycetales > Streptomycetaceae > Streptomyces. Next base: position 12,636 of record NZ_RPRY01000097.1, read on the forward strand.
AGGCTGATGCCGTTCTGGGAGACCCGGCCCGGTGCCCCGGCCGCCCAGTACTCCTCCTCGAACACCAGCCAGCGCTCCAGGTCCGCGCCCCGGCCGCCGTACGCCTGCGGCCAGGACACCACCGACCAGCGGGCGGCGCACAGCTCGGCCTCCCAGGCGCGGTGGGCGGCGAAGCCCTCCCCGGTCTCCAGGGACGGCAGCGGCTCCGCGGGGACGTGCGCATGCAGCCAGGCCCGGGCCTCCTCCCGGAAGGCCGTCACGTCCGGGGTGTGCGTGAGGTCCATCGGCAGCTCCCGTCTGCAGCACGTCTCCACCGACCGCGCTTCCCTAACAAGCGTTTGGCAGGTTAACGTACCGGCATGAGCAGCGTCGAGTACGTACCGGGTCACGGCCTGCTGTCCGGCCGGACCGCCGTCATTACCGCCGCCGCCGGCGCCGGCATCGGCGGGGCCACCGCCCGCCGGTTCCTGGAGGAGGGCGCGCGGATCGTCATCGGCGACGCGCACGCCCGCCGGCTGAAGGAGACCGAGGCGGCGCTCGCCGGGGAGTTCGGCGCCGACGCCGTCGCCGCCCTGCCCTGCGACGTCACCGACGAGGCCCAGGTCCAGGCCCTGTTCGCGCACGCCGAGCAGCTCCACGGCCGGCTCGACGTCGTGGTCAACAACGCCGGGCTCGGCGGCACCGCCACCCTCGTCGACATGACCGACGAGCAGTGGTCCAAAGTCCTCGACGTCACCCTGAACGGCACCTTCCGCTGCACCCGCGCCGCCCTGCGCGCGATGCGCCGGACCGGCCGGGGCGGGGTCGTGGTCAACAACGCCTCCGTCGTCGGCTGGCGCGCCCAGGCCGGCCAGGCCCACTACGCGGCGGCCAAGGCCGGGGTGATGGCCCTGACCCGGTGCGCCGCGATCGAGGCGGCCGAGTTCGGCGTCCGGGTCAACGCGGTCGCCCCCAGCCTGGCCATGCACCCGCACCTGGTGAAGGTCACCTCCGCCGAACTGCTGGAGGAACTGACCGCCCGGGAGGCCTTCGGCCGCCACGCCGAACCCTGGGAGGTCGCCAACGTCATCGTGTTCCTGGCCAGCGGCTACGCCTCGTACATGACCGGCGAGACCGTCTCCGTCAGCAGCCAGCGGGCATGAGCCGACAATGGTCGGGTGCCAACGAACAAGAAGAACGCGCAGGTGACGCCCTCCGCGGAACGCCGCCGTGAACTGCTGGACACCGCCGCCGAGGTGTTCGCCGCGCAGGGCTACAACGCCACCACCGTCCGCAAGATCGCCGATGCGGCCGGCATGCTCGCCGGCAGCCTCTACTACCACTTCGATTCCAAGGAATCGATGCTCGACGAGATCCTCTCCAGCTTCCTGAACGAACTGTGGGCGGGCTACGACGCGGTCCTCGCGGCCGGGCTCGGCCCCCGGGAGACCATCGAGGCGCTCGTCACCGAATCCTTCCGGGAGATCGACCGGCACCGCGCCGCCGTCGCGATCTACCAGAAGGAGGCCCGCACCCTCTCCGCGCAGCCCCGCTTCCACTACCTCTCGGCCTCGCAGGTGAAGTTCGAGAAGGCGTGGCTGGGGACGCTGGAACGCGGGGTCGCCGCCCAGGTCTTCCGCTCCGACCTCGACATCCGCCTCACCTACCGGTTCGTCCGCGACACGGTGTGGGTCGCGGCGTCCTGGTACCGGCCCGGAGGCCGGCACAGCCCCGAGGAGATCGCCCGCCAGTACCTGTCGATGGTGCTGGACGGGATCGCCCTGCGCACCTGACCCCGGGCCCGCCAGCGGGCCCGGCCCGAGCCCGACCGAGGAGTCGCCGCCATGCCCGAGGCCTACATCGTCGAAGCCGTCCGCACCCCCGTCGGACGGCGCAAGGGAGGTCTGTCCCAGGTCCACCCGGCCGACCTCGGCGCCCACGTGCTGACGGCCCTGATGGAACGGTCCGGGGTCGACCCGGCCGCCGTCGAGGACGTCGTGTTCGGCTGTGTGGACACCGTCGGCCCGCAGGCCGGCGACATCGCCCGGACCTGCTGGCTGGCCGCCGGCCTGCCCGAGGAGGTGCCCGGGGTCACCGTCGACCGGCAGTGCGGCTCCTCCCAGCAGGCCGTCCACTTCGCCGCCCAGGGCGTGCTCTCGGGCACCCAGGACCTGGTCGTCGCCGGCGGCACCCAGAACATGTCCATGATCCCGATCGCCTTCGCCTCCCGGCAGGCCGGCGCACCCCTCGGCCTCACCGAGGGCCCGTACGCCGGCTCGCAGGGCTGGCGGGCCCGCTACGGCGACCAGCCGGTCAACCAGTTCCACGGCGCCGAACTGATCGCGCAGAAATGGGGCGTCTCCCGCACCGACATGGAGGAGTTCGCCCTCCGCTCGCACCGGCGGGCGGTCCGGGCCGTGGACGAGGGCCGCTTCGTCCGCGAGATCGCCCCCTACGGCGAGGTCGCCGTGGACGAGGGCCCGCGCCGGGACACCAGCCTGGAGAAGATGGCGGGGCTCGCCCCGGTCGTGGAGGGCGGCACCATCACCGCGGCGGTCTCCTCCCAGGTCTCGGACGGCGCCGCGGCCCTGCTGCTGGCGAGCGAACGGGCCGTGGCCGAGCACGGACTGACCCCGCGGGCCCGGATCCACCACCTGTCCGTGCGCGGCGAGGACCCGATCCGGATGCTGTCGGCGCCCGTCCCGGCCACCGCCCACGCCCTGAAGAAGACCGGCCTGACCATGGACGACATCGACCTGGTCGAGATCAACGAGGCCTTCGCCCCGGTCGTCCTGGCCTGGCTCAAGGAGACCGGCGCCGACCCGGACAAGGTCAACGTCAACGGCGGCGCCATCGCCCTGGGCCACCCCCTGGGTGCCACCGGCGCCAAGCTGATGACCACCCTGCTGCACGAACTGGAACGTACCGGCGGCCGCTACGGCCTCCAGACCATGTGCGAGGGCGGCGGCCAGGCCAATGTGACGATCATCGAGCGGCTGTGAGACCCCGCGGGGCCGGACCGCCCCGGTCCGGCCCCGCCCGGCTTCCCTCCGGCCCCCGCCCCGGCTGCCCCTCGGCTTGCCTCCGGTCAGGTCCTCGGCTTCCCTCCGGTCAGGTCCTCGGCAGCGCCCGTAGGGCCTGCTCGGCCTCGGCCATCACCCGGGCGACGAGTTCCGCGCACGACGGCAGGTCCTCGATCACCCCCGCGACCTGGCCGGACGCCATCACGCCGAGGTCGGTGCGGCCCTCGACCATGGACGCCTTCAGCAGCATGGGGGTGTTCGCGGCGAGCAGCACCTGGCCCCAGGTCAGCTCCTTGCCGTGCTTCATCGCGAGCCCGTCCCGCACCAGCTGCGACCACGACAGGCCCGACAGCTTCCGGAACCCCGCCGCGTGCCGTACCGCCCGCAGCAACGCCGTCGTCCGGCCCGCACGTTCCAGCGACTCCACCAGCTCCGTGCGCAGCATCCGGTGCGGCAGCCCGTCCACCGCCTCCGTCACCGTGACGTCCTTCACGGTCGCCGCCAGATAGCGCGCCTTGACCGCGTCCGGCACCGTCGAGTCCGAGGTCAGCAGGAAGCGGGTGCCCATCGCCACGCCGGCCGCCCCGTACGCGAGCGCCGCGACCAGGCCGCGGCCGTCGTGGAAGCCGCCCGCGGCCACCACCGGGATGTCGACGGCGTCCACCACCTGCGGCAGCAGCACGGTCGAGGCCACCTCGCCGGTGTGCCCGCCGCCCTCGCCGCCCTGCACGATCACCGCGTCCGCGCCCCAGGCCGCGACCTTCTCGGCGTGCCGCCGGGCACCGACCGACGGGACGACGACCACGCCCGCGTCCTTCAGCCGCAGGATCAGCTCCCGGGAGGGCGCCAGCGCGAACGAGGCGACCCGCACCCCCTCCTCGACGATCAGCTCGGCCCGCTGCGCCGCGTCCCCGGCGTCGGCGCGCAGGTTCACCCCGAACGGGCGGCCGTCCGTGCGGGACCGCACCTCGCGCACCGCCGAACGGAGCTGGTCCAGGGTCATCGTCGCGGAGGCCAGGATGCCCAGCGCACCCGCGTTCACGGCGGCCGACACCAGCCGGGGGCCGGCCACCCAGCCCATGCCCGTCTGCACCACCGGGTGCTCGCAGCCGACCAGCTTCGTCAGCGCCGTCTCCATCCGGGCGGTCCCCATCAGGCCGGGACCTCCCGGTCACGGGTCCCGCGCGGGTCGATCACCTCGCGGATCAGCCGCAGTTCCTCGGCACTCGGCTCCCGGGTGACGGGCACCCCACCGTCGTCGGCGGCCAGCGGGAAGGCCGTGGCCGCCCGGACCTCCTCGACCGTGACCCCCGGGTGGAGCGAGGCGATCCGCATCGACCGGTCGGGGGTCGCGAAGTCGAAGACCCCGAGGTTCGACACCACCCGCGGGATCCGGTGGAACCGGCTCGCCGACGGCCCGGCCGCGGCCGCCCGGTCGTACCCGACGCCCGAGACCATGTCCACGCGCTCCACGAACACCCGCGGCGAATGCCGGGGGATCCAGTAACTGACCGGGTTGTTCAGGGTGTTGACCGGAGCCCCGCGCACCCCCAGGAGCTGCCGGGCCGGCCGCTCCCAGTCGCCGATGCAGGAGATGTTCTGGTTGCCGTACCGGTCGATCTGGCTGGCGCCCATCATCACGTGCCGCCGCCCGCCGGTGACCATCGTCAGGTGCCGGCGGTACGGCAGCCAGCCCTCCACGGTCGTCCCGTCCGACCCCACCAGCATCGCCTCGCCGTCCGTCATCAGCAGGTCGGGGGAGAAGGTGCGCCGCGCCAGCCGTGCCCCGATCCCCGGGATCACCCCCATCGGGCTGGCCAGCACCTCACCGTCGCCCCGCCAGGCCTCCGCGCAGGCGATCACGCAGTACTCGGCCCGCGTGACGGAGGTCCCCGCCACGCCCGCCGTGCCTGCCGCCGTGCCCGCCGCTCCCGTCGCCCTGCCCGCCGCGCCGTCCGCCGCCGTCCCGCTCATCGCTGCTCCTCGCTCCAGGCCCGCACGGCCCGCTGGTAGTCGCCCTCGTCCGCACCCGACAGGAACCGGGCCGCGAACTCCTCCCACGGCGTGCTCGCGTACAGCTTCTGGAAGGCCTCGTCCCGGCCGTGGTCGGGGACGCAGGAGGTGAAGTGCGCCCCGTTCGGGGTCTCCACCACCCCGGTCACGCTGTGCCTGCTCACCAGCAGCGACTGCGGGGGCCCGGCCTTGGCCAGCTCGGCGGTCTCCACGAGCTGCTCGCAGGAGACGTACGCGGTGTCGGCGGCCTCGCAGAACAGGTCGTCGAAGTACGGGTCCGGGCCCAGGTACTGGGCGTTGCCCAGCCGGTCGGCGCGGTTGAGGTGGACCAGGGCGGCGTCCATGCGCAGCGCCGGCACGGCGACGAACTCCTCGCCGTCGGCGTAGGGCGAGGTGACCGTCCGCAGCCCGGGGTTGACCCGCATCACGTCGGAGCCGAGGCCGGCCCGCACCGGCAGGAAGGGCAGCCGGTTGGCGGCCGCGTGCAGCCCCCACATGAACATCGCCTCGTCCAGCTCGGTCAGCTCGAACGCCCCGCGCTCGCGGGCGGCCCGGAAGTGCGGCTCCAGCGGAATGCTGTCGAGGGTGGCGAAGGCGGTGACCAGCCGCCGGATCCGCCCTGCGGCGGCCAGCAGGCCCACGTCCGGCCCGCCGTACGCGATCACGGTCAGGTCGGTGACCTCGGACCGCAGCAGCGCCCGCACCAGCGCCATCGGCTTGCGGCGCGAGCCCCAGCCCCCGATGCCGATCGTCATCCCGCTGCGCAGCCGCCCGACCACCTCGTCGCAGCTCATGGTCTTGTCGGTCGTGGCGTGTTCCGTCACGGCGTGTCCTTCCTGCCGAAGGTGTCGCGCACCCGGTCCGCGACCCCGCTGAGGTTGGCCTCGAAGGTGAAGCCCTGCTCGAAGCGGTAGCTGCGGCGCACGTCGACCGGGTCGATGCCGTTGATGGCGGCCTTGGCCAGCCGGATCAGCGAGCCGTCCTTGCGGGCGATCTCCGCCGCCAGCTCCAGCGCGGCCGGGCGCAGCGCGGCGGGCGGCACCACCCGCCAGACCGAGCCGTGGGCGTGCAGTTCGGCGGCGGTCGCGGTGCGCGAGGTGTAGTACAGGGCGCGCATCAGGTGCTGGGGGACCAGCCGCGCCAGATGGGTGGCCGCGCCCAGGGCGCCCCGGTCGAGCTCGGGCAGCCCGAAGGTGGCGTCGTCGGCGGCCACGATCGCGTCGGCGTTGCCCACCAGCCCGATCCCGCCGCCCAGGCAGAAGCCGTGCACGGCGGCCACGACCGGGACCTCGCACTCGTAGACGGCGGCGAAGGCCTCGGCGCAGCCGCGGTTGGCGCCGATCAGGGCGTCATGGCCCGGGTCGCGCTGCATCTCCTTGATGTCGACCCCGGCGTTGAACCCGCGGCCCTCGGCGGCGAGCACCACACAGCGCACGGCCGGGTCGCGGCCGGCGGCGCGCACGGCGTCGGCGAGGGCGTACCAGCCCTTGACGGGCAGGGCGTTGACCGGTGGGAAGTCGACCGTGACGAGGGCGATGCCCTGGTCCGGGTTCGAGGTGGAGACACCCATGAGAGGATCCGCTACCTTTCCACCAAACATTTGTTAGGTGAGGAAGGTAGCAGCCCATGGAGCTCGACGGGAGGGTCGTCGTCGTCACCGGCGGCACCCGGGGCGTCGGCGCCGGGATCGCGCGGTCGTTTCTCGCCGCGGGCGCCCAGGTCGTCGTCTGCGCCCGCAGACCCCCGGACCGGCCGGTCGCGGCGGCCGGCCGGCAGGCCGACCACGTCCCCCTCGACCTGCGCGAACCGGCCGCCGTGCAGGCGTTCTTCGACGCCGTCGCCGACCGGTACGGGCGGCTGGACTGCCTGGTGAACAACGCGGGCGGTACCCCGTACCGGCTGCTCGGCGAGGGCGGGGCCGCGCGCCACGCGCGCGTGGTCGAACTCAACCTGCTGGCCCCGCTCACCGCCTCGCTGGCCGCGTACCCGCACCTGCGGGCGGCCCGCGGCTCGGTGGTCATGACGGGCAGCGTCAGCGGCACCCGCCCCTCGCCGGGCACCGCCGCCTACGGCGCCGCCAAGGCCGGGCTGGAGAACCTGGCCCGGTCCATGGCCGTCGAATGGGCGCCCGAGGTACGCGTGAACACCCTCGTGGTGGGCATGGTGCGCACCGAACTCGCCGCACTGCACTACGGCGACGAGGCGGGCATCGCGGCGGTCGGCGCGACCGTCCCGCTGGGGCGGCTGGCCGAACCGGCGGACGTGGGCGAGGCGGCGGTCTTCCTCGCCTCGCCGCGCGCGGCGTACGTCAGCGGGGCGAGCCTGCTCGTCCACGGCGGCGGTGAACGGCCCGCGTTCCTGGACGCGGCAACGGCGAACAAGGAGGGGTGAGATGTCTCGCGAAGACATGCAGCAGGGTCAGGGGCAGTTGCACGGGCAGGAGCAGGAGCAGCAGCGGGGCCGGGGGAGGGGTGGCCGGGGTCTGTGCGAGGGCCGGGTGGTGATCGTCACCGGAGCGGGCCGGGGCCTGGGCCGGGCGCACGCGCTGGCCTTCGCGGCGGAGGGGGCCAGGGTCGTCGTCAACGACCTGGGCGTGGCCCTCGACGGCAGCCCGCAGGAGGACGGCCCCGCCGAGCAGGTCGTGGCGCAGATCCGCGCGGCCGGCGGCGAGGCGGTGGCGCACGGCGGGGACATCGCCTCCGCCGAGGGTGCGGCCTCGCTCGTACGGTGCGCCCTGGACCACTACGGCCGGCTGGACACCCTGGTCAACAACGCGGGCTTCCTGCGTGACCGGATGCTGGTCAACCTGGACGAGGGGGCCTGGGACGCGGTGATGCGGGTCCATCTCAAGGGCCACTTCCTGCCGCTCAAGCACGCCGCCGCGTGGTGGCGGGCCGAGGCCAAGGCGGGCCGCCAGGTGGCGGCCCGGGTGGTCAACACCTCCTCCGGCGCGGGCCTGCTCGGCTCGGTCGGGCAGGGCAACTACAGTGCGGCCAAGGCCGGGATCCTGGGCCTGACGCTGGTGGCGGCGGCGGAGATGGGCCGGTACGGGGTCCAGGTCAACGCCATCGCCCCGGCCGCCCGCACCCGGATGACGGAGGACGCCTTCGCGGCGGCCATGGCCCCGCCGGAGGCGGGGGAGTTCGACGCCATGGCCCCCGAGAACGTCTCCCCGCTGGTGGTCTGGCTGGGCTCCACGGCCTCGGCCGGGGTGACCGGCCGCGTCTTCGAGGCCGAGGGCGGCCGCATCACGGTCATGGAGGGCTGGCGCCCCGGCCCCACCACCGACCGCGGAGCGCGCTGGACCCCGGCCGAGGCGGGCGAGGCCGCCGTGAAGCTCCTGTCCGCGGCCGACCGGCCGCTCCCGCCGTACGGGGTCGAGTAGGGGCCGGGCCGGCGCCGAGCGGGGGGCCGGGCCGCGTAGCCGGAACAGGCTCGGGCCCGGCCCCCTGGCGAGGGGTCGGGCCCGTATCCGTCGCTGGTGCGATGAGGTATCACTACCCGCCCCGCACCCTCCTCGAACCGCCGTACGCCGGTCAGTTGTACGGCTTTTGCCGCCGCTGCTGCCGCCGCCGCGCGCCGCTCGTCGTTCGTCGGTCCCCGTCCGGGCCCCTCGTCGCAGATTGGCCGAAAAAGCGGCCTTGCCGCCCGTGCGCCCCCGGGTATGACATGGAGAACGCGAATGACATGAACGCGTCATTACTCGCGCATCCCCGCACACGCACAGCCCGACCCCCCACGAAAGGCAGCGTGTTCACCGTGTCGAAGAGCCTCGTACGGTTCGTCAGGCGCACCCTCGCCACCGGCGCCGTGGCCCTCGCGGCCCTCAGCCTCCAGCCCACCGAAGCCAGCGCCGGCCAGGCCCCCGTGGTCGGCGGCACCCGCGCCGCCCAGGGCGAGTTCCCCTGGATGGTCCGCCTCTCCATGGGCTGCGGCGGCGCCCTCTACACCCAGCAGATCGTCCTCACCGCCGCCCACTGCGTCAGCGGCAGCGGCAACAACACCTCCATCACCGCGACCGCCGGCGTGGTGGACCTCAACAGCTCCAGCGCCGTCAAGGTCAAGTCCACCAAGGTCCTCCAGGCCCCCGGCTACAACGGCTCCGGCAAGGACTGGGCCCTGATCAAGCTCGCCAAGCCCATCAACCTGCCCACCCTCAAGATCGCCGACACCACCCAGTACAACAACGGCACCTTCACCGTCGCCGGCTGGGGCGCCGCCCGCGAAGGCGGCAGCCAGCAGCGCTACCTGCTCAAGGCCACCGTCCCCTTCGTCTCCGACGCCGACTGCCAGTCCGCCTACGGCAACGACCTGATCCCCGGCGAGGAGATCTGCGCCGGCATCCTCGGCCAGGGCGGCGTCGACACCTGCCAGGGCGACTCCGGCGGACCCATGTTCCGCCGCGACGCCGCCGGCGCCTGGATCCAGGTCGGCATCGTCAGCTGGGGCATCGGCTGCGCCCGCCCCGACTACCCCGGCGTCTACACCGAGGTCTCCACCTTCGCCGCCCAGATCCGCAACGCGGCCGCCACCTTGTGATCCGACGCCCCCGCCCTCGTCCCTCCGGCCGGTCCCGGATCGGCCGGACGGGCGAGGCGCGGCGGCCCCTGCCCGACTACCGTCGACAGGCGTGACGCGAGCCCGGGAACCGGCGCACCGAGCCGGACACCCGGGCTCGCGGCGTCCTCCCGGCGGTCCGCTCCGAGGTTGCGGGCCGTCCCGCGCCCCGGTCCCATGGGAAGGACCTCGATGCAGCGGGCGACAGTGGGGCAGGCAGCGCATGACGATCAGCGTGGTCATCGCGGACGACCAGGAAATGGTGAGAACCGGCTTCCGCATGATCCTGGAGAGCCAGCCCGACATCGAGGTCCTCGCCGACGTCGTCGACGGCGAGGCCGCCCTCGCCGCCGTCGAGGAACACCGCCCCGACGTGCTGCTCCTCGACATCCGCATGCCCAAGCTCGACGGCCTCGAAGTCACCCGGCGGCTGTCCGGCCGCACCCCGGCCCCCCGCATCGTCATCGTCACCACCTTCGACCTCGACGAATACGTCCACGCCGCCCTGCACGGCGGCGCCAGCGGCTTCCTCCTCAAGGACGCGAGCCCCGCCATGCTGGTCGAGGCCGTCCGCGCCGCCGCCGTCGGCGACTCCCTCGTCTCGCCCGCCATCACCGTGCGGCTGCTGCGCGACCTGGCCCCCCGCGCCACCGCCACCGCGGC
>NZ_RPRY01000098.1 GCF_003949795.1 Streptomyces sp. WAC06614
TCCCAGTTCGGCGGGGCGGGGGAGTGGTTCCACCCGGCCAGCGTACGGCGCGCGCGACACGGGCCCCGCGCCCTGGCCCGGCCCCCGCCGAACTGGGACGCTGAGCGTGACCGTTCGATCACCCTGGGGGTTCGCCCATGTCCGCAAGTGCACCCGCCCCGCGCCGGGCCGTGCTCGCCGCCGCCCTCGCGGCCGCCACCGCCGCCACCGTCCCCGGCTCCGGCACCCCCGCGGCGGCCGCCCCCGCCCCGCGCGGCGCCGGCGGCTCGGGCCTGACGGGCCCCACGGTCGACAACCGCTTCTGGTACGCCCTGCGGCACTGGCAGGCCGGCACCCACCGGGGGACCGCCGCCCTCGCCGGGGACCGGCCCGCGCTGACCCTGGCCACGGCCGCCGCCCGGACCGAGTACGCCGACCCGCACACCGGCCGCAAGGCCACCTGGGAGTACGCCACCTGGACCTCCCCGGTGCACCGCCCCGCCGTGCCCGCCACCGAGGCCGTCGTCTCCTGGAACGCGCGCACCCCGGCCGGCAGCTGGCTCCAGGCCGAGCTGCGCGCCACCTACTCCGACGGCACCCGTACCCCCTGGTACGTGATGGGCCGCTGGGCCTCCTCCGACGCCGACATCCGGCGCACCTCCGTGGACGGCCAGAGCGACGGCCGTTCCACCGTGTGGACCGACACCCTCGCCGTGGACCGCCCCGCCACCGGGCTGCGGCTGCGCGACTGGCAGCTGCGCCTGACCCTGTACCGCCGGCCCGGCGCCGCCGAGGCCCCGCTGGTGTGGCTGGCCGGGGCGATGGTCTCGGACGTCCCCGACCGGTTCACCGTGCCGGCCTCGGTCCCGGGCCCGGCCCACGAGCTGAAGGTGCCGCGGTACTCCCAGGAGGTCCACGCGGGCCGCTACCCGCAGTACGACAACGGCGGCGAGGCCTGGTGCAGCCCCACCTCCTCGCAGATGGTGATCGAGTACTGGGGCCGCCGGCCCAGCCGCGACCAGCTCTCCTGGGTCGACTCCCGCTACTCCGACCCCCAGGTCTGCCACGCGGCCCGGCACACGTACGACTACGCGTACAAGGGCTGCGGGAACTGGCCCTTCAACCCCGCCTACGCCGCCACCTACCCCGACCTCGGCGGTGTGGTGACCCGGCTCACCTCGCTGACCGAGCTGGAGACCCTGGTCCGGGCCGGCTTCCCGGTGATCACCTCGCAGTCCTTCCGCAAGGAGGAGCTCACCGGCGCCGGCTACGGCACGGCGGGCCACCTGATGACCGTCGTCGGCTTCACCGCCGCCGGGGACGTGATCGCCAACGACCCCAACTCGCCCACCGACGACGCCGTCCGGCGCGTCTACCGGCGCCGCGAGTGGGAGAACGTCTGGCTGCGCACCAAGCGGTACAACTCCGCCGGCAAGGTCGTCTCCGGCACCGGAGGGATCTGCTACGTCTACGGCCCCGCCCGGCCGAGCGCCGCGCAGACGGCGGCCCTGCTGGGGGTGGGCCTGCTGGCGCCGTGACGAAGGTCTCTGTCACAGAAGCCGCAATCACTGGGATATTGGACATCTCCCCTCAGGGGATCCCCGCTCCCTCGACCGATGCGAGAGATCATGACCGCGAACAGCGCCGCCCTGCACCGTGCCCGCCAGCTCGTCCGCACCGGCGGCCCCGGGGACGGGTCCGCGTGGCTGGAGCACGTGCTCGGCTGGACCCTGGTGGTCGTCGTCGCCATGTTCGTCACCCAGGTCGGCTGGATGTAGCGGTCCAAGTCGGCCGGTGCCGGACATGACCGCCCAAGTCGTGCGCACCCGGCCCTTCTTGATCATGCACCCGTGACGGGAAGGGCCTGATCGGGCATACTCGTGCCGCCGCAGCCACGGAACAGCCCCCCATGCGACCCATGAGGGCAGCATGGGCTGTGTGAGCACCGTACCGGCGGCGCGTCCCACACCTCGCGCGTCGCCGCCGTGCCCGACGAGGGAGGAGAGCGCCGCCATGACCGACCGCGCCCTGCAGCCGGTGGACCGAGAGCTGCCCACCGAGGAGTCCCGGGACCTCCTCGCGCTCGTGCGAGAGATCGCCGAGCGGGAGATCGCGCCCCACGCGGCGGCGGAGGAGGACGCGGGCCACTTCCCCCGCGAGGTCTTCCGCCTGCTGTCCGACTCGGGCCTGCTCGGTCTCCCGTACGACTCCGCTTTCGGCGGCGGCGACCAGCCCTACGAGGTGTACCTCCAGGTCCTGGAGGAGCTCGCCGCGGCGCGGCTCACCGTCGGCCTCGGCGTCAGCGTCCACTCGCTGGCCTGCCACGGCCTGGCCGGCTACGGCACCAAGGAGCAGCAGGCCAAGCACCTGCCCGACATGCTCGGCGGCGGGCTGCTCGGCGCCTACTGCCTGTCGGAGCCGTCCTCCGGTTCCGACGCCGCCTCGCTGTCCACCAAGGCCGTCCGCGACGGCGACGACTGGGTGCTGACCGGCACCAAGGCGTGGATCACCCACGGCGGGGTCGCCGACTTCTACACCGTGCTGGCCCGCTCCGGCGGCGAGGGCCCCAAGGGCATCACCGCCTTCCTGGTCCCCGGGGACGCGGAGGGCCTGTCGGCCGCCGCCCCCGAGAAGAAGATGGGCATGAAGGGCTCGCCCACCGCCCAGCTCCACTTCGACGGCGTGCGCATCCCCGACTCCCGGCGGATCGGCGAGGAGGGCCAGGGCTTCACCATCGCGCTGGCCGCCCTGGACGCGGGCCGCCTGGGCATCGCGGCCTGCGCCATCGGCGTCGCCCAGGCCGCCCTGGACCAGGCCCTGGCGTACGCGCTGGACCGCAAGCAGTTCGGCCACCCGATCGCCGACTTCCAGGGCCTGCGGTTCATGCTCGCCGACATGGCGACCCGGATCGAGGCCGGCCGGTCGCTGTACCTGACCGCCGCACGGCTGCGGGACGCGGGCAAGCCGTTCTCGCGCCAGGCGGCCATGGCCAAGCTGTTCTGCACGGACACGGCCATGGCGGTGACCACCGACGCCGTCCAGGTGCTCGGCGGCTACGGCTACACCCAGGACTTCCCCGTCGAGCGGCTGATGCGCGAGGCGAAGGTGCTCCAGATCGTCGAGGGCACCAACCAGATCCAGCGCATGGTCATCGCCCGGCACCTGGCGGGCCCGGAGACCCGCGGCTGACCCGCACCCGCGGGGGTCAGCGGGGCGGCCGCTCGGCGAACAGCGGGCCGTGCGGCCAGACCGGGGACGACATCAGCCGCGACCACTCCGGGTCGCGGCGCCCCGGCACCGTACGGCCCTCGACCGTCCAGCGGTCGACCAGGTCCCGGTAGATCGGCGGATCCCCCTGCCGAACCGATTCTTCGGGAACCGGACCCCTGGCCGGGCCCGGGACCGGGCCCGCGGCCCGGCGCCGCCTGCCCGCTGACATCTCAAGCATCGTCATGCCCGCCCAACGCGGGCCGCGGCACCCGGGTCACTGCGGCCCTGCGTTCGACGTGTCCCCGGGCCGCCGGCCCTACCGGGGTGCGGAATCGCTGCCGACCAGCTGCCGCCAGAGCTGGACGACCACCACCAGCTGGGCCACGACGTAGGCGACCTGCGTGGACATGCCGCGCAGCTGGTAGATGGAGGCCAGCAGGCCGTACCGGCTGGAGTAGAACATCCGCTCGTCGGCGAAGGTCAGCATGTCCAGCCACATGCCGGTGAGCGTCAGGACGAGCAGCATCAGCAGGATGTTCAGGAACACCAGGCCGAGTTGCGCATCGGTGATCCGGCTGACCAGGGCGCCCAGGCCCAGGGGTACGGCGTAGGCGGCGGTCAGGCTCAGGGCGCGCACCGGGCTGCGACGCCCCGGCAGCAGCCGCCACAGCGCCCCCAGCACCAGGCCGGCACCCGCCCACGCGATCTGCCACGACAGGAACTTCGCCGCGATCTCCGGCACTCCGACGAGGTCGGTGAAGACGACCCGCTGGGTGCGGGCGTCCTTGAAGTAGGTGAGATAGACCAGAGCGGCACTCGCCGGGAGCCCGAACCAGAAGGCCAGCCGGGCGGCGTGCCGTGCGTTGTCCCACCAGTGGCCGCCCGGTCCCCAGCTCAGGGCGATGTCCTGCACGGAGAACTCGGTCGGCGGCTGCCCCTTGTCCTTCTCCCATCCGGCGAACAGCCACTGCTGGAGCTCGCGCAGGGTGGTCTCCAGCTTCTTCCGGGAGAGCCCCCCTTCCCCCTTGCCACGGTCCAGTGCGGACAATTGGCTGCGCACGTTGCGGTACTGATGGGCCTTCACCAGCAGTTCCTGCCGCCGCTGCGCCGTGCCCAGCCGCTGGGTGCAGAACTGCGCTCCGGCCCGGCCCAGGACGGAGCAGCGCCGGCCGACGGCGACCAGTGCGTAGAGGGACGCGAGGTTCAGCAGCAGCCAGAGGCCGAACAGCACGTTGGCCCCCGCGAACGTGACGTGCCGCAGCCCCACGGCAAGGGTGAACACCGCGACCGTCAGCAGGAGTTCGGCATCGGACGGGCCCACGGCGAGTTCGTCGTGGCCTCGTCCGGTCCGGGCCTTGGCGGCCTCGACGCGGAAGTGCAGCAGCGCGACCAGTGCGATGGCGGTCAGCAGCCATGCGTAGGCGTAGAGCCAGGTGAGCCCGGTGAGGGCGAAACCCCTCAGGAAGACGGGCCGTTCGAGGTCGATCCCGGACTGTTCGCTGAGCCAGTACAGCCGTTGCACCCGGTACTGGTGGGTCCACCACATGAGGGCGGGCAGCGCCCCCGCCGCCACCGCCAGCAGGGCCGAGGCGGCCAGGGTGCGGCGGACCGGCTGCTCGTCCCACTTCTGCATCCAGGTCCGGCGTACCAGCCCGCCCTCCCGCGCGAACCGCCAGGCCCATGCCGCCATCGCGACGAGCCACAGCCACAGCGTCGCCACCCCGAGCACCACCAGGGCGACGAGGCTCCGGGTCGCGTGCGGATCCTCGGGGACCAGGTCCGTCCGCAGGCCGAACAGCCGTGGGGCCAGGACCACCAGCGAGGCGAGCAGCGCCGTCACGACGGCGACGGAGACCAGGGCGAGGGCCTGCCGGCGCCGGACGCCGCAGGCGGCGGGGCGGACCGCCGGACCGGGTCCGGGGGTGTCGGGGGACGCGGTGTGCGCCCAGGGGCGGGCGAGGAGGGTCAGCGCCAGTCCCGTCAGGACGGCGACGAGGTAGACCCGGCCCATGGTGAGGAACGCCGGCGGGTGCGTGTTCACCCGCAGCATCAGCGCGACGACCAGGCTGAGCACGGCCCACTGCAGGAGCGCGGGCGCGGGACCTTCCCAGAGGCGTCGGCCCTGCCGGCCGGACCGCCGCCACGGCACCCACGGGATCCGTACCGGCGGCTCTGGCGGCCCCGCCGGTGCGGCGGCGGGCTGCGCCCGCCGGGTGCGGACCGCCGCCACCACGATCACGCCGGAGGCGAAGACCCACCAGGACACGATGCCCGCCACGAGCGGCCACGCCGGTGTCGTGCCGACGTTGTAGGAGTGCTGCCAGGGCGGGTCCACATCGATCTGCACGGCCGGGGCGGCCGGTTTGCTCCACACCAGGGCGTGCGCGTCGGTGGCCGAGGCGACGGGGCGGACGCGATAGTCGTCGAGCCCGCCCAGATCGACCTCGACGCGGTCCCACCGGGCGTGCGCCAGGGTGCTCGGCGGGCGCAGGAGCACGTGCCACCGCTGCTGTCCGCCGTCGACCCTGATCTCCCACGGCCCGAGCCGGAACGTCTCCGGCCGTTCGATGAAGGCGATGGCCTCGTACCGCACCGTCACCCCGTCGTCCCACATCGTCACGCGCGGCTCTTCGAAGCGCCATTCACGGCGCCGCAGCCGGAGGTCCTCGTGCGCCTCGCGGAACAGGCACCGTATGGCGAGCCGGTATTCGGGGGTCTTGGGGCCGAACGCCAGGTTCCCCGCGAGTGGCCAGGCCCGGGAGAGGTGGACGGTCATCTCCGAGGAGGCCTGGTTGTGTGCGTGCGGCTCGAACGCGATCTTGGCGGTCACCTGGGCGCCGCGGGTGTCCAGCAGGTCCGCCCGGCACGCGTCACGGTCCCCCGCATGGGCCCGGGCGGTTCCCGCCCCCGCCCACCACAGCACGGTCACGACCAGCAGCACCAGCGCTCGCCGCCACCGGATTCGAGCCCTCAGATCCACAGCGTCCCCGTCCACGTCGCATGGCGCGGTGCCCGTTCGTCGACGACGCTAGGCACACACCGCGGGCGCGTTCCCGCGGACACGCGGCCGCAGGACTTTCCGCAGGTCGGGAAACGTTTCGGCTTCCTCCCTTCGGAGGCAGCCCGTCCGGCGGGCTGCTTGCGGGACGCGAGGGGCTGCCGGAGGATGGACATATCGAACGGATGTTTCATCTATTTCAACGGGAAACATCATGACCGAGATCAAGGAATCCTCCACCCGAAGCCCGCTGCCCCGGTTCGAGGACGCCGAAGGGCTGGGCCCGCAGGACGCGGAGTTCGTGCGGGACCTGGTCGAGGTGCTGGAGAAGTACGGGAACCTGGACCGCTTCGGCCTGTGTCTCCTGCACGACCACTTCCCCCTCGCCGCGGACGAGGTGCTGGTGGAGACGAACGACCCCGAGGCGCGCACCCTGCACGCACGCGTGGAGAAGGCGGGCCGGACCCGGCACGTCAAGGCCTCGCAGTGGCGGCTCGCGCGGCACGGCGCGGACCCCAATCCGGGGCGGGGCGCCTACCAGGTGATCATGCTCTGCGCCCCGCTCGACCTGTGCCCCGGCCCGGAGCGGCCCCCGGCGGACACCTGACCGCCGACGTGCGCGGCATGCCATGCCGTGCTGTCAGGGCGTGACACGGCTCTGGTCGACCACGCGGTTTCTGACGTACCGTCATATCCGCTCAGTCGCCCCGTGCCCTCCCAGGAGGTTTCCGTGTCCGCGGACCGTCCCGTCGCGCTCGACGAGTACCCCGTCCATCAGGCCCCGCTGTCCATGAAGCACGTCGTCACGGGCGACCGGAACGCCTACGACCGGTGCATCTTCCACGTCTTCGACCACGCCGGCCGCGCCGTGCTCGTCCTCGGGCTCGGGGTCTACCCCAACGCCGGGGTGATCGACGCCTACGCCACCGTGCGCATCGGCGACCGACTGCACGCCGTACGCGCCTCCGACGCCCTCACCGACGACCGGACGAACCTCTCCGTCGGCCCCCTGCGCATCACCGTCGACGTCCCCCTCCAGCAGTTCTCCCTGCACTGCGCCCCCGACCCCGAGGACCCCGACGGCCTGTCCTACGACCTCACCTGGACCGCCGAGTTCCCCGCCCTGTGGGAGCCCCACCACCTCCAGCGCCGCGGCGACCGGCTCACCCTGGAGGGCCGCCGGTTCGTCCAGGCCGGGCATGCCACCGGCGTCGTCCGGGTCGCCGGCGAGGAACTGCGGCCGACCCCGGGGGAGTGGACCGGCACCCGCGACCGCAGCTGGGGTGTGCGCCCGCTGCCCGGTGAGGACGGCGGCCGCGGCGCCGAGGAGCACCGCACCGAGGGCTTCCACTGGCTCTGGGTGCCGGTCCGCTTCGAGGACCGGTTCGTCATGGTCATCGTCCAGGAGGACGCCGACGGCCACCGCACCCTCAACGAGGCCGTCCAGGTGTTCCCCACCGGGAGCGGCCGCCACGACGTCCAACTCGGCTGGCCGCACAGCGAGATCAGCTACCGCCCCGGCACCCGCCACCCCGAACGCGCCGTCCTCCACCTCACCGATCCCGCCCGCAAGCCCCTCGAACTCGGTGTGGAGATCCTCGCCTCCTCCCCGCTCGCCGTCGGCGCCGGCTACCCGCCCGCCACCGACTGGCAGCACGGCAGCTGGCAGGGCCGCGGCTGGACCGACCGCCGCGTCTACGACCTCTCCGACCCGGCGGCCCACCCCATGGCCGCCTACGGCGTCACCGACCACTCCGCCCGCTTCACCCTGGACGGACGGACCGGATTCGGCATCTTCGAACACGGCAGCTTCGGCCGGCACGACCCGAGCGGCTTCACCGACCACAGCTCCGTCGCCCCGTAACGTCCGCCCGGCCCCAGGGGGGTTCCAGCATGGCCACGGCACCACGTCCCCGCACCACCACCCGCGACCCGGAGGAGCTCGGCCGCCGACTCGCCGTCTGGCTCGACGGCCGGCTCCCCGGCGCCGTGATCACCGGCGTCCGGGTCCCCGGATCCAACGGGATGTCCAGCGAGACCCTGCTCTTCGACATCGAGCACCCCGACACCCCGCTGCGCTCCTGCGCCCTGCGGCTCGCCGCTGACCCGCACGCGTACACCGTCTTCCCCACCTACGACATGCCCCGCCAGCACCGGGTGATGGACCTGGTCGCCCGCCACACCGACGTGCCCGTCCCGCGGGTGCAGTGGCTGGAGGAGGACCCGGCCCCGCTCGGCGCACCGTTCTTCGTCATGGCCCGCGCCGAGGGCCGGGTGCCGCCCGACGTCATGCCGTACACCTACGAGGGCAACTGGCTGCACGCGGCCACCGACGCCGAACGGGCCGTGCTCCAGGAGGAGAGCCTCGCCGTGCTCGCCCGGCTGCACGAGCAGTTCCCGGCGAAGGAGGCGGAGTTCCTGCTGCCGCCCGGCACGGGAAGCCCGCTGCGTCGGCACGTCGACGCCCAACGCGCCTACTACGCCTGGGTCGTGCGCGACCTGGCCCCCTCGCCGCTGCTGGAACGGGCCTTCGACCGGCTGGAGGAGCTCTGGCCCGCCGATGAGGGCGAGCCCGTCCTCACCTGGGGCGACGCCCGCATCGGCAACATCGTCTACGAGCCCGACGGCTTCCGGCCGGTGGCCGTGCTGGACTGGGAGATGGCCGGGTACGCCCCGCGCGAGGTCGACCTCGGCTGGACCGTCTACCTGCACCGCTTCTTCCAGGACCTCACCGTCGGCTTCGGCCAGCCCGGCCTGCCGGACTTCCTGCGCCGCGAGGACCTGGAACGCCGCTACGCCGAACTGACCGGGCACACCCCGCGCGACATGGAGTTCCACACCCTGTACGCCGCCCTGCGGCACGGCATCGTGATGCTGCGGATCGCCTACCGGCAGGCCTACTTCGGCGAGGTGGAGATCCCGGCGGCCGCCGAGGACGTCGACGGCCTGATCCTGCACCACGCCGCTCTCGCCGCCATGGTGCAGGGAACCTACTGGTAGGAGAGGGGCCCGGCCGCGCCGGGCCCTGCGCCGTCAGGCGGCCTGTACGTGCCGGCCGCGCAGCGGAGCCTCCTGCTGCGGGACCGTCGTGACCAGCCGCACCGGACGCGAGCCCGGACCGCCGACGTGCGAGAAGGGCTGCGTCCGCCAGTCCAGACCCTGGGGGAGCGTCAGCACCACGGCCGGCTCCGCCTCGTCCGGGACGGCCGCCACCGCGACGGCGGGCAGGGCCTCGGCCGCGGGCCGGCCGGTGCCGGCGCAGACCGTGAGCCCGAAGGGGTTCCACGGGGTCAGGCAGAGCGCGTGCTGCGGCAGGAACTCCTCGTCCGCGAGGAGCGCGATCGCCTGGCCGCAGTCGGGGCAGGTGGCGTGACGGATCTCGAAGGCCTCGGCCTCTTCGAGGTAGTCGTCGTCCTCCGCGTCGAGGAGTTCGACGGGCTCCGGTTCGGTGCGACCGGCGCGCTTGGTGTTCTGCATGGATGTACTCCCCCTCGGGTGGGCCGGGCGGACTCGTTCCTCAAGCCTCGGCCACACCAAGCACTTCCCGTCGTGCGGCACGAGTAACCACAACACCCCGGCGTACGGGTCCATACCCCTGTGGCCTTGGTCACATGCCTGCCGCAGGTGCCACCTGGAGATGAGACGGTACTTCGCTGATCTCCTTCCGGGGCTTAAGTTGAGCGGCTATGAGCGCAATGGAGGAGCTGGACCGCCAGATCGTGGACCTGCTCGTGCGGGACGGCCGCATGAGCTACACGGACCTGGGCAAGGCCACGGGACTGTCCACGTCGGCGGTCCACCAGCGGGTACGCCGTCTGGAACAGCGGGGAGTGATCCGCGGCTACGCCGCCGTGGTCGACCCCGAGGCGGTGGGGCTGCCCCTGACCGCCTTCATCTCGGTCAAACCGTTCGACCCGTCCGACCCCGACGACATCGCCGAACGGCTCGCGGGCGTGCCCGAGATCGAGGCCTGCCACAGCGTCGCGGGCGACGAGAACTACATCCTCAAGGTCCGGGTCGCCACGCCCCTGGAACTGGAGGACCTGCTCGGCCGCATCCGCGCCCTGGCCCACGTCTCCACCCGGACCACGGTGGTCCTGTCCACCCCGTACGAGGCCCGCCCCCCGAAGGTCTGAGCGGGCCTCACCCGCGGGCCCCGGCCGCGGCCTCCCCGCGGCGCCCGCACGCGCCGCGCCGGGCCCCCGCGCGGGCGCCCGCACCCCAGGGGGGAGACTGGTCCCCATGACCGAGCACACCCCCCAGTCCGACCCCGTCGCGGCCACCGCCGCCCGCTCCGCCCAGGCGCCGCAGCGCACCCTGCTGCTGCGCGGCGGTGACGTCCACAGCCCCGCCGACCCGTTCGCCACCGCGATGGTCGTCGAGCGCGGGCACGTCGCCTGGGTCGGCTCCGAGGGCGCCGCCGACGCCTTCGCGGCCGGCGTGGACGAAGTGGTCGACCTCGACGGGGCGCTGGTGACGCCGGCCTTCACCGACGCCCACGTGCACACCACCTCCGCCGGCCTCGCGCTGACCGGGCTGGACCTGACCGGGGCCCGCTCGCTCGCCGACGCGCTGGACCTCGTCCGCGCGTACGCCGCACGGCGCCCCGAGGACCGGGTGCTGCTCGGCCACGGCTGGGACGCGGCCCGCTGGCCCGAGCGGCGGGCCCCGCAGCGCGCCGAACTGGACGCGGCGGCCGGCGGCCGCCCGCTCTACCTGAGCCGGATCGACGTGCACTCCGCCGTCGTCACCACCGCCCTGCTCGACCTGGTCACCGGCCTGCGCGACAAGGACGGCTTCCACGAAGGCGAGCCGCTGACCCGCGACGCCCACCACGCGGTGCGGGCCGCCGCGTTCGCCGCCGTCACCCCCGCCCAGCGCCGGGAGGCGCAGCGGGCCGCGCTGCGGCACGCCGCCTCGCTGGGCATCGGCAGCCTGCACGAGTGCGGCGGTCCGGACATCTCCTCGCCCGAGGACTTCGCCGCCCTGCTGGAGCTGGCCCGGGAGGAGGCCGGTCCCCGCGTCTTCGGGTACTGGGCCGACCGCGACCTCGGCCTGGCCCGGGAACTGGGCGCGGTCGGCGCCGGCGGCGACCTCTTCGTGGACGGCGCCCTCGGCTCCCACACCGCCTGCCTGCACGCCCCGTACCAGGACGCCGGGCACACCGGCACCGCGTACCTGACCGCGGACGACGTCGCCGCGCACGTCGCGGCCTGTACGGAGGCGGGGCTCCAGGCCGGTTTCCACGCCATCGGCGACGCGGCCGTCTCCGCCGTGGTCGAGGGGGTCCGGGCCGCGGCCGCGACGGTGGGCCTGGCCCGGATCCGGGCCGCCCGGCACCGCGTCGAGCACGCCGAGATGATGACCCCCGCCACCATCGCCGCCTTCGCCGACCTGGGCCTGACCGCCTCCGTGCAGCCCGCCTTCGACGCCGCCTGGGGCGGCGAGGACGGCATGTACGCCGACCGGCTCGGCGCCGACCGGGCCCGGACGCTCAACCCCTTCGCCGCCCTGCTCAAGGCGGGCGTCCCGCTGGCCTTCGGCTCCGACGCGCCCGTCACCCCGCTCGACCCGTGGGGCACCGTCCGGGCCGCGGCCTTCCACCGCACGCCCGAGCACCGGATCTCCGTCCGGGCCGCCTTCACCGCCCACACCCGGGGCGGCTGGCGGGCCCTCGGCCGTGACGACGCCGGGGTCCTGGTCCCCGGCGCCCCGGCCGACTACGCGGTCTGGCAGACCTCGGAACTGGTCGTCCAGGCCCCCGACGACCGGGTCGCCCGCTGGTCCACCGACCCCCGCTCGGGCACCCCGGGCCTGCCCGACCTGACCCCCGGCGGGGACCTGCCGGTGTGCCTGGCGACCGTGGTCGGCGGGCGGGAGGTATTCGTACGGCCACAGGGGTGATCCCGCCGTCCTCGGCTCGGTGCGGACGGCAGGACCCGGATAGGTTCGGCCGGGTCCACCACCGGACGTCCGTACCGGGCGGATCCGTCCCGTCAGCGCGCCCGCGCCTCGGGGGCGAGGGAAGGTTTCGTCCGGCCGGCGGGTGGCCCGCGGCGGGGCCCGGCGGTCCAGTAGACAACGGCAACGTCGGCCCGCGGCCAGCGGGAGCGGGGCCGGCCCGAAGGACCACCGGCCCCGATCCGCTGCCGCGGATGGCATAAAATCCGGATTGCCCGATCAACTCGATCGATCGACTCGATGACCGGCGCCGCCGGTACGCGCGGACGCGTGAAGGGGAATCTGTGAGCAACGGCGGTGAGCGGCGCTACGGTCCGCTCGGTACGGCCCTGGTGATCATTCCGACCTACAACGAGGCGGAGAACATCGGGCCGATCGTCGCCCGTGTCCGCAAGGCGGTCCCCGAGGCCCACGTGCTCGTCGCGGACGACAACAGCCCGGACGGGACCGGCAAGCTCGCCGACGAGCTGGCCGCCTCCGACGACCACGTCCACGTGCTGCACCGCAAGGGCAAGGAGGGCCTCGGCGCCGCCTACCTGGCCGGCTTCGCCTGGGGCCTGGAGCGCGGCTACGGCGTGCTGGTCGAGATGGACGCCGACGGCTCCCACCAGCCCGAGGAACTGCCGCGGCTGCTGACCGCGCTGGGCGGCGCCGACCTGGTGCTGGGCTCCCGCTGGGTGCCGGGCGGCCGGGTGGTCAACTGGCCCAAGTCCCGCGAGTTCCTCTCCCGCGGCGGCTCCACGTACTCCCGGCTGATGCTGGGCGTGCCGATCCGTGACGTCACCGGGGGCTACCGCGCGTTCCGCCGCGAGACCCTGGAGGGCCTGGGCCTGGAGGAGGTGGCCTCGGCCGGGTACTGCTTCCAGGTCGACCTGGCCCGCCGGGCGGTCGCCAAGGGCTTCCACGTGGTGGAGGTCCCGATCACGTTCGTCGAGCGCGAGTTCGGCGACAGCAAGATGAGCCGCGACATCGTCGTCGAGGCCCTGTGGCGGGTCACCCAGTGGGGCCTGTCCGCCCGCGCCGCCAAGCTCACGGGCCGCGGCAGGGCCTGACCCGGTCCGTTGCGGGGGAGGGCTCACGGCCCTCGCCCGCCCCGGCCCCGGCCCTCGCCCGTCCGGTCCCGCCCCTCAGGGGAATGTCCGGTACCTCCGGCTGAGGTCGTTCTTACGGTGGTCCGGGCACACTGGGGGTATGACGACCGGCGTTCCCACTTCGACGGCCCCCCGGCGGCGCTCGGCCGCCCGTACCTTCCTCCCGCCGGCCCTCGCGGCGTGGCTGATCCTGGAGATCTGGCTGCTCACCGTGGTGGCCCGGGCGGCCGGCGGACTGGCCGTGGCCGCATTGCTGCTCGGCGCGATGGTGTTCGGCGCCGTGGTGATCAAGCGGGCCGGGCGGCGTGCCTTCGGCAACATGACCCGGTCCTTCCAGCAGGCCCAGGCGGGGGTCGCCCCCGCCGCCGCGCCGCCCGGCAAGGGCTCGGGCAACGGGATGACCATGCTGGCCGGCCTGCTGCTGATGATGCCGGGCTTCCTCTCGGACGTGGCCGGTCTGCTCCTGCTGGTGCCGCCGGTCCGCTCCTGGGTCGCCCGCCGCACCGAGCGCGCCGTGGAGCGCCGTATCGCCGCGGCCGCCCCCGGCACCTTCGGCAACGCCTTCCAGCAGGCCCGTATCCACCAGCCCGACGGCAAGATCGTCCAGGGCGAGGTCGTCCGCGAGGACCGGCCGGACCAGGGCCGCCCGGACCCGGACGCCTACCGCCCGCCGCTCACCCCCTGAGACGAACGCCACACAGCCGAGGGGCCGTGTCACACGCTGTGTGACACGGCCCCTCGGCTGTGTGGTGGGGCTGGGCGCCCCGGCGTCCGGTCCGCGAAGGACCTACGCCGACTTACGGCTGTCGCGCGGATGCACGGCGATGTTCATGGCGCCGGAACGCAGGACCGCCAGCCTTTCGGCAAGGACCTCCTCCAGTTCCTCGCGGGTACGCCGCTCCATGAGCATGTCCCAGTGCGTGCGCGCGGGCTTGCTCTTCTTCTCTTCGGGCCCGTCCCCGTCCACCAGGAGTGCCTGGGCGCCGCACGCCTTGCACTCCCACTCCGGCGGAATCTCCGCCTCGACCGAGAACGGCATCTCAAATCGATGTCCGTTCTGGCATGCGTACTCCACCGCCTGGCGCGGGGCCAGATCGATGCCGCGGTCCGTCTCGTAGCTGGTCACCACGAGGCGCGTGCCGCGGAGAGCTCGCTCACTCATGAATCGTGCCTCCCGGGCTTGTCGCCCACAGGACAGGTGTCGCTGTCGTCGTCATCCGGTCAACGTCCGGTCGGCGGTATAGATTCCCGCTTCCGCTCATGCGTCGCCCGTCGTGCCGCCCCTTGTTGTACCCACCAATGCCCGTTTTGTCACATCTGGCAGCAGATGTCACCCAACGTCTTCACTTCTTCACCACGCAGTAACGGTCCGCCTGGCAGGCCAAAGGCGTACACTACCGGCCCTTTGCTTCGACGTCTAAATCCGTTCAGGAACGGGATTGCCGGCCGCCTCCACGGCACGCCGTACGGGCACCCGTGCGAGCAGCACGAACCCCAGCGCGAAGAAGACCACGAGCGAGACGATCGCCTCCCGGTAGCTGCCCGTGACCTGGTACGTCAGGCCGAAGACCAGCGGCCCCACCCAGGACACGCCCCGGTCGCTGATCTCGTACGCCGAGAAGTACTCGGCCTCCTTGCCGCGCGGCACCAGGTGCGAGAACAGCGACCGCGACAGCGCCTGGCTGCCGCCCAGCACCAGCCCGATCATCGCTGCGAGTGCGAAGAACCACACCGGGGTCCGGGCCGGCAGGAAGTACCCGGCCGCCAGCGTGAGCGCCCAGGCCGCCAGCGAGCCCAGGATGGTCCGCTTGGCGCCGTACCGCAGCGCCAGCCGTCCCATCCCCAGCGCGCCCACCACCGCCAGCACCTGCACCAGCAGCACGGCTACGATCAGCGTGGACTGCTCCAGCCGCAGCTCCTCGGCGCCGTACAGCGAGGCCTGTGAGATCACCGTCTGGATGCCGTCGTTGTAGACCAGGTACGCCAGCAGGAACGCCAGCGTCAGCGGGTGGCGCCGCATGTCCCGCAGCGTGGCCACGAGCTGCTTCCAGCCACTGCCCACCGGCGCCGCGCCCGCCTCGCGCACCACGGCCCGGTCCCGCAGGGTGCGCAGCGGGACGATCGCGAACGCGCCCCACCACAGGCCCGCGGAGGCCAGACAGATCCGGACCGCCTCGCCCTCCGAGAGGCCGAAGGAGTCGTGCCCCTGGAACAGCACCAGGTTCAGCACCAGCACGAACGCGCCCGAGGTGTACCCGAAGGCCCAGCCCCGCGAGGACACCGTGTCCCGCTCGTCCGGCTCGGCGATCTGCGGCAGGTAGGCGTTGTACAGCACCATGGCCAGCGACTGCGCGGCATTGGCCACGATCAGCAGCAGGCCGCCCAGCAGATAGCGCTCACCGGCCAGGAAGAACATGCACGCGGTGGCCCCGGCCCCGGTGTACGCGGCCGCCGCCAGCAGCGGCTTCTTGCGGCCCGTCCGGTCGGCCACCGCACCCACCAGCGGCATCAGCAGCACGGCCACGACCACCGAGACCGAGACCGTGTACGCGAAGAACGAGCCCGCCCGGACCGGGATGCCCAACGGGTGCACGAAGCCCTCGGCGTCCGCGGCGGCCTTGGCCACCGAGGTCAGATAGGGGCCGAGGAACACCGTCAGCACGCTCGTCGAGTACACCGAGCACGCGAAGTCGTAGAAGTACCAGCCCCGCTGTTCGCGCTTGCGCGCCGCCCCGTCCTGCCGTGCGGGCCGCTGCGCGGATCTCTCCGCGTCGTCCCCCGCTCCGGATCCCGCGTCCGCGGTCGTCCGTGCACTCACCGGTGCCCCCTCGCTGTTCCCCGTACGGCCCGGCCGCCGGGCCCGCGCGCGGCCCCGCGACGTGGCTACGCCCAGGCCCCGCGCCGGTCCAGCACCGTGCGCAAGATGTCGATCCGGTCGGTCATGATGCCATCGACACCCAGGTCCAGCAGAGCCTCCATGCGTTCCGGTTCGTTCACGGTCCACACGTGCACCTGGAGCCCCCGCTCGTGCGCGGTGCGGACGAAGCGCCGGTCGACCACGCGGATGCCCGCCTGGGTCTCCGGCACCTGCGCCGCCACCGCCCCGACCCGCAGCGCGGCCGGGATCGCGTACGACCGCAGCCGCAGGCCCACCACACCGCGCACCCCGTAGGAGGTCGCCAGCCGGGGCCCGGCGATCTTCTGGGCGCGGGCCACCCGGCTCTCCGAGAACGAGCCCACGCACACCCGGTCCCAGACCCCGGCCCGCGCGATCAGGTTCACCAGCGGGTGCAGCGCCGACTCGGCCTTGACGTCGATGTTCCAGCGGGCCTCGGGGAACTCCTCCAGCAGCTCCTCGAACAGCGGCAGCGGCTCGGTGCCGCCCACCCGCGCCTCGCGCACCCGGCTCCACGGCAGCTCGCTGATCCGGCCCTGGGCGTCGGTGACCCGGTCCAGCGTCGCGTCGTGGAAGGCCACCAGCTTGCCGTCGAGGGTGGCGTGCACATCGGTCTCGAAGTACCGGTAGCCCGCCTGCGCCGCCCGCCGGAAGGCGGCGACGGTGTTCTCCAGCCCGTCCGCCGCGCCGCCGCGGTGGGCGAACGGGATCGGGGCCGGGTGGTCCAGGTACGGGTGCCGGAGGCGTACATGCGTCACGGCGGCAGTATCCCCCCTCCACCCCGTCTGGCCGCCCTCCAGTGGCGCATGACACTCTGGGGGCGAGGAACGAATCCAATGCCCGCCCGGACCGGGGTGGCCCGGGGCCAATTCGACGAAGGTGGACCGCACAGATGGCTCAGTGGACCTCCGCGGTGGGCGCGACCCAGCTCGCCCGGCTGATCGCCTCCCAGCAGCCGCGCGCCACCGTCCCCGGCGCCCGCAAGCCCCCGGCCTACCGCGGCCTCGCCGACGGCATCCGGCTGCTCGTGCTGGAGGGCCGGGTCCCGGTCGCCGCCCGGCTCCCCGCCGAACGCGAACTGGCCACCGCCCTCTCGCTCAGCCGCACCACCGTCGCCGCCGCCTACGAGGCCCTGCGCACGGAAGGCTTCCTGGAGTCCCGCCGCGGCGCCGGGAGCTGGACCTCCGTCCCGGCCGGCAACCCGCTGCCCGCCCGGGGCCTGGAACCCCTGCCGCCCGAGGCCCTCGGCTCCATGATCGACCTCGGCTGCGCGGCCCTGCCGGCGCCCGAGCCCTGGCTGACCCGGGCCGTCCAGGGCGCGCTGGAGGAGCTGCCGCCCTACGCCCACACCCACGGCGACTACCCGGCCGGCCTGCCCGCACTGCGCCGGATGCTCGCCGACCGCTACACCGCCCGCGGCATCCCGACCATGCCCGAGCAGATCATGGTGACCACCGGGGCGATGGGCGCCATGGACGCCATCTGCGGCCTGTTCGCCGGCCGCGGCGAGCGGATCGCGGTCGAGTCGCCCTCCTACGCCAACATCCTCCAGCTCATGCGCGCCGCCGGCGTCCGGCTGGTGCCGGTGGCCATGGCCGACGGGCTGGCCGGCTGGGACCTGTCCGTCTGGCGCCAGGTGCTGCGCGAGGCCGCGCCGCGGCTGGCGTACGTCGTCGCCGACTTCCACAACCCGACCGGGGCGCTGGCCACCGAGGAGCAGCGCCGGGCCATGGTGGAGGCCGCCCGCTCGGCCGGCACGGTCCTGGTGGTCGACGAGACCATGGCCGAACTCCAGCTCACGGACGACCTGGAGATGCCCCGCCCGGTGTGCTCCTTCGACCCGGCCGGCAGCAGCGTGATCACCGTCGGCTCCGCCAGCAAGGCCTTCTGGGCGGGCATGCGCATCGGCTGGGTCCGCGCCGCCCCCGACGTGATCCGCAGCCTGGTCGCCGCCCGCGCCTACGCCGACCTGGGCACGCCCGTGCTGGAGCAGCTCGCCGTGAACTGGCTGATGCGCACCGGCGGCTGGGAGCAGGCCGTCGCGCTGCGCCGGGCCCAGGCCCGGGAGAACCGGGACGCGCTGGTGGCCGCGGTCCGCCGGGAGCTGCCGGACTGGGAGTTCGAGGTGCCCCTCGGCGGGCTGACCCTGTGGGCCCGCGCGGGCGGCCTGTCCGGCTCCCGGCTGGCCGAGGTGGGTGAGCGGGTCGGCGTACGGGTGCCGTCCGGGCCGCGGTTCGGCGTGGACGGGGCCTTCGAGGGCTATGTGCGGCTGCCGTTCACCGTCGGCGGCCCGGTGGCCGAGGAGGCCGCCGCCCGCCTGGCGGCGGCGGCCCGCCTGGTCGGCAAGGGTGCCGGCGGCTCGACGGCGGAACCCCCGCGCAGCTTCGTGGCGTAGGCCGGGCGCCGGCCCGGCACCACCGGCGCTGCCGGTGGCGGCCCAGGCCTTCCCGGTGGCGGCTCACGGGGTCTCGGCCGGGACCTCCGGGGCCGGCGGGGACGGCGGGGGCACGACGTCGACGGCCGGGGCCGGCCCGGAGGGGGGTCTGCGCGGCGGCCGGTCGGGCAGCAGGCCGAGGACCGCCTCGCGCAGCGCGGGGGCGGTGGCGTCGTCGTACGGGTCCGGAGTGGCCGGCACCTGGAGCCGGTGCACCGGGCCGGAGCCCAGCCGGGCGTACCCGCGCCCGGGCGGGACCTCGGCGGTGGGCGTGGTGTGCGGCGGCACGCCGAGCACGTCGGCGATCTGCTGGACCCCGGCGGGGCCGAGCACGACCCGGGCCCGGGTGTGCGCCCACACCACGTCGTGCAGCAGCTCCAGGTGCTCGAACTGCTCGGCGACCACCACGGTCAGGTTCACCGCCCGGCCGTGCCGCAGCGGCACCTGGAGCAGCCCGACGGGGTCGGACAGGCCCTCGGCGGCCGCGAGGTGCCCGAGCACGCTGGGCCGGTCCAGCAGGATCCACAGCGGGCGGCGGGTGTCCTCCGGCGCGGGCCGGCCCGTCTCCCTGGCCCGCTGCGTGGCGACCAGCCGCCGCTCGGTCTCCCGGGCGGCCCATTCGAGGGTGGCCACCGCCCCGGTCAGCCCGCACTCCACCGCCAGCACCCCGCTGCGGCCGGCCAGGCAGGCGTAGTCGCCGCTGCCGCCGCCCTCGACGACCAGCACCTCGCCGCCCTGGCCGAGGGTCTGCAGGGCCAGCGAGCGCAGCAGCGTGGACGCGCCGCTCCCGGGCCGGCCCACGACCAGCAGGTGCGGCTCGGTGGAACGCGGCCCGGTGCGCCACAGCACCGGCGGCGCGTCCCGTTTCTCCTCGCCGTCCGGCGCGCCGTGGACCAGCACCGGCAGGGTCCGACCGGCCCCCTCGGCGTCGGTGAAGCCGAGCACGCTCTCGCCGGGGGCGGTCACGAAGGGCTGGGCGACGATGTCCGTCGGGAGCGCGTCGAGCACGCGCAGGTCGAGCTGGTTGCCCTCCTCGTCCCAGTCGAAGAGGTACTCGCGGCCGCGGCCGGACTTGGCGTGCAGCAGCGCCTCGATCCGGGCCCGGGCGCCGGGCTCGCCGTCGGTGAAGTAGGCGGGGTAGCGGATGTGCAGGCGGGTCAGGCGGCCGGTGTCGTCGAAGGCGTAGCCGCTGAAGGCCTGGTCCCACGAGCCGCCGTGGGCGAACAGCGGGGTGGGGTCGTCCGGGATGGAGAAGTACGGCACCAGCGCCTCGTAGAGGGAGGCCAGCCGTGCGGCCCCGGCCTCTCCGGGCCCGGCCGGTGCCGGAGCCCGGTCCCGGCCGGCCCAGGCGGCCGCCGCGCCCAGGCTCAGCAGGGCGAGCAGCGGCCCGTAAGGGGCGAGGGCGACGACCAGCAGGCAGGCCGCCGCCAGGAACAGCGCGGGCCCGCGCCGGTCCTTGGGGGTGGCGGCCCAGCGGCGCCGCCCGGACACGGCCAGGACGCGCAGGCCCCGGCCGATGACCAGGAGCGGATGGAGGACGTCCGTGGCGCTGTCCGCGGCCGCGCGCGCGAGGTCACGGCCCCGGGCCAGCGGGGGACCGCCGCCGGTGAGGATGCGGGGAAGTGGGCGCCGGGCCACGGGCGTCTCCTGGGGTGCGTGGGGTCAGAGCTTGATGCCGCCCAGCAGGCTGGCGAGGCTGGCCGTACTGGCCGTGATGCTCGGGGCGATGGCCGAGCCCGCGAGGAAGAAGCCGAACAGCGCGCAGACGAAGGCGTGGGTCAGCTTCATCCCGTCCTTCTTGAAGAACAGGAACGCGATGATGCCGAGCAGGACGACGCCTGAGATGGACAGGACCATGAGAGGTTCTCCCTGGGTTCTCCTGGTGAGTGGGGACAGTCACCATCAGTTGTTCCAGGCTCACAGGAAGTATCAATGCGACAAAAGGTGCATACGGGTGAATATTTAACGTTTTCACCGCTCCAGCCCTCCCCCGCACCGCGCCGTCCCACGCCTCGGGACTGCCCCCGGCCGCTCCCCGGCATGTGCGGTGACGGGCAGTACGCTGTCGATTCACCCGTACGGAGTGGGAGAGAAGAGGTACGACCCGAGATGACCGAGAGCCACCAGGGCGGCGCCGACGTACCCGACGAGGACGTCATCGAGCTGGCCACCAAGATCTTCGACCTCGCCCGCCAGGGGGAGACCGAGGCCCTCACCGCCTACCTCGACGCGGGCGTCCCGGCCAACCTCACCAACGACCGCGGCGACACCCTCGTGATGCTCGCCGCCTACCACGGCCACGCGGACGCCGTCGCCGCCCTCCTGGCCCGTGGCGCCGAGGCCGACCGCGCCAACGACCGGGGCCAGACCCCGCTCGCCGGGGCCGTCTTCAAGGGTGAGGAGGCCGTCATCCGGGCCCTCCTGGACGGTGGCGCCGACCCGGCCGCGGGCACCCCCTCCGCCGTGGACACGGCCCGCATGTTCGGCAAGGCCGACCTGCTGAAGCTCTTCGGAGCCGAGTAGTCCGTTTCGGTCCCTGGGCGATCTCGAGTGGATCACGGCGACCGTAAATGTGGTCGCGGCAGCCAAACCGGCTGGGCCATCATGGCGTCGGATCCGGAGAAAGCCCCGAGGTACGGGGTACAACCCCGAGGGACGGGGTACGGGGGGAGCTCCGGGCACCGACGAAAGAGAGAAGGCAATGGTCTACATCGAGCGGAACATGACGGCGGACGTCCTCACATGCTGTTACGCGGCCCTGTGAATCCCGATTCCCGGTTGCGTCCCCAGCTTGATTTGAGGCCATTCCCATGTTCGAACCAGTCATAGCGCCGAGCGGTACCCTGCTCGGTCTGCTCCAGCGCGGTCGCGGCGACGGCACCCTCCACGCCCTCGCGGCCCCGCGCGCCGAGGCCCTCGCCGCGCTCAACGAGTGCGTGCTGAACGATCCACGGCAGGACTGGCAGGTCGAGAACCGCTCCCTGTACTACGCCAGGCTCTACCTGGACCTCGACGGCCCGCTCGCCGGGATCGAGGCCCACCTCTTCGGCCCCGACGACCTGGTGGACGACGAGGACAGCCGCACCGGGCTGGCCCTGTCCGTCCTCGGGCACCTGGCCTCCTACGGCCGTGACGACGCGCTGATGCTGCTGCGCCGCTACGCCGCCGTGGGCGCCAACTGGGCCTGGGCCCTGGACGAGCTCGCGCTGCGCGACGACGACGCGGGCCTGCGCGGGCTGGCCGGAGCCGTGCTCGGCCGGTTCCCCGCCACCCCCGAGGGCGAGGGGCGGCTGGCCGCCGCCGTCCGCGACGCCTACGAGCCCCGGCCGTGGCGCCTGTGGGAGGAGCTGCCGGCCTTCGGCGAGCGCCTGCGCGCCGCACGCCAGCAGGGCTCCTTCGACCGCTGGCAGCGCCAGATGACGCCGTCCGGGCCGCGCCCGGGCTGGGGCGTCGCCGCCGTCTTCGCCTGGGCCGAGGACGGCCTGCGCCGCGGGACCCCGCTGCACGTGCCGGCCGCCCGATGTCTGGCCGCCGTGGCCACGCCCGAGGACCGTACGGAGATCTTCGCCGCGGCCGCGGGCGCGGCCGGCGAGGCCGCCCGGGCCACCGCCCTGCACCACCTCGTCCTGGCCGAGCCGGAGAACCCGGCGGTGCTGGACCTGATCGAGGCCGCCGGGGACGAGCCCGCCGTGGCCGCGTACGAGCGCATGTGCGGGCCCGCCGCCGTCGCCCGCGCCCGCAGCTGGGTGCACCGCCAGGACGCCCTCGGCACGGCCGCCGCCTCGCTCCTCGCGAGCCGGGGCGGGCCGGAGGACGCCGCCCTGGTGCTGGCCGCCCTGCGGATCACCGTCCGCACCGAGGGCCCCGACGCCCGCGCGCTGTTCGCGCTGGTCGACGGCGCGGGCCGGCTCTCCGTCGGCTGCGCGGCACCGGTGCTGCGCCACATCTACCGCGAGACCTCGTCCTCCCACCTGCGCGGCCGCGCCGCCAGCGCCCTCGCCCGTACGGACCCCTCGTTCGCCGCGGGCTTCGCGGTGGAGTGCCTGTGGGACTGCGAGGAGACCACCAGGGAACTCGCCGCCCGCCACGCCGAAACGGCCGACGCCCGCGTCACTCCCCGCCTGCGCCGCCTGGCCGCGGACCCGGCGGAGGAGGAGGACGTCCAGTCGGCGGTCCGCAGCCGCATCACCCCGGAATCGGCGGTGTAGCCCCCACCGGGCCGACCCCCTCGTCCCGCAC
>NZ_RPRY01000099.1 GCF_003949795.1 Streptomyces sp. WAC06614
CGCCCCCGCCCGCCCGACCGCCGCGGGCGGCCCGGCCGCCCGGACCGAGCCCGCCGAGCCGCCGCGCGAGCTGCGCCGCATCCTGGGCCTCTTCCGCCCCTACCGCGGCCGGCTGGCAGTCGTGGGCCTCCTGGTCGGCGCGTCCTCGCTGGTCGGCGTCGCCTCGCCGTTCCTGCTGCGGGAGATCCTCGACACCGCCATCCCGCAGGGACGCACCGGACTGCTGAGCCTGCTGGCGCTGGGCATGATCGCCACTGCCGTGGTCACCAGCGTCTTCGGCGTGCTCCAGACGCTGATCTCCACCACGGTCGGCCAGCGCGTCATGCACGACCTGCGCACCGCCGTCTACGCCCAGCTCCAGCGGATGCCGCTGGCCTTCTTCACCCGCACCCGCACCGGCGAGGTGCAGTCCCGCATCGCCAACGACATCGGCGGCATGCAGGCCACGGTCACCTCGACCGCGACCTCCCTGGTCTCCAACGTGACGGCCGTGTGCGCCTCCGTCGTCGCCATGCTCGCCCTCGACTGGCGGCTCACGGTCGTCTCCCTGCTCCTGCTGCCCCTGTTCGTGTGGATCAGCCGCCGCGTGGGCAACGAGCGCAAGAAGATCACCACCCAGCGGCAGAAGCAGATGGCGGCGATGGCCGCCACCGTCACCGAGTCGCTGTCCGTCTCCGGGATCCTGCTGGGCCGCACCATGGGCCGCGCGGACTCCCTCACCCGGTCCTTCGCCGAGGAGTCGGAGAAGCTGGTCGGCCTGGAGGTCCGCTCCAGCATGGCCGGGCGCTGGCGGATGTCGACCATCGGCATCGTCATGGCCGCCATGCCCGCGCTGATCTACTGGGCCGCCGGACTCGCACTCCAGTGGGGCGCCCCCTCGCTCTCCGTCGGCACCCTGGTCGCCTTCGTCACGCTCCAGCAGGGCCTGTTCCGGCCGGCCGTGAGCCTGCTGTCGACCGGCGTGCAGATCCAGACCTCGCTCGCGCTGTTCGCCCGGATCTTCGAGTACCTCGACCTGCCGGTGGACATCACCGAGCGCCCGGACCCGGTCCGCCTGGAGCGGGCCCGCGGCGAGATCCGCCTGGAGGACGTGGACTTCTCCTACGACGCAGAGCACCCCGACCGCAGGACGCTCAGCGGGATCGACCTCACCGTCCCGGCCGGCGGCTCGCTCGCCGTGGTCGGTGCGACCGGCTCCGGCAAGAGCACACTCAGCTATCTGGTCCCGCGCCTGTACGACGTCACCGGCGGCCGGGTCAGCCTCGACGGGGTCGACGTGCGCGACCTCGACTTCGACTCCCTCGCCCGCTCGATCGGCGTCGTCTCCCAGGAGACCTACCTCTTCCACGCCTCGGTGGCCGACAACCTCCGGTTCGCCAAGCCCGACGCCACGGACGAGGAGATCGCCGACGCCGCCCGGGCCGCCCAGATCCACGACCACATAGCCGCCCTGCCCGACGGCTACGACACCCTGGTCGGTGAGCGCGGCTACCGCTTCTCCGGCGGCGAGAAGCAGCGCCTGGCCATCGCCCGGACGATCCTGCGCGACCCGCCGGTGCTGATCCTCGACGAGGCCACCAGTGCCCTGGACACCCGGACCGAGCTGGCCGTGCAGCAGGCCATCGACGCCCTCTCGGCCGGCCGCACCACGATCACCATCGCCCACCGGCTGTCCACCATCCGCGACGCCGACCAGATCGTGGTCCTCGACGCCGGCCGGATAGCCGAGCGCGGCACCCATGACGAACTGCTGGCGGCCGACGGCCGGTACGCGGCCCTGGTCCGCCGGGACGCCGACCTGGCGCCGGTAAACGTGTGATCGTATGACGATCTTCGGTCGGAATGCCGGGAATCGGGTGCTTCGCGGGTTAGCGTGCCCGCATGAGTCCTGAGAACCGGCCCCCACGGCGCCGGACCCGGCTCACCCGCCGGGGCCGGCTGACGATCCTCTTCGGCACCCTCCTCGCCCTCGGAGCGGTGGCCCTGGTCCCCCTGCTGCTGCGCGACCGGTCCCAGCCCGAGCAGCCGCGCCGGCTGCTGATCCCCGAGGGCTGGCGGGCCGCCCAGATCTACGCCGCCGTGGACCGCGAACTCCAGGTCCCACCGGGCAGTACCGCCGCCGCGGCCAAGGCCGCGGGCCTGAACCTGCCGGCCGAGGCCAAGGGCAACCCCGAGGGCTTCCTCTTCCCCGCGACGTACCCGGTGACCTCCCGCTCCACCCCGGCCTCCGTCCTCGCCCAGATGGTGCGCACGGCCCACCTCACCCTGGCCAGTCGGGCGGTGGCCCTCGGCAGCAAGGCCCACGGGATGACCCCGTACCAGACGGCCACCGTGGCCAGCATCGTCCAGGCCGAGGCGGAAACCCCGGCCGACATGGGCAAGGTCGCCCGGGTGGTGCACAACCGGCTCGCCCGGTCGATGCCGCTCCAGATGGACTCGACCCTCAACTACGCGCTGAACCGCTCCACCGTCGACACCACCCTGGACGACACCCGGATCGACAGCCCCTTCAACACCTACCAGCGCCAGGGCCTCCCGCCGACGCCCATCGACAGCCCCGGCCTCGCGGCGATGTCGGCCGCGGTCCGGCCGACTCCGGGGGACTGGCTGTTCTTCGTGACCGTCAAGCCCGGCGACACCCGCTTCTCCCGGACCTACGAGGAGCACAAGCGCCACGTCGCGGAGTTCAACCGGCTCCGCGCCGCCGCCCACGCCACCTGACGGCCGTAGCGGGGCGACGACGGGCCGTACGAGGGCCACGGCGGCCTAGACGGCGCCCCCGGCCGGCACCGGCTCCGGCACGGCCGCGGGTACCGGCTCCGGCTCGCCGGCGAGCAGGCGGCGGATCTCGCGGACCGCGGCGCCCCCGGCCCGGTTGGCGCCGACGGTGCTCGCCGACGGCCCGTACCCGACCAGGTGGACCCGTGCGTCGCGCACCGCACGGGTGCCCTCGACCCGGATGCCGCCGCCCGGTTCGCGCAGGTGCAGCGGTGCCAGATGGTCGATCGCGGCCCGGAAGCCGGTGGCCCACAGGATGACATCGGCCTCGACGGTGCTGCCGTCGGCCCAGGCCGCACCCGTCGGGGTGATCCGCTCGAACATCGGCCGCCGGGCCAGCACGCCCGACTCCAGCCCGGCCCGTACCGCGTCGGTCAGGGCCAGCCCGGTCACGCTGACCACGCTCTGCGGCGGCAGGCCCTGCCGCACCCGGTCGTCCACCAGCGCCACCGCGGCCCTGCCCTCGGCCTCGCCGAACGGGCCGTCCCGGAAGACCGGCGGGCGGCGGGTCACCCAGGTCGTCGCCGCCGCGACCCCGGAGATCTCCAGCAGGTGCTGGACCGCGGAGGTGCCCCCGCCGACCACCAGGACCCGGGCCCCGGCGAAGTCCTGCGGGCCGGGGTAGCCGGCGGTGTGCAGCTGGCGCCCGAGGAAGGTCTCCTGCCCCGGGTAGCGCGGCCAGAACGGTCGGTCCCAGGTCCCGGTGGCGTTGATCAGGGCCCGCGGCGCGAAGGCGCCGGCCGAGGACTCGACCAGCAGACGGCCCCCCTCGCCCTCGCGGACCGCCGTCACGTCCACCGGCCGCAGCACCCGCAGCTCGAAGGCGTCCTCGTACGCCGCGAAGTACGCGCCGATCACCTCGGCGGAGGGCCGCTCGGGATCCGCC
Organism: Streptomyces sp. WAC06614; assembly: GCF_003949795.1. Taxonomy (GTDB): domain Bacteria; phylum Actinomycetota; class Actinomycetes; order Streptomycetales; family Streptomycetaceae; genus Streptomyces. The sequence goes on from NZ_RPRY01000099.1 coordinate 3,665, forward strand.
CCGGTCAGCTCCATCCCGGGCAGCGCGTGCATCCCGTGCACCCGGCCGTACGTGAGCGTGGGCCAGCGGAACTGCCAGGCCCCGCCCGGCGCCGGTGCGTGGTCGAGCACCACGACGTCCCGGCCGGGGACCAGGCCCGCCCGCCGCAGGTGGTAGGCCGCGGACAGGCCCGCCTGCCCGGCGCCGACGACGACCACGTCCAGCTTCCGCCCAAAATCGTTCACGGTTCTACCAACTCGGGCCGGCGCGCGGATCTTCCCCCTCAGGCGGCCCGGTGCTCGCTCAGCCAGTCGTAGGCGATCTCCGCCGTGAACTCGCGGTGGCCCGAGCGGAACAGCAGCCCGGCCGTGGCGAAGGCCGGATCGTCGGCCGTGGCCGCCGCATAGGGCACCGCCACGCACCCCATGCCGGCCGCGTGGGCGGCCAGCGCGCCCGGCGCCGCGTCCTCCACGACCACGCAGTCCGCCGGGTGCGCGCCCAGTCGGCGGGCCGCCTCCAGGAAGACGTCGGGCGCGGGCTTGCCCCGCGCGACCTCCTCGGCGGAGACCGTCGTCGGCAGCAGGGCGTCCAGCCCGGTCCCCGCCAGCACCGCCTCGATGGCCTCGGGCGACGACCCCGAGGCCACGGCCATGGGGATGCCCTCCGCGTGCAGGCGCTCCACGAACGTGCGCATCTGCGGGTACGCGGACGTACGGCCGCGGGCCAGCTCCAGGTAGGCCGCGTTCTGCTCCGCCAGCAACTGGTCGACCGGCGCCTCGATGGCGTGCCGCTCGCGCAGGACCTCCAGCGTCTCCCGGGTACCGATGCCGATGAACGCGGCGTGCTGCTCCCAGGTGAAATCGGGAACGCCGTGGCGCTCCAGGGTGCGACGCCCGGATTCGTAGTAGTTCGGCTCGCTGTCCACGAGGGTGCCGTCGAGATCGAATATGACGGAAAGCATCCGTTCTGCCCGTTCTGCCGGTTGTGTACGTGTGTCTTCCATCTTGTCAGGGTTTGCGGGCGGCCCGTCCCACGGCCTCCACCAGGGGCAGCACCCGGTGCGGCACCCGCTCGCGCAGCGCCACCTCGGTCCGGGTCCGCACCACCCCTGGCAGCCGGATGAGCTGCTGGATCACATCCTCCAGATGGGCGTTGTCCCGGGCCGCCACCCGGGTCAGCAGGTCCCCGCCGCCCGTGATCGAGAAGGCCTCGATGATCTCCGGCACGGCGGCCAGCGCGTCCCCGACCTCGTCCAGGTACCCCTGGGTGACCTCGATGTGGACGAAGGCCAGCACGGGGTGCCCGAGGGCGGCGGGGGAGAGGAAGGGCCCGGTCCCGGTGATCACCCCGGTCCGCTCCAGCCGGTCCAGCCGGGCCTGGAGCGTGCCGCGCGCGATGCCGAGGAGCCGGGCGTACTCCCGCACGCTGGTGCGCGGCTGCTCGATGAGCAGGCGCAGGATCCGGGTGTCGAGTTCGTCCACGGCCATGTCCGTGACTGTACCCATGGCCGGGTTCCCGCCCGTACGTCCGATCCGGGTGGACGTGCCCGGGTCGCACCGGAGCGGCCGGGAGCCCGGCGCATCACGCGCAGGGCCCGACCGTGCGAGGGCCCCGTCAGCGGTGCGTCCAGGCCAGCAGCCGGTCCACCGGCCAGGTGTTGACGACCCGCTCGGCGGGGACCCCGCACTCCTCGGCCCGGGCGCACCCCGCGATCTGCCAGCTCAGCTGGCCCGGCGCGTGCGCATCGGTGTCGATGGCGAAGTACGTGCCCGCCGCCACGGCCTCGCGCAGCAGCCGGCGCGGCGGGTCGAGCCGCTCCGGCCGGCTGTTGATCTCCACGGCCGTGCCGGACTCGGCGCACGCGGCGAACACCTCGGCTGCGTCGAACTCCGACTCCGGCCGGGTCCGCCCGGTCAGCAGCCGGCCGGTGCAGTGGCCGAGGACGTCCGCGTGCGGATTGCGGACCGCGGCGACCATCCGGCGGGTCATCGCCCGCCGGTCCATGCGCAGCTTGGAGTGGACCGACACCACGACCAGGTCGAGCCGCTCCAGCAGCTCGGGCTCCTGGTCCAGCGAGCCGTCGTCGAGGATGTCGCACTCGATCCCGGTGAGCAGCCGGAACGGGGCCCAGGTGGCGTTGAGCTCCGCCACCACCTCCAGCTGCTCGCGCAGCCGGTCCGGCGGGAGCCCGCGGGCGACGGTGAGCCGGGGCGAGTGGTCGGTGAGGACGGCCCACTCGTGGCCGAGCTCGGCGGCGGTGCGGCCCATGTCCTCGATGGTGCTGCCGCCGTCGGACCAGTCGGAGTGCAGATGGCAGTCGCCCCGCAGCGCGGCCCGCAGCGCCGAGCCCCGGCCCTCGGGGACCGACGGGGCGCCGAGCTCCTCCTCCAGCCGCTCCAGGTACGCGGGGACCCGCCCGGCCAGCGCCTCGGCGATCACCTCGGCCGTCGTCGGGCCGATGCCCTTGACCGCCTGCAGGGTCCCGGCCGCCGCGCGCCGGGCCGCCTCGCCCTCCGGCAGGGCGGCCACGCGTTCGGCGGCCGTACGGAAGGCGCGGACGCGGTACGTGGGGGCCTGGGCGCGTTCCAGCAGGAACGCGATCCGCCGCAGGGCGGCGACCGGGTCCACGGACGTTCGGTTCAGTTCGGCGCGAGCGCCGTCAGGACGCTCCGCGGCGGCATGTCAGTGGCACCACTTCACGGGGGAGAGGTTCTTGACGTAGCGGGCGGCGATCCAGCCGTCGTCCTCGGGCAGGCGGTACCAGAGGTCGTTGCCGGCGACCGTCTCGCCGCGCGTCTTGCAGCGGATCTTGACCTTCTCGTTCGGGTAGACCTTCTCGACCACCTCGGAGTGCGTGGTCGGCCTGCTGCGGATGTTCAACGGGCCCTTGGAGACGACCTTGCCGATCACGTAGCGGTGGTGGTTTCCGGGCTTGCCGTGGTGCTCGCCGTTGCCGTCCTCCTCCAGGCCGTCCTCCTCGTCGCCCCACTCGTCGCCGTCCTCGTCCTCCTCCCAGTCGTCATCGTCGTCGAGCACGACCGCGTGCCCCGGCGCGGTGCGGGGCGGGTTCTCGTCCGCCACGGCGACCCCGGTCCCGACGAGGCCGAGCACCAGGCTTCCGGCGGCGAGAGCGAAGCAGGTCCTGGTGGGTTGCAGCATGAGCCGGCTCCTCTACGAAGGCTTCCCCGGTGACCGGGCGGTCACCAGGGACGACTATGACGAGGCCGTGCGCCGGGACCCGGGTGGCGCACCGCCGTTTAGCCCGAATTGCGCATTTTGCTCTGATCGGCCCGCGCCGGAACGTCCCCCGCTGCCACCGGCGCCCGCCCATGGTCCGTTGGCCCGCGCCTGGCCGACGATGCCGCCCCGATGCTGTGCCATTGGCCCACCGCAACGGGGGTCACTTGAGCCATTGCCCCTCCGGATGCTTTTCTTGACCCATCCATGCACACTCGGCGCCGCCAGCGCCGGCCGGCGACGAGGCCGGACCGGACCCGCGGCGCTTTCGTCGTGCCTGCGGCCGCCCACCACCCCCGGGCGGGCCGAGGAGCGGCGAAGGGCAAGACAAGGGGGGCGGCCCACCGCCGTGAAGAGGATGTTCGTGGCTCCGGACCCGGGGCGCATCAGGCTCAGGACCTCGCTGCGCGCCGTCGTCGGCGTGGGCCTTTCCGTCACCGCCGCCGAACTGGCCGGCTTCTCGCTGACCGCGTCCGTCACCGCGGGCCTCGCGGCCCTGCTCGCCCTCTTCACCGTCACCGACGCCCGGATCCGGGCGCAGGCCCTGACCACCCTCCTGCTGCCGCTGGCCGGGTTCCCGGTGCTGGCCCTGGCCACCCTCCTGCACGGCATCGCCCCCGTGCGCGACCTGGCCTTCGTCCTGGTCGTCTTCTGCGGGGTCTACGCCCGCCGCTGGGGACCCCGGGGCCACGCCCTCGGGATCTTCGCGTTCATGAACTTCTTCATCACCCAGTTCCTGCACGCCGTCCCCGCTCAGCTCCCCGAGCTGTACGCGGCCGTGGGCCTCGCGCTGGCCGCCTCGGCCGCCGTCCGCTTCCTGCTCTGGCCCGTCGAGCGCACCTTCCCGCCACCGGCCGCGCCCGCACCGCTGCCCGGCACCGGCCTGGCCCGCCCCACCACCCGGCAGGCCGTCCAGGCCACCGCCGCCTGCGCCGTCGCCCTCGCCATCGGCCAGTTCGTGTCGGACGACCGCTGGTACTGGGCCGTGGGCACCACCTGGTGGATCTTCGTCAACACCGTCTCCCGCGGCGAGACCCTGGTCCGGGGCTTCCGCCGGGTGCTCGGCACCGTCGTCGGCATCGTGGCCGGCCTGCTGATCGCCGTCCCGCTGCACGGCGCGCCCGGTCCCACCGCGCTCCTCGTCGCGCTCTGCGTCTTCGGGATCTTCTACACGGCCCCCGTCTCCTACAGCTGGATGATGCTGGCCGTCACCCTGATGGCCGGCCTGCTCTACGGCCTGCTCGGGGTGCTCAGTCCGAGCCTGCTGGTGCTGCGGCTGACCGAGACCGCCGTGGGTGCGCTGTGCGCCTCCCTGGCCGTGGTCCTGGTGCTGCCGGTGACCACCCACGCCGTCAACGACGCCTGGATCCAGCGCGCCCTGCGCTGTGTGCACGGGGCCACCGCCCAGGCCGCCGCCCGGCTCTCCGGCGACCCCGCCGCCGACCCGGCCCCGTACGCCGCCGAGCTCGAACTGCTGCTCGCCCGGGTGCGGCTCTCGCTGGCGCCGCTGGTGCACCCGCTCAGCCCGTACCGCGGCCGCAAGGCCCGGGCCCGGCAGGTGATCCAGCTGCTCGACGCCTGCGCCCAGGAGGTCCGCGGCCTGGTCGCGGTGGCCGCCGACCCCGACGCGAGCCACGACGCCCGGCTCGCCGCCGCCTGCTGGCGCGTCGAGGCGGCGGTGGAGGCCCTCACCGCACCCGCCACCGGCCGGGACCGCACCGCCGCGGACCGCCCCGCCGCGGTGCGGCCGGGCGCCGGGCGGGGCGACGAACCGGCCGCCGCCGGACCGCCGGCCCTGGCGCACCTGCACGGCCTGGAGCGGGTCCTCGTCCAGCTCGACTCCCCGCTGCGCAGCACCCGGCCCTCGCCGCTCGTCGGCTCCTGACCCGGGCGACCCCGCCGGGGGCGCGCGGAGCGCGGGACGGGCCGTGCGCAAGCCCCTCGACGGTTCATCACCCGGAGGTGGTGTTCCTCGTCGGTCCGGCCCCCTGCCCTGACCTGCGGCATGTACAACGGGTGAGTGTCCACCGCACATTCATGCGGCACGCACAGGGTGGATCTGGCCTGACAGGGGGTAACCGCCCGGAATGGAAATACTTCACGAGCGCCTGACGACCGCTCAGACGGTGCACGCGGCTGAGGATTTCGTCCGACTCTTCCACAGAGAGACCCCGGGTGCGGGTGATCCGGAGAAACGGATCGCCGCCGTACGGGCCGAGATCGCGGAAACCGGAACCTACCGGCACACGCCCGAGGAACTCGTGCACGGCGCCCGGGTCGCCTGGCGCAACAGCAACCGCTGCATAGGCCGCCTCTACTGGAACTCCCTGCGGGTGCGCGACCGCAGGGAGCTCACCGGGGCCGACGAGATCGCCGCCGAGTGCGTGGAGCACCTGCGCGAGGCGACCAACGGCGGCCGGATCCGCCCGACCATCACGGTCTTCGCCCAGGACACCCCGGACCGCCCGGGCCCGCTGATCTGGAGCGAGCAGCTCGTCCGCTACGCCGGCTACGGCGACCACCCCTCGGTCACGGTCGGGGACCCCCGCAACCGGGAGCTCACCGAAGCCCTGCGCGCCCTCGGCTGGCCGGGCGGCCCCGGGACCCCGTTCGACCACCTGCCGCTGGTGGTGCAGGGGTGCGACGACAAGCCCCGCTGGTTCGACCTCCCCGCCGACGCGGTCCTGGAGGTGCCGATCGAGCACCCCGGTGCGGACCCCTGGTCGGACTGGGGCCTGCGCTGGCACGCCGTCCCGGCCATCTCCAACATGTGCCTGGAGATCGGCGGCGTCCACTACACCGCGGCCCCGTTCAACGGCTGGTACATGGGCACCGAGATCGGCGCCCGCAACCTCGGCGACGCCGACCGCTACAACCTGCTGCCGATGGTGGCCCGCCGGCTGGGGCTTGACACCGGCAGCGACCGCTCGCTGTGGAAGGACCGGGCGCTGGTCGAGCTCAACCGGGCCGTGCTGCACTCCTTCGACCGGGCCGGTGCCACCATCGCCGACCACCACTCCGAATCCCGCCGCTTCCTGACCCACCTGGCCCGCGAGGAACGCAAGGGCCGCGAGGTCGGGGCCGACTGGTCGTGGATCGTGCCGCCGATCTCGGGCTCCGCGACCCCGGTCTTCCACCGCACCTACGAGGACCGGCAGGCCTCGCCCGCCTTCGTGCACCACGAGGGGGCCCGCGAGCGGGCCAGGGGACGGGATCTGGTCTAGACCTTCTGCTACGGTCGGCGCACGGATCCGGCGCGGACCGTCAGGAGAGGGGAACTGCGTGAGCAACGCACTGCGGGCGTACATCGGTTCGTTCACGTCGGCGGGCGGCCGCGGGATCACCACCGCGGCCGTGGACCCGGTGACCGGGGCCCTCACCCCGCTCGCCGTCACCGACGCCGTGACCGACCCCTCCTACCTCGCGCTCTCCGCGGACGGCGCGGTGCTCTACGCGGTGAGCGAGACGGAACGGGGCGCCGTCCAGGCCTTCCGCACCACCGACGACGGCGGGCCGGCCACCCTGGGGCCCGCCGTACCGGTCGGCGGCTCCGGCCCGACGCACCTCTGCGTGGCCGGGCGCCGGCTGCTCACCGCGCACTACACCTCCGGCGGCGTCAGCCCGCTCCCGCTCGCCGCCGACGGCCGGATCGACGGGCCCCACGGCCCGGTGCTCCGCCACCACGGCTCCGGCCCCGACCCCGACCGGCAGCGCGAGCCCCACGCCCACCAGGTGCTCCCCGATCCCGGCGGGCGCTGGGTGCTGAGCGTGGACCTGGGCACGGACTCGGTCCGGGTCTGCGCCCCGGACGGGGACGGGCTGCGCCTGCACGCGCAGACCCGGCTGCCGGCCGGGAACGGCCCCCGGCACCTCGCCTTCCATCCGGACGGCGAGGTCGTCTATGTGCTCAACGAGCTGCGCCCGCTGCTGACCGTCTGCCGGTGGGACGCGGCGGCCGGGCGCCTGGACGTACGGGACGAGGTCGCCGTCGTCCCGGAAGCCGCCCCCGGCGGTGTCCGCCCCTACCCCTCGGCCGTGGTCGTCTCCCCGGACGGCCGGTTCGTCTGGGCGGCCGTCCGCGGCAGCGACACGATCGCCGTGCTCACCCTGGCCGACGGCCCGCTGCGGCCCCGCCTGACCGCCTCCGTGCCCACGGGCGGGCACTGGCCGCGTGATCTGAGCCTCGGCCCGTCGGGCCGGCTCTACGCCGCCCACGAGCGCTCCGGCGACGTCACCTGGTGCGACGTGGACCCCGAGACCGGCCGGCCGCACCGGGCCGGCGCCCTGCCCGTCCCGGCGGCCACCTGCGTCGTCCTCGGCCACCACCGCACCGGCTGACCGGCGCACACACGGCACACGGCACACGGCACACGGCACACGGCGCAAGGGCCCGCCTCCGTACGTCGCGTACGGGGGCGGGCCCTCGGGTCTCGTGCTGTGCCTGTTCCTGCGGCTGGTGCCGGACGGTGCGGGACCGTCCGGGCCGGCTCAGTGGGCGGCGGCGTTCTGCGGCAGGCCGAGGGCGGCGCCGTACTGCGCCACCGCGAGCTTGCCGATGGCCGGGTACGCGCCGAGCACCTCGGCGGTGGCGCAGTCGGCCTCCTTGCACGCGGTGTCGAGCAGGCCCTCGGTGACCTCCGGGCCGATCAGGTACGGGGCCAGCGCGAGCTGCACCGAACCGGAGTCGCGCAGCTGCTGGGCGACCGAGCTCACCGAGCCCTCCTGGTCCAGGGCGGCGGCCATCACCGGCACCGCGAGCCGGGCCGCCAGCAGCATGCCGGTGATCCCGGCCGCCTGGACGGCCTCCTCGCCGCCGGTGGTCGCCAGGATGATGCCGTCGGCCGCGGTGGCGACGGTGAACAGCCGCGCCCGGTCGGCGCGGGCCAGCCCTGCCTCGGACAGCCGGACGTGCAGGCCCTCGGCCAGCAGCGGGTGCGGGCCCAGGACGTCGGCGAGCTCGACGGCCGCCGAGCTGTCCATCAGCGCCTGCCGGATGCGGCGCAGCAGGTCGCCGTCGGGGCCGGCCAGCAGCGGGACGACCACGGCGTCCGGGCCGGTGGGCGCGGGCACGTCCTGGCCGGCGGCCCGGGCGAACTCGGCGCGGGCGGCGCGGTCCTGCGCCACCGCGGTCAGCACGCCGGAGAGCGAGGGGAATGCGGCGGCGGAGCCGTCCTGCGGGTCCTCGCCCTCCAGGTAACCGATCCGCGCGTCCAGGCCGGGCAGCTCCGAACGGCCGATGCTGAGGATCTCCTCCGCGAGCCCCCGCGCAGCGGTGGTGGGCGCTCCCGGCACGGCGAGCACCAGCGCGGGCGCGCCCTCGGGCGCGACCGCGGGCTCGGGCCGACGGTGCCTTCCGGTCGGGCGGGGTCGCGGCATTCGTACGGGCAGGCCGTTCGCGGGGCCAGTGGGGGTGCTCATGGCGCCGCATGCTACTGGCTTATCGGAACCGGGTGTTCGGGGAGGGGTGGTCTCGGCGTTATCTGTCCGTATTTATCCGGTGAAGAGCCGACAGGTTCAACGCGCGGCCGGCAGGCTCCAGTCCACGGGCTGCGCCCCCTGCCGCACCAGCAGGTCGTTCACCCTGCTGAAGGGCCGCGAGCCGAAGAAACCACGGTCGGCGGACATGGGGGAGGGGTGCGCGGACTCCACCGCGGGCAGGTCGCCGAGGAGCGGCCGCAGGTTGCGGGCGTCGCGCCCCCAGAGCACCGACACCAGCGGGGTGCCGCGCGCGGCCAGGGCCCGGATGGCCTGCTCGGTGACGGCCTCCCAGCCCTTGCCCCGGTGCCCGCCGGGCTTGCGCGGGGCCGTGGTCAGGGCGCGGTTGAGCAGCAGGACGCCCTGCCGGGTCCACGGGGTGAGGTCGCCGTTGGCGGGCCGGGGGTGGCCGAGGTCGCTGTGCAGCTCGCGGAAGATGTTCTCCAGGCTGCCGGGGACCGGGCGCACCTCGGGAGCCACCGAGAAGGACAGGCCCACCGCGTGCCCCGGGGTCGGGTACGGGTCCTGGCCCATGACGAGGACCCTGACCTCGTCGAAGGGCTGCTGGAAGGCACGCAGGACGTGCGCCCCGGCAGGGAGGTAGGTCCGTCCGGCCGCGATCTCCGCGCGCAGGAAGTCACCCATGGCGGCGATCTGCCCCGCCACGGGTTCCAGTGCGCGTGCCCAGCCTGCTTCGACGATCTCGTTCAAGGGTCGTGCTGCCACGGAGGATCACTCTAGTGGCCGATCACGGCCGCCCGGACACACAGGACGTCGGGGAGGTGCGAGGCGAGGAGCTCCCAGCTGTCGCCGTCGTCGGCGCTGGCGTACAGCTCGCCGTTGCGGTTGCCGAAGTAGATCCCGGCCGGGTCGGCGTCGTCGGTGCACAGCGCGTCCCGCAGCACCGTGCCGTAGTGGTCCCCGTCGGGCAGGCCCGCCGTGAGCGGCTCCCAGGTGGCGCCCGCGTCCGTGGTGCGGAAGACCCGGCAGCGGCGTCCGGCCGGGACCCGGTCGGAGTCGGCGTTCAGCGGGAAGAGGTAGGCGGTGTCCGGGCGGTGCGGGTGGGCGGCGACGGCGAAGCCGAAGTCCGAGGGCAGCCCGGCGCCGATGTCCGTCCACTGCCCGCCGGCGTCGTCGCTGCGGTAGACGCCCCAGTGGTTCTGCAGGTACAGCCGGTCGGTGTTCCCGGCGTCCTGGGCGATCTTGTGCACGCACTGGCCGAACTCGGGGTGCTGGTCCGGCAGGAAGACCGCCGAGACCCCACGGTTGGACGGCGCCCAGCTCGCGCCGCCGTCCCGGGTGCGGAACACCCCGGCCGTGGAGACCGCGACCGTCACCGCGTCCGCGTCGGCCGGGTCCGTGAGCACCGTGTGCACGGCCTCGCCGCCCCCGCCGGGCACCCAGTCCTTGCGGGTCGGGTGCTCCCACAGGGGCCGGACCAGCTCGAAGGACGTGCCGCGGTCGGTCGAGCGGAACAGGGCCGCCGGCTCGGTCCCGGCGTACACCACGTCCGGGGCCTCGGGGCCCGCCGGGTGCAGCTGCCAGACCCGCTCCAGCGAGGCCCCGGTGTCCTTGGGGAACCGCACCGCGGGCTCGGCCGGCTCCTGCCAGGTCGCGCCGAGGTCGTCCGAGGTGAACACCGACGGGCCCCAGTGCGCGCTGTCCCCGCCGACCAGCAGCCGGGGCGAGGGTCCCCGCCGGTCGAGGGCGACCGCGTACACGGCCTGGGCGTTGAAGTGAGGGCCCTCGAAGCGCCACGGGCCGTCGTCCCGGCGGCGGCCGAGGAAGAGGCCCTTGCGCGTTCCCACCAGCAGCAGCACATCGGTCATGGCCGGCACCCTTCGGACGTCGGTGTCCTGAAAAAACCGTCTTCCGCACAGTCTGCACCCGGCCACCGACAACGCCCGGTCCTGGCGTGCCGTCCCGGCTGATACGAAGCCTCTCGTACTACGAGAAATTTCGTAGTACGGTGACTCTCGTACTTACAGGTCGAGGTCCTGGAGAGCCCCCTCATGAGCACTGCCCTGTTCCAGCCGTACACCCTCCGCTCCGTCACCCTGCCCAACCGCCTGTGGATGGCGCCGATGTGCCAGTACAGCGCGGAGGCCTTCGGCCCGAACGCGGGCGTCGCCACCGACTGGCACTTCGCCCACTACGCCGCCCGCGCCGTCGGCGGCACCGGCCTGATCCTCCAAGAGGCCACCGCGGTCTCCCCGGAGGGCCGGATCTCGCCCCACGACCTCGGTATCTGGAACGACACGCAGGTCGAGGCGCTGCGCCGGATCACCGGCTTCCTCACCGCCCAGGGCACCGTCCCGGGCATCCAGCTCGCCCACGCCGGCCGTAAGGCCTCCACCGCCCAGCCGTGGCGGGGCGGTGCCCCGGTGGGCCCGGAGGAGCACGGCTGGCGGCCGAGCGCGCCGAGCGCGGTCCCGTTCGACGAGGGCCACCCGGTGCCGCACGAGCTGACGGTCGAGGAGATCCACGAGATCACCGGCCAGTTCGCCGAGGCCGCCCGGCGTGCCCTGGCCGCCGGCTACCGGGTGGCCGAGATCCACGGGGCCCACGGCTACCTGATCGGCGAGTTCCTCTCCCCGCACAGCAACCGGCGCACCGACGCCTACGGCGGCTCCTACGAGAACCGCACCCGCTTCGCCCTGGAGGTCGTCGACGCCGTCCGCGCGGTCTGGCCCGAGGAACTGCCGCTGTTCTTCCGGATCTCGGCCACCGACTGGCTGGCGGAGGACGGCTGGACCGTGGACGACACCGTCCGGCTGGCCGCCACCCTGCGCGCGCACGGGGTGGACCTGCTGGACGTCTCCAGCGGCGGCCTCGCCCCCGGTGTCCGCATCCCCCTCGGCCCCGGTTACCAGGTGCCCTTCGCCACCCGGGTCAAGGCGGAGACCGGCCTGCCGGTGGCCGCGGTGGGCCTGATCACCGAGCCCGAGCAGGCCGAGAAGATCCTCGCCAACGGCGAGGCGGACGCCGTGCTGCTCGGCCGCGAGCTGCTGCGCGACCCCCACTTCGCCCGCCGCGCGGCCCGGGAACTCGGTGCTCAGGTGCGCACGCCCGACCAGTACCACCGGTCCTGAGCGGCCGCCCTCCGTACCATGGGGGAGGGGCCACGAGGGGGGCCACCGACCGAGCGAGCGAGCGGAGCAGAGCACATGACGGAACGTGAGGCGGCCCGCGCCCTCCCCCACCCCGGGACCGGTGAGATCCGGCTCGAAGCGGTCCTGCACGCCCTCTCCGACCCGGTCCGGCTGTCGATCGTCCGGGAACTGGCGGACACCGGCGACGAGTTGTCCTGCTCGCACTTCGAGCTGCCGGTGACGAAGTCGACCACCACCCACCACTTCCGGGTGCTGCGCGAGTGCGGTGTCGTACGTCAGACCTACCGCGGCACGGCCAAGATGAACGGTCTGCGCCGCACCGACCTCGACACCCTCTTCCCGGGCCTCCTCGACAGCGTGCTCACCGCCGCCTCGGCCGAGGAGGCCCGGCTGGCCGCCTAGGGCCCGTCCGGCGGATGCCATGGCCCGTGGGCCTGGGCCTGGGCCTGGGTCGGGCCGGGGCCGGGGCGGTGGCGGGCCCTCGGGCGGCTCCGTCAGGTGGTGCCGGCCGCGCCGAGCAGGCCCGGCCAGTCCGGGATCTTCACCGACCCGCGCCCCAGGCTCCGCCCCAGGTCCCGCTCCGCGGCCTCGATGGCCAGCCAGCCCGGCCAGGCCACCGGCCGCAGCCCGGCGGCCCGTAGCGCCGTCAGCGGGTCGTCGGGAAGGTCGCGCCGGGCGAGCGTGCCCGCGTCCTGGAGCAGCGAGGAGACGGTTTCCTTGGCGTCCGGCCGGTTGGTGCCGATCACCCCGGTCGGCCCGCGCTTGATCCAGCCCGCCACGTACTCGCCGATCGAGGCCCGGCCGTCCCGCAGCACCCGTCCCGCGGCGTGCGGCACGGTCCCGGTGGCCGGGCTGAACGGCAGGCCCGGCAGCGGCACCCCCAGGTAGCCCACCGACCGCAGCACCAGCTGGGCTTCGACGTCCTCGTACGTCCCGGTGCCGGTCACCCCGCCGCGGCCGTCCGGTGCGGTCCGCTCGAACCGCACCCCGGCGGCCCGCCCGTGGCCGTCGTCGAGCACTTCCACCGGCCGCAGGAAGAACCGCAGCGCGATCCGCCGGTCCGGCTCCGCCCGCTGCGCCGGCCCCGCGTCCGGCCCCGCGTCCCGCCGCGCGCCCTGTTCCGCCCAGCCGCGCAGCACCTCCACGTTCCGCCGGTTCCCGGCCGGCAGCGGGGCCGCCGGGTCGGCGTACGCCGGGTCCAGGGCGAGCTCGGCCGGGTCCACGTCGACGGCGACACCCGGCAGGGAGCCCAGTTCACGCAGTTCCTTGGTGGTGAACTTGCCCTGGGAGGGCCCGCGCCGGGCCACCATCGCCACCCGGCGCACGGCGCTGCCGGACAGGGCGTTCAGCGCGGCGTGCGGCATGTCCGTCGGGGCGAGCTCGGCCGCGCCGCGGGCCAGGATGCGGGTCACGTCGACCGCGACGTTGCCCGCGCCCACCACCACCGCGGACCGGACCCCGGTCAGCTCGAACGCCGCGTCCTCGGCGTCCGGATGGGCGCTGTACCACGAGACGAAGGAGGTCGCCGAGTGCACCCCGGCCAGCTCCTCGCCGGGCACGCCCAGCGTGCGGTCGCGGGCGGCGCCCACGCAGTAGACGACCGCGTGGTAGAGCTCCAGCAGCCGTGCGGTGCTCAGGACCGGCCCGCCCACCTCGACGTTCCCGAGGAAGCGGATGCGTTCGTCCTCCAGCACCCCGCGCAGGTTGCCCTGGAGCGACTTGATCTTCTCGTGGTCGGGCGCGACCCCGTACCGCACCAGCCCGTACGGGCACGGGAGCCGGTCCAGCACGTCCACCCGGACGCCGGGCACCTCGCGCTGGGTGACCAGCCCCTGCGCGGTGTAGACCCCGCTGGGGCCGGAGCCGACGACGGCGACTCGAAGCATGGCAGAGCTCCTTACCCACGGGTTCCCAGGATGGCACTGCACCGTGCTCCGGGGACGTCAGCCCATCGCACGCATCCGGTGGATCTCGGCGGTCTGCTGCACCACGACGTCGTTGGCCATCTCCTCGACGGCCACGTTGTTGCCGCCCGCGAGCGCCTCGCCGGCCATCTTCAGGGCGCCCTCGTGGTGGGCGGTCATCAGCCGCAGGAACAGCCGGTCGAAGGCCTCGCCCCGGGCCTCGGAGAGCTCCTTGAGCTGCTGCTCCGTGGCCATCCCCGGCATCGAGCGGTGGTCGTGGCCGCCCGCCTCCGCGGCCGGTGCCGGGTGCTTCTTCAGCCACCCTTCCATGGCTCCGATCTCGGGCTGCTGGGCCGCCGAGATCCGCTCCGCGAGCCGTTTCACGGCGTCGGCGGCGGCGCGGTCCGGGACCAGGGCCGTCATGATCAGGGCCTGCCGGTGGTGCTCGATCATGTTCCGTACGTAGCTCAGATCGGCCGCGTTGGGGCTGTCGTCAGGGCGTTCCTCGGCGGCCTGCTCGGGCGAGAGCGTGCGCGCCTTCTCGCCGGGGCGTCCCGGCGCGACCACCACCGGCCGGCCGTCGGCGCCGGCGTCGGCCCCGCCGTCGTCCTGGCAGCCCGCCGCGAGCAGGACGAGCGCGGCGACGACGCCCAGGGCCGCAGTTGGCCGCAGTAACCCTTTTGCCATGTCCATGAAAAGGAAGATACTGCCGGGGTCTGCACGTACTCCAGACGTACCCCAGGGAGAGCGGAGAACACCGTGAGGACTTCCCACCCCCACCGGGTGCGGCGCAGGAGTCTGGGGGTGGCCGCCGCCGCGGCCGGACTCCTCACCACACTCCTGGCCGCCGGTCCGGCGGCCGCCACGCCGGACCCGGGCGATCTGCAGATCGCCCCGAGCGCCCGGTCGGCGACCGGATTACCCGGGCAGGACCAGATCGTCCACAGCCCGAACGTCACGCACCTGACCACGGTCCCCAGCCCGGACCCGGGGCGCATCAACACCGACCTGGCCTTCCAGGGCCGGTACGCCTACGCGGGCAACTACAACGGCTTCACCATCTACGACATCGCCGACCCCAAGGCCCCCAAGACGGTCACCACCGTCCTCTGCCCCGGCGGCCAGAACGACATCTCGGTCTCCGGCGACCTGCTCTTCCTCTCCACCGACTCCTCGCGCAGCGACGACTCCTGCAACAGCGTCTCGCAGCCCGCCACCGAGAAGTCCTCGTGGGAGGGCATCAAGATCTTCGACATCAAGGACAAGAAGAACCCCAAGTACATCAAGTCCGTCGAGACCGCCTGCGGCTCCCACACCCACACCCTCGTGCCGGGCGGCCGCGACATCTATCTCTACGTCTCCTCGTACTCCCCGAACGTCGCCTACCCCGACTGCCAGCCGCCGCACGACGGCATCTCCGTCGTCAAGGTCCCCCGCAAGGCGCCCGAGCAGGCCGCCGTCGTCGGCTTCCCGGTCCTCTTCCCGGACGGCGGCAACCCCGGCGCGCCGACCAACCCGGGCGTCTCCAAGACCACCGGCTGCCACGACATCACCGTGCTGCCCTCGAAGAACCTCGCCGCCGGCGCCTGCATGGGCGACGGCATCCTCTTCGACATCAGCAGGCCCGAGCAGCCCCGGGTCATCGACCGGGTGCAGGACAACGTGAACTTCTCCTTCTGGCACTCGGCGACCTTCAACGAACGCGCCGACAAGGTCGTCTTCACCGACGAGCTCGGCGGCGGTGGCGGCGCCACCTGCAACGAGGCCACCGGCCCCCACCGCGGCGCCGACGGGATCTATGAGATCCAGGGCCGCGGCGACCAGCGCAAACTGGTCTTCCGCAGCTACTACAAGATCCCCCGCCACCAGGCCGACACCGAGAACTGCGTGGCCCACAACGGCTCGCTGGTCCCGGTCGGCGGCGGCCGCGACATCATGGTCCAGGCCTGGTACCAGGGCGGCGTCTCCGTCTGGGACTTCACGGACTCGGCCCGGCCCAAGGAGATCGCCTACTTCGAGCGGGGGCCGCTCACCACGGACGCGCTGAGCCTCGGCGGGTCCTGGTCGGCGTACTACTACAACGGGCACATCTACTCGAACGACATCGTCAAGGGCCTCGACGTGCTCCGGCTCGACGACTGGCGGACCGAACCGGCCCGCTGGGTGTGGCTGGACCGGCTCAACGTGCAGTCGCAGCCCGAGTACCACTGACCCGCGGACGCGTCACCGTTCCGCCGGCCGGCCCCCGGCCGGCGGAACACCCAGCTCCCAGTCGAGCCCGTAGCGCTGGAACAGCTCCGCGCGCAGCCGGGCGAGCGGCATCGGCGCACCGGGCAGCAGCTCCGCGAAGACCGCGCCCATCAGCAGCGCCCGCAGCATCGGATAGTCCTGCTCCACGTCCTGCGAGCCGTACCGGACGAGGGTGTCCCGCAGCAGCTCGGCCAGCCGCTGCTGCTCCGGGCACTGCACGAAACCCTCGGCCTGGAGGATGCCGGCCATGTGCGTGCGGATCAGCCGCGGCTGCTCCCGGGCCAGACCCAGGACCGCGTCGACCGCCCGGGCCAGCAGCTCGCGCCCGGCGTCCTCACCGGTGGGCCGCGGCTCGCGTTCCAGCGCGGCCTGCAGGGTGCGGTGCATCAGCCGGTGCACCGCCGACTGGAGGAGCTGGCGCTTGCCGGGGAAGTAGTACGACACCAGACCGCGGGCCGCGCCCGCACGGTCGGCGATGTCCCCGAGGGTGGTCGCCTCGTACCCACGTTCGGCCACGAGCTCGACGGTCGCCTGGAGCAGCCGCTCCCGTGAGCGTCTCCGCAATTCTTCATTGACCGATGCGCTGCGCGGGGACATGCTTACTCCTGCGTTGACTGGCTCAGAGCCAATATACTCAGCGCGCAGGACTCCGGTGTTGGGGCGACGCGGGGGATCGCCTCAACACCGGCATCGGCATGCTCACGTACGTCCGGCCCGGTGCTCCGTCTCGACGCTCGTCGCGGACTCGGCGCTCTCAGCGCTCCTCGAAGACCAGGTCCTCCGGGGGCACGGTCAGCCGGACGCTCTGCCCGTCCACCTCCACCAGCGTCGACAACCCCGTGAACCGGCCGCGCGGTACCACCAGCACCCGGTCCGCCCGCTGGTCGAGGAACGCCCCGAAGCCGCCGAGCGACGGATCGCCCCCGCCCAGCGTGAGGTAGTCGGCCAGCCGCCGGAACAGCTTCGGCAGCAGCACCGTGCTCTCGCTCAGGGAGGCCAGCCCGTCGACCTTCGCCCCGCTCAGCGTCTGGTCCAGCGGCCATACCCCCAGCTCCTCCTGCCGCGCCGCGGCCACCGCCGCCGTCATCTCCTCGCGCAGGTCGACGTAGAGCTTGGTGTAGTACGTCGGGTACGCCAGCCCCCGCCGGAGCTGGTGCACGTTGGCGGTCTGGCGCAGCAGCGGGACGTCCACGTGGAGGCTGCTCCCGCTCGGCGCGGGGGCCGGGCCGCGTCCGACGAGGGCCACGCAGCGGCCGTTGACGTCGGCCCCGCGGGTCAGCACGTAACCGGCCGTGGCCGCAGGCTCCGAGGAGGTGACCGTGCCGTGCCCGTCGCGCAGCACCGACAGGAACCCGAGCCACCGCACCAGCTCCTCCGCGGCCGCCTCGGCGTACGGGGCCGGCTGGTGCAGCTCGGCGCCGTGCGCCGGTACGTAGTGCGTCTCCAGGGTGTCGATGCCGTCCAGGCGCAGCTGCGCCGAGCCGGTCGTGGTGCGGCGGACCGGGTGCGGTCCGGGGACCAGGTCCCAGTGGGCCGGGTCGTTCGGCACGAAACGCACCGAATCCCCGTCCGGCCGGGCCCCCAGGACCCGGAAGTTTCCCTCGATCACGAGCATGGGCATGGCGGCCTCCCCAAGGCGCGGTGCGAACGCGCGGGCGGTACGTGAACCGGTGTACGGGCCGTGTCAGGATCCCGGTTGTCCGGCCCCGGGAGAAGAGGGCGCGCGGCCGGCCGGGGCCGGGCGCCGCGCCCCGGCGAGCGCCACCAGCGCCACCACCCCGCCCAGCAACCAGCCGGCCATGACGTCGGACGACCAGTGGACGCCCAGGTAGACCCGGGTCAGGCCGACCCCGACGACGGAGACCACCACCGCCACCCGCAGCGGCCACGACCGGGGGGCGAGCCACAGCAGCAGGACGCACACCACGGTCGCCGTCAGTGCATGGCCCGACGGATAGGCGGCGTAGTCCGCCGTGGCGACCGGGTCCGGCCACACCGGCCGCGCCCGTCCCACCAGCGCCTTCAGCCCCTGCGACACCAGCGTGGCCGCCACCGTGGCCGCCGCGAAGCGCACCGCGAGCTCCCGTTCCCCGCGCAGCACCAGCGCCAGCACGGCGACGGCGGCCAGCGCCCGCATCGTCCAGGGGTCCCACACCCAGTCGCTGAACACCCGCACCACGTCCACCCAGCCCGGGTGCGCCACCGCGTGCGCGTGCAGCGCGTCCGAGACACGCACGTCGACGGTGAGCAGGGGCCGCCACCGCAGCGCGACCAGCACCGTCAGGGCCAGGGCGAGGGCGGTGCACAGGACAGCGGTGCACACCAGTGCGGTGAGGCGGAGGGGGCGGACGGGACGGCGGGGCAGGAGGTGGTGCATGACGTGGATCGTCGCATCCGGCGGCGCCGGGACGGCCGACCGGCCCGCGCCCGTGACCACCCCGTCCCGCACCGGGCTCACAGCGCCCGCAGCCCCGGGACGAACGCCACCAGCAGCGGTACCGCCGGGACCAGCGTCGCCACCGCCGCCAGGCGCACCCGGCGGGTGGCCGACAGTCGTGGCGCGGCCGCGAGGAGCCGCCGCACCCGCTGCGGCACATGGTGGTCCGCGGCGGCGCAGGGCCCGAACACCCCGCGGTCCTCGTTCAGTCCGACGAGCGCGAGGGCGACCGTGAGCCGCCCGAACCGCCGGGAGGCCACGTCGTCGGCGGCCAGCTCCACCAGCCGGTGCATCTCCGCCTCGAACGCCGCGAACACCGGCACCTGCGGAAAACCACCGGCCAGCGCCCGTGAGCAGTGCAGCAGCCAGTCGTGCCGGGCCGCCGCGTGCCCCTGCTCGTGCGCCAGTACGGCGTCCAGCTGACGCCCCTTGAGCCGGCGCAGCGCGGCCGTGGTCACCACCAACTGGGGCGTCGCCCCCGGCAGCCACCACACGTCGGGCCGCTCGCCCTCCAGGAGCACCAACCGCTCGCCGCCCGGGTCCTCGCCCGGCAGCAGCGGTGCACGGACCAGGAGTTCGGCCCGCCGGGCCCGGCGCCGGGCCCGGCGGGCCGAACTCCTGGTCCGTGCACCGCTGCTGCCGGGCGAGGACCCGGGCG
>NZ_RPRY01000100.1 GCF_003949795.1 Streptomyces sp. WAC06614
CGCGCGGGGGAGCCCCTGCCGCGGCCGGTTCCGCCGGGGGTGGCGGGGCCTCCAGGGACTTCGCCGTCCGTTCGGCGGTCCGCCGGGCCCAGGCGCCGCTGGAGACGATGCCCACCACCAGCACCACCAGCCCGCACCAGGTGATCACCCACCAGGCCGGCCGCGCCGCGTCGGCGAAGCCGGCGGCCGGGAACGACGCGGAGGCGGCGTGCGAGCCCCCCGCCCCGGCCAGGCCCGCGGCCAGCACCGCGCCGATCACGGCGACGCCCAGGGTGCCGCCGGTCTGCCGGCTGGTGGCCGCGACCGCGGCGGCCACGCCGGCCTGGGCGCGCGGCATCCCGGAGACGGCCGTGTTGGTGATCGGCGAGTTGACCATGCCGAAGCCGATGCCGAACAGCACGTAGGCCAGCAGCATCAGCCCGTCGTGCCGCTCCGCCGCGAACGCGGCGAACAGCAGCGAGCTGGCGCCCATCCCGATCCCGGCGACCACCAGCGGCAGCCGCGGCCCCCGGCTGCCCACCAGCCGCCCCGACAGGGGTGCGATCAGGCAGGTCATCAGCGCCAGCGGCAGCATCCACAGCCCGGCGTGCAGGGCGTCGAGCCCCCGTACGTCCTGGAGGTAGAGGGTGGTCAGGAACAGGAAGCCGGACAGCGCGGCGAAGGCACTGACCGCGATCACGGTCGCCCCGCTGAACGGGACGCTGCGGAAGAACCGCGGGTCGATCAGCGGCTCCGCGCGCCGCGGCTCGTGCACGAGCAGCCCGACGAGCGCCGCCACCGCGACGGCCGCGCAGCCGAGCACCAGTCCCGAACGCAGCCCGGCCTCGGGCGCCTCGATGATCCCGTACGTCAGCGAGCCCAGCAGGGCCATGATCAGCAGCTGCCCCACGGGGTCGGGCCGGCGCGGCCGCGGGGCCCGGGACTCGGGGATGAACCTCAGGGTCAGGGCGAGGGCGACCAGCCCGATCGGCAGGTTGAGCCAGAAGATGGAACGCCAGCCCACCGAGTCCACCAGGACGCCGCCCACCAGCGGCCCGGCCGCCATCGAGATGCCGGCCACACCGCCCCAGACGCCGATCGCCCGGGCCCGTTCGGCCGGATCGGTGAAGGTGTTGGCGATGATGGACATCGCGACGGGATTGAGCATGGCCGCGCCGACCGCCTGGACCACCCGGAAGGCGATGAGCCAGTCGAGGGTCGGCGCGAGCGAGCACAGCAGCGAGCCCGCCAGGAACACGCACAGCCCGGTCGTGAACACCTTGCGGCGCCCGATCCGGTCGCCGGTGGACCCGGCCAGCATCAGCAGCGTGGCCATGGTCAGGGTGTAGGCGTCGATGGTCCACTGCATGCCGGCCACGGAGCCGTGCAGCTCGCGTCGCATCTGGGGCAGGGCGACGTTGAGGACGGTGTTGTCGAGGCTCACGATCAGCAGGCTCAGACAGCAGATCGCCAGCACGACCATGCGCCGCCGGTGGCTCAGCTCGGTCATGCCGCGAGCTTACGAACAATGGGGCGCGGCGGCATGCGCGACAATGGGGGGATGACCACGCTGCCTCCCGCCCTCGCGATCGGCCCGCACACCGTGCAGCCGCCGGTGGTGCTCGCGCCGATGGCCGGCATCACCAATGCCCCGTTCCGTACCCTGTGCCGCGAGTTCAGCGACGGCAAGGGCCTGTACGTGAGCGAGATGATCACGACCCGGGCGCTGGTCGAGCGCAACGACAAGACCATGCAGCTGATCCACTTCGACGCGACCGAGAAGCCCCGGTCCGTGCAGCTGTACGGGGTGGATCCGGCGACCGTGGGCAAGGCCGTCCGGATGATCGTCGAGGAGGACCTCGCCGACCACATCGACCTGAACTTCGGCTGCCCCGTCCCCAAGGTCACCCGCAAGGGGGGCGGCTCCGCGCTGCCGTACAAGCGGAACCTGCTGCGGGCGATCCTCAAGGAGGCCGTCGGCGGGGCCGGCGACCTGCCGGTCACCATGAAGATGCGCAAGGGCATCGACGACGACCACCTCACCTACCTGGACGCCGGCCGGATAGCCGTCGAGGAGGGCGTGACCGCGATCGCCCTGCACGGGCGCACCACCGCCCAGCACTACGGCGGCACCGCCGACTGGGAGGCCATCGCCCGGCTCAAGGAGCACGTCCCCGAGATCCCGGTGCTCGGCAACGGCGACATCTGGTGCGCCGAGGACGCGCTGCGCATGGTCCGCGAGACCGGCTGCGACGGAGTGGTCGTCGGCCGGGGGTGCCTGGGCCGTCCGTGGCTGTTCAACGACCTGGTGGCGGCCTTCGAGGGTCGGCCGCAGGACTACTACGCGCCCTCCCTGCGCGAGGTGGCGGACGTGATGGTCCGGCACGCGACGCTGCTGGGGGAGTGGATCGGTGACGAGGCGCGCGGGGTGATCGACTTCCGTAAGCACGTGGCCTGGTACCTCAAGGGCTTCTCGGTGGGTTCCGAGATGCGCAAGAAGCTCGCGGTCACCTCCTCCCTGGCCGAACTGGGCGCTCATCTGAGCGAGCTTGATCTGGACCAGCCGTGGCCCGAGGGTGCCGACGGTCCGCGGGGCCGGACGTCCGGAAACAACCGGGTTGTCCTGCCGGACGGGTGGCTGAAGGACCCCTACGACTGCGCCTGGGTGAGTGAGGACGCGGAGCTGGACACGTCCGGAGGGTGAGAAAACCCCTCCCATCTGAGCGTGAGATACGCCACGCATGGGTGGGGTTGCGCTCAGATGAGCGTGATTATCACGGCTAAGACTTTCAAAGGGTGGCACTGGGTGCCACCCTTTGTTCGTTCAAGACTTGAACGCAAATGTATCGATGATCGCTCATCCGAGCACGATCAAGCGGAACTGGGCCGATCGGGCTTCGGGTAGTGAAGGCAGATCGCCTGTTCAGGCTACCCATCAGTTACTTTCGATCCATGGGCGCACGGGTGGTTACAGCCATATGACGGCCAAGTGGACGTACCCAGACGCCTTCGATCTGGGTATGTTCCTCGCCGTCAGGGCAGCCACCGAGTCGTCGAGGAGTCGAGACCCGTGTCGGAAATCAAAGAGCAGAAGTTCGTCTACGACTTCACGGAGGGAAACCGCGACCTCAAGGACCTTCTCGGCGGCAAGGGTGCCAACCTCGCCGAGATGACCAACCTGGGTCTGCCGGTCCCTCCCGGCTTCACCATCACCACCGAGGCCTGCAAGGTCTACCTGGACAGCGGCGAGGAACCCGCCGCGCTGCGTGACGAGGTCAGCGCCCACCTGGACGCCCTCGAGCAGAAGATGGGCAAGAAGCTCGGTCAGTCCGACGACCCGCTCCTGGTCTCCGTCCGGTCCGGCGCCAAGTTCTCGATGCCCGGCATGATGGACACCGTCCTCAACATCGGCCTCTCCGACGAGTCCGTGACCGGCCTCGCCTCCCAGGCCGGTGACGAGCGCTTCGCGTGGGACTCGTACCGCCGCCTCATCCAGATGTTCGGCAAGACCGTCCTCGGCGTCGACGGCGAGCACTTCGAGGAGGCCCTGGAGGCCGCCAAGGAGGCCAAGGGCGTCACCGTCGACACCGACCTGGACGCGGCCGACCTCAAGAAGCTGGTCGAAGAGTTCAAGAAGATCGTCAAGACCGCGACCGGCCGCGACTTCCCGCAGGCCCCGCGCGAGCAGATGGACCTCGCCATCAAGGCGGTCTTCGACTCCTGGAACGGCGACCGCGCCAAGCTCTACCGCCGCCAGGAGCGCATCCCGCACGACCTCGGCACCGCCGTCAACGTCTGCTCCATGGTCTTCGGCAACCTCGGCCCCGACTCGGGCACCGGCGTCGCCTTCACCCGGGACCCCGCCAGCGGCCACCAGGGCGTCTACGGCGACTACCTGCAGAACGCGCAGGGCGAGGACGTGGTCGCGGGCATCCGCAACACCGTGCCGCTCGCCGATCTGGAGCAGATCGACAAGAAGTCCTACGACCAGCTCATGCAGATCATGGAGACGCTGGAGACCCACTACAAGGACCTCTGCGACATCGAGTTCACCATCGAGCGCGGTCAGCTCTGGATGCTCCAGACCCGGGTCGGCAAGCGCACCGCCGGCGCCGCCTTCCGCATCGCCACCCAGCTCGTGGACCAGGGCCTGATCGACGAGGCCGAGGCCCTCCAGCGGGTCACCGGCGCCCAGCTCGCGCAGCTGATGTTCCCCAAGTTCGACGAGCAGGCCAAGGTCGAGCAGATCGGCCGCGGCATCGCCGCCTCCCCGGGCGCGGCCGTCGGCAAGGCCGTCTTCGACTCGTACACGGCCGTGAAGTGGTCCCGGTCCGGCGAGAAGGTCATCCTGATCCGCCGCGAGACCAACCCGGACGACCTGGACGGCATGATCGCGTCCGAGGGCATCCTGACCTCGCGCGGCGGCAAGACCTCGCACGCCGCCGTCGTCGCCCGCGGCATGGGCAAGACCTGTGTCTGCGGCGCCGAGGAGCTCGACGTCGACACCAAGCGCCGCCGGATGACCACCTCCTCCGGGCAGGTCGTCGAGGAGGGCGACGTCGTCTCCATCGACGGCTCCACCGGCAAGGTCTACCTCGGTGAGGTACCCGTCGTACCGTCGCCGGTCGTCGAGTACTTCGAGGGTCGGATGCACGCCGGCGCCGACGACGCCGACGAGCTGGTCGCCGCCGTCCACCGGATCATGGCCTACGCCGACCGCGTCCGCCGGCTGCGGGTGCGCGCCAACGCCGACAACGCCGAGGACGCCTCGCGCGCCCGCCGGTTCGGCGCCCAGGGCATCGGCCTGTGCCGCACCGAGCACATGTTCCTCGGCGAGCGCCGCGAGATGGTCGAGCGCCTGATCCTCGCCGACACCGAGGAGGAGCGCGACTCCGCCCTCGTCGAGCTGCTGCCGCTGCAGAAGAAGGACTTCACCGAGCTCTTCGAGGCGATGGACGGCCTGCCCGTCACCGTCCGTCTGCTCGACCCGCCGCTGCACGAGTTCCTGCCCGACATCACCGAGCTGTCGGTCCGGGTGGCGCTGGCCGAGGCCCGCAAGGACCCCAACGAGAACGACCTTCGCCTGCTCCAGGCCGTGCACAAGCTGCACGAGCAGAACCCGATGCTGGGTCTGCGCGGCGTCCGCCTGGGCCTGGTCATCCCCGGCCTGTTCGCCATGCAGGTCCGCGCCATCGCCGAGGCCGCGGCCGAGCGCAAGAACGCCAAGGGCGACCCGCGTGCGGAGATCATGATCCCGCTGGTGGGCACCGTCCAGGAGCTGGAGATCGTCCGCGAGGAGGCCGAGGCGGTCATCGCCGAGGTCGAGAAGGCCACCGGTGTCGAGCTGAAGCTCGCGCTGGGCACCATGATCGAGCTGCCGCGCGCCGCCGTGACCGCCGGTCAGATCGCCGAGGCCGCCGAGTTCTTCTCCTTCGGCACCAACGACCTGACCCAGACGGTGTGGGGCTTCTCCCGCGACGACGTCGAGGCCAGCTTCTTCACCGCCTACCTGGAGAAGGGCATCTTCGGGGTCTCGCCGTTCGAGACCATCGACAAGGACGGCGTCGGCTCCCTGGTGCGCCACGCGGTGCAGCAGGGCCGGGCCACCCGCCCCGACATCAAGCTCGGCGTCTGCGGCGAGCACGGCGGCGACCCCGAGTCGGTGCACTTCTTCCACGAGGTCGGCCTCGACTACGTCTCCTGCTCGCCGTTCCGGATCCCGGTCGCGCGACTGGAGGCCGGCCGCGCCGCCGCCGAGTCGAAGGGCTCCGACAGCCGCTGACCCGCGCACAGCGGCAGCACCACGGACCGCGCGCCTGCCCCCGGGTTCCCTGACCCCCGAGGGCAGGCGCGCCCACGTTTGTGGAAGAAGGCGATTGTTCAACAAATCTTTACGGCAGCAGGCGGCGGACGGATCCCCACCCGTCCACCGCCTGCTGTCAATCTGCCAGGCACGTCGGCGCTTCCCGGTGCGACCGACCGCCAGGCCCCGCAAAGCCCCCCACGGCCTTCGCGGAGCGTTTCGGTCGCACCGGAGTGTGCCTGGCGGAGTACAGGATTTCGGTTGTCACGCCCCTGCCGAAAGGGGTTTCAACTGTGGCCGAAAGGGCGTGGTGACGTCGTGTGACGGCATGCATACTCATGGGGCGGGGGGATTGCGGTTGCACAGGTGGGGGTTCGGTGCTGCGTATCCATTTCACTGGAGTGGACCTGGCACGCGTACGGATGGCAGGGCGTCCCGATGCGTTGTGGGAAACGATTCTGAGCTTTCACCGTTTAAGGGACCGGCGTGACGCCCGGCTGTTCGGTGAATGGCGCACGGAAACGCGGAGCAGGTTGAATACTGAAACACGTCTCCTCGGTGCGCTCATACCGAGTCGTGGCTATTTCCCCGATTTTCTCACTCCTGTTGAGGGGCAGTACGGGTGGGATGTCGGCCTTGACGCGTTGCGCGGGATACGGACGGAGCGGCTGCGGCGGGAGCTGTCCCTCGTGGCGGGCGGCGCACCACCGACCACCCGGCTACGGGAGTTCGCCGACGGCGGCGTACGCCAGGTGCCCCGGCTGCTGAACGAGCTGCGCGGCTACCACCGGGCGGCCGTGGAGCCGTACTGGACGCACATACAGGCCCAGATAGAGGCCGAACGGGCGGCACGCGGCCGCGCGCTGCTCGACGGCGGGGCCGACGAGCTGCTGGCCTCGCTGCCGCCGATGCTGCGCTGGCGGGCCCCGGTGCTGGAGTGCGACTACCCGGTGGACCGGGACGTCCGGCTGCGGGGCCGCGGTCTGCTGCTCCAGCCGTCGTTCTTCTGCCGGCGCACCGCGGTCACCCTGCACGACCCGGAGCTGCCGCCGGTGCTGGTCTACCCCGCCGCGGCCCATCTGGCCTCGGCACCCACGTGCGGCGAGGGCGTGCGCCCCACCAGCCTGGACGACCACCGGCAGAAGACCCTGGGCAAGCTGGTCGGGCACACCCGCTCGGTGGTGCTGCGGGCCATCGGCGACGGCGCCACCACCAGCGAACTGGCCCGCCGCGCCGGGGTCTCGCTGGCCTCGGCCAGCCAGCACGCCTGCGTGATGCGCGAGGCGGGCCTGGTGACCACCCTGCGCCGGGGCAACGCCGTGCTGCACACGGTCACCCCGCTGGGCGCGGCCCTGCTCAAGGGCGGCGCGGCGGCCTCGTAGCCTTCCCGGGCCCCGGCCGGGCGTTCCCGCCCGGCCGGGGCCCGTGCCCGTGTCAGCGCCCGGGCCGGCCCGGAAGGAAAGGCCGGAAAAGGATTTCTCCGACGGCGATGAGTTTCCGCGCCGCCCCCGGTCTCCTTTACGACAGCGTGACCCGAGGGCCCGGCGGGCCGGAGCAGAGAGCAGAGCGAGATGTCGCAGTCGCAGACCCCCCAGACCATGATCTTCGTCAACCTGCCGGTCAAGGACCTCGACGCCAGCAAGGCGTTCTGGACCGCGCTCGGCTACTCCTTCGACGACCGGTTCACCGACGAGACCGCCGCCTGCCTGGTCATCAGCGACACGATCTACGCGATGCTGCTGACCGAGGCCAAGTTCAAGGAGTTCACCCACAAGGCCGTCGCCGACACCGCCACCACCGCCCAGACCCTGCTGTGCCTGAGCGCCGCCGGCCGCGAGGCCGTCGACGCTCTGGTCGACACGGCGGTCGGGGCCGGCGGCACCGAGCCGCGCCCGGCCATGGACCACGGGTTCATGTACATGCGCGGCTTCGAGGACCTCGACGGCCACACCTGGGAGATCATGTGGATGGACCCGGCGGCCACCCAGGGCTGAGCGCCGTACGCCCCTCCTGCGCCGTCCTGCGCCGTCCTACGAGGTCGCGGCGGTCCGGACCGGGTAGGTGCGGACCGTCACCCCGTCGTCGTCCAGGCAGCGCCCCGACTCCAGGTCGAAGCGCTGCTTGAGCAGCGGCGACGCCACGAACACCCGGCCGTCCGAGCAGCCGGTCAGCCCCCGCGACAGCACCTGCGCCCCGGTGAACGGGTCCCGGTTGCTGATCGCGTACGGCCGGCCGTGGCGGTCGACGAAGACCGCGGCCTGGCTGCCGTCGGGCAGCAGCGCCGCCACCCCGCGACCGGGGATCAGCGCATCCAGCTCGCACACCGTCAGCCAGCCCTCGGCCACGCGTAGTTCGACGGTCATCGGGTGCCTCCCAGGGAGATCTGGAGCACGTCCAGGTCGGGCTTGACCTGCTCGCGCTCGGGAACGAACTTCACGGACGGGTCGGGGGCGCCGGGCGCGTTGACGAAGGACACGAACCGGCGCAGCCGGTCGGGGTCGTCCAGCGTCTCGGCCCATTCGTCGCGGTAGTGGGCCACGTGGTCGGCCATCAGGGACTCCAGCTCCGCGCACAGCCCCAGCGCGTCGTGGACGACGACGTCGCGCAGGTGGTCCAGGCCGCCCTCCAGCCGTTCCAGCCAGGCGGAGGTGCGCTCCAGACGGTCGGCGGTGCGGATGTAGAACATGAGGAACCGGTCGATCAGCCGGACGAGTTCGGCGTCGGACAGGTCCTGCGCGAGCAGGTCGGCGTGGCGCGGGGTGGCTCCGCCGTTGCCTCCGACGTACAAGTTCCAGCCATTCGCCGTGGCGATCACGCCGAAGTCCTTGCTCTGCGCCTCCGCGCACTCGCGGGCGCAGCCGGACACCGCCGACTTCAGCTTGTGCGGGGCGCGCAGGCCCCGGTAGCGCAGCTCCAGGTCGATGGCCATGCGGACGCTGTCCTGGACGCCGTAGCGGCACCAGGTCCGCCCCACGCAGGACTTCACGGTGCGCAGCGCCTTGCCGTACGCGTGCCCGGACTCGAAGCCGGCCGCGACCAGCCGGGCCCAGATCTGCGGGAGCTGGTCCACCCGGGCGCCGAAGAGGTCGATGCGCTGGCCGCCGGTGATCTTCGTGTAGAGACCGAAGTCCCGGGCCACCTCACCGATCACGATCAGCTTCTCGGGGGTGATCTCGCCGCCGGGGATGCGCGGGACGACCGAGTACGAGCCGTTGCGCTGGAGATTGGCCAGGAAGTGGTCGTTGGTGTCCTGCAGCGCGGCCTGTTCGTCGGCCAGTACGTACCCGGACGCGCCGATCGTCGGCGCCAGCGAGGCGATGATCGACCCGATAGCGGGCTTGCAGACCTCGCACCCGTCGCCGCCGCGGGCCGTGTCCCGGCCGTGGCTGTCGAGGAGCTGGGCGTACGAGGTCAGCCGCAGGGTGCGGACGATCTCGTAGAGCTCGGCCCGGGTGTGGGGGAAGCAGCCGCAGAGCCCTTTGTCGGTCCTGGCCGGCAGCAGCTCGCCGATCACCTTCACACAGCTGCCGCAGCCGGTGCCCGCCTTGGTGCACCTCTTGACCTCGGCCGGGGTGGTGCACGCGGTGACGGCCTTCTTGGTGACGTTGTGGCAGGAGCAGATCACCGCGTCGTCGGGCAGCGAGGCCGGTCCCGGGGCGGCCGCGCCGCCGGTCCCGGCCGGCAGCACCAGGCGTTCGGGGGCGGCGGGCGGCACCGAGCCGGTCAGTGGACGCAGCAGCCCGTAGGAGTCGGCGTCGCCGACCAGGACCCCGCCGAGGAGCACCCCGTCGGGGGAGACCACCAGCTTCTTGTAGACCCCGGAGCGGGAGTCGGAGTAGACGACGTCCAGGCTGCCCTCGGTGGCGCCGTGGGCGTCGCCGAAGGAGGCCACGTCCACGCCGAGCAGCTTGAGCTTGGTGGACAGGTCGGCGCCCGTGAACTCCCGCTCCCGGCCCAGCAGGTCGTCGGCGGCGGTCTCGGCCATCTCGTAGCCGGGGCCGACCAGGCCGTAGACCCGGCCGTCGACGGCCAGGGCGCATTCGCCGATCGCGTAGACGTGCGGGTCACAGGTGCTGCGGCAGCGGGCGTCGACGGCGATGCCGCCGCGCTCGCCGACGTCGAGGCCGCAGTCCCGGGCGAGCTGGTCGCGGGGGCGGACCCCGGCGGAGAAGACCACCAGATCGGTGGGGACGGTGGTGCCGTCCGACAGCCGCATGCCGCTGACCGAGCCGTCCGGGGCGTCGGCGAGCACCGCCTGGGTGGCGACCCCGGTGTGCACGGTCAGCCCCATGCCCTCGATCGTGCGCAGCAGGGCCGCGCCGCCGCCCTCGTCCACCTGGACCGGCATCAGCCGGGGCGCGAACTCCACGATCCGGGTGGCCAGGCCCAGCCCCTGCAGGGCGCCGGCCGCCTCCAGTCCGAGCAGGCCACCGCCGACGACGGCGCCGACGGCCTTGTCCGCGGCGTAGGACTCGATCGCGAGCAGGTCCTCGATCGTGCGGTAGACGAAGCAGCCGGGGGCGTCCTTGCCGGGCACGGGCGGCACGAAGGGGTAGCTGCCGGTCGCCAGGACCAGCACGTCGTACGGGACGACCCGCCCGGAGCGGGCGGTGACCGTACGGGCCGCGCGGTCGACGGCGACGGCCGGGTCGCCGAGCAGCAGCTCGATCCCGTGCTCCGCCAGGAACCCGGCGGGGGTCAGCGAGAGGTCCTCGGGGCTGCTGCCGGAGAAGTACGAGGTGAGGTGGACCCGGTCGTACGCCGGGCGGGGCTCCTCGCAGAGCACGGTGATCCGGTGCGTGGCGGTCAGGCCGCGCTCGGCGAGCGCCTCCAGGTACCGCTGGCCGACCATGCCGTGACCGACGAGGACGAGCGCGGGCCGGGTCGGGGGGTTGCTCATGATCAGGAGCCTCCGTCGTCGGTGAGCAGGTGGGACAGCTGGTCCAGGGGTTCGTCGCTCTCCCAGGTGCGCGCGAGGGCGCCCACGGTGGAGAGTTCGCCGAGCAGCAGCCCGCCGACGAGCCGGTCGCCGCGGACGACGACCTTGCGGTAGGTGCTGCGGGTGGCGTCGGCCAGGCAGACCACGTCGTCCCCGGGGCCGGGAGTGGTCTCGCCGAAGGCGGCGAGGTCGAGGGGGCCGGCCGGGCCGGCCAGGGTGAGCCGGGTCAGGGCGCGGGTGCCGGTGTACCGGGCGCCGGCCCGGCCCTGGAGCACCGCGGCGAGCACGTCGGCCTGTTCCAGCGCCGGCCCGGCCAGTCCGTAGGCCTGCCCGGCGTGCTCGGCGCAGTCGCCGACGGCGTGGACCCGGGGGTCCGAGGTGCGCAGCCGGTCGTCCACGAGGACGCCCGTGCCGACGGCCAGCCCGGCGGCCCGTGCGAGGCCGGTGCGGGGGCGTACCCCGCAGGCGAGGACCACCAGGTCGGCGTCGAGCCGGAACCCGTCGGCGAGGTCCACGCCGGTGACGGTGCGGCGGCTGCCGACCGGGACGGTCGCCAGGCCCCGGACCCGGCACCCGGTGTGGACCTCCACGCCGAGGGCGGTCAGATGGGCGTGCAGCAGGCCGGCGGCGCCCTCGTCGAGCTGGCGCTCCATCAGACGGCCGCCCTGCTGGGCCAGGACCACCTGCGCGCCGCGGACGGCCAGGGCGCGGGCGGCGGAGACCCCGAGGAGCCCGCCACCGATCACCACGGCCCGCAGGCCCGGCCGGTCACGGAGGGCGTCCGACAGAGCCAGGCAGTCGGTCATCGTGCGGAAGGCGTGCACCCCGTCGGGCAGCGCGCCTGCGCCACCGGTCCGCGGGGCCTCCAGGTCGAACAGGCCGCGCAGCGGCGGCAGCACCGGGTTCGAGCCGGTGGCCAGGACCAGGGTGCCGTACGGCTCGGTCGTGCCGTCGTCGCAGTGGACCAGCCGCGCGGCCCGGTCGACGCGGACCGCCCGCACGCCCCGGCGCAGGGCCGGTCCCGGATCGGGCAGGGCCGCCACCTCGGGGGCGAACCGCCCGGCGAGGACCTCGGCGAGGAGGACCCGGTTGTACGGGGCGTGGCTCTCCTCGCCCAGGACGGTCACCGGGGCGGGGGCCAGACGCTGAGCGAGCCGCAGGCCCGCGAGGCCGGCGCCGATCACCACCACGCGCTCTCGGAAGGTCATGCCCCGAGCGTGCGCGGCTGCTGTTTCCCGTCCGCATCGCCGCGGTTACCCGGACGGAACGCCGACCTCTTCCCGTAAGGGCCGCACCTGTGAGCCGTCGAACACGTGCGCCATAGGGTGGCGCCGTGCCTGACATATCTCTGACGATGATCATCGTGCTGTGCGCGGCCGCCGCGGCGGCCGGGTGGATCGACGCCGTGGTGGGCGGCGGCGGGCTGCTGCTCCTGCCCGCGCTGATGCTCGGCCTGCCCTCGAACGTCCCGCTGACCCATGCCCTCGGCACCAACAAGGCCGTGGCGATCGTCGGCACCACCGGCGCGGCGGTCACCTTCGCCCGCAAGGCCCCGGTGGACGTGCGGACCGCGGTGCGGATCGGCCTGGCGGCGATGGCGGGGGCGATGGGCGGGGCCCTGCTGGCCGGCGTGTTCAGCAAGGACACCATGCGCCCGGTGATCATGGTCGTGCTGCTGCTGGTCGCCGCGTTCGTGCTCTTCCGGCCGTCCTTCGGCGCGACGGCGGCCACCGGGCCGGTCGGCCGCGGCCGGGTGGTCGCCGCGATCCTCCTCGCGGGGCTGGGCATCGGCTTCTACGACGGGCTGATCGGACCCGGTACGGGCACGTTCCTGGTGCTGTCGCTGACGGCGCTGCTGCACCTGGACCTCCTGACCGCCTCGGCCACCGCCAAGATCGTCAACGTCGGCACCAACGCCGGCGCCCTGGCCGTCTTCGCCACCCGCGGCGACGTGCTGTGGCAGCTGGCCGCGCTGATGGCGGCGTTCAACCTGCTCGGCGGGATGGCCGGGGCCCGGATGGCGCTGCGCAAGGGCAGCGGCTTCGTCCGCGGGGTGCTGCTGACCGTCGTGGTGGCCCTGGTGGTCAAGCTGGGACTGGAGCAGTGGGCGTGAGGCCCGGGCGGCCTCAGCGGGTCCCGGTCAGATGGGCGAAGACCACCACGTTGCCCTGGTAGCCCGTCCGTGGGGAGAACGCCCCGCCGCAGGTGATCACCCGCAGTTCGGCGTGCGGGGACGGGCCGTACACCAGCCGGTCGGGGAAGCGGCTCGCCGGGAAGACGGCCACCGCGTGGACGGTGAAGACGGCGGTACGGCCGTCCGCGCGCGGAATCTCGATCGTGGCGCCCCGGCGCAGCGCGCCCAGCCGGTAGAACACGGCAGGGCCGGTGGCGTGGTCCACGTGCCCGGCGACGATCGCGGTGCCGACCGACCCCGGCGTGGTGCCGTCGCGGTACCAGCCGGCGAGGTCGCGCCGGGCCGGCGGCGGGACCTCCAGCCGGCCCTCGGCGTCCAGACCCAGGCCGGTCAGCGGGGCGTCGACCTCGATCGAGGGGATCCGGATCCGCAGCGGCGGCGACCCCGGCAGGGGCTCGGCCCCGCCGGCGGGGACGCCGGCGGCCTCGGCCTCGCCGGCGGGGGGCAGCGGCGGGCGGACCTGCTCGGTGGAGCCGGTGACCACCAGCCACAGCCCGGTGCAGGCGGCCAGCGCCACCAGGACGGTGCGACCGGGTCGCCGGGACCGCCGCTCGCCGTGCATGCTCCGCCCCCTCGGGTCGTGCGCCCGCCCGTCCGCCGGGCGGTGGTCGGTTCTCGACGTGGCCGTCGCCCGCACCCGCGAACGGGGGGACCTCGCGGGGCGGGCGACGGAGGGGCGGTACCGGTACGGACCGCGGTCGGGGGCCGCGGTGGGCGCCCGTCAGCTCCGCGTGCCGCTCGCCCGGCGACGCAGGAGCCAGGTACCGCCGACGGCGGTGGCGGCCAGCACTGCCGCTCCCGCCGCGACGCGGGCGGGGTCGGCGGCGGTCTTCGTACCGCCGCCCACCCCGGTGCGCACGTGCCCCTGGGGGCCGTGCTCGGTGACGACCAGGTCGCCGGTGGCGAACCTGCCGTCGGCGCAGGTCGCCCCGATCTCGTAGGTGCCCGGGCGGGTGCCGCGGCCGACCTTGAACTGGCCCGTCACGACCTCCTTGCGGGTACCCGGGGCCAGCCGGAAGCGGCCGCCGCCGACCATGGTCGCGTCGCCGTCGGCCGTGCCGTGGCCGCCGCAGGCGGCGGTGTTCGCGGTCACGGTCGCGCCGGGCGCGGCCGACCTCGGCCAGACCTCCAGCTTCGCGAAGTCGCCGGGTGCGAAGATGCCCGCGCCGAAGTCCGCGGCGGCCACCGCGCCCGCGACCGGGCCGGCGAACGCGGCGCAGGTCAGTGCGGTGGCGGTGAGCGCGTGGGTGGTACGGCGACGCATGCGGGCTCCTGCCGATCCTGGGACGGTCGCGTGGTCGTGATCCGAGATAAGCCGGTCGGTGCCGCGGGCGCCTGTCGAAGGCGGGGCCCTGGCGGGCGGGCCGGGCGTCCGTGAGCGCGTCGTTGCAGGTCAGAGGCGGTGTCGAGGCATCAGGGGTGATGCGCGCCGTCCGGGTGATGGGGGCTGTTCCGGGGCGCGGACGTCACGGAAGGCCCTGTCACGCGGGTGGGAGGAGCAGTTCGGCCGTGGCTCCGCCGTCGGGGGCGTTGGAGAGGGTGGTGCGGGCGCCTATCACCTGGGCCTGGCCCAGGGCGATGGTCAGGCCCAGGCCGGTGCCCTGACCGCGTTCCGCGGCGCCGGTCAGGAAGCGCTGGGGGCCGTGCCGCAGCAGCCGGTCCGGGTAGCCGGGGCCGTGGTCGCGGACGGTGATGCGGCGGTCGTCCACGTGGACCTCCACCGGGCCGCCGCCGTGCCGCCTGGCGTTGGCCAGCAGATTGGCCAGGATCCGCTCCAGGCGGCGGCGGTCGGTGCGGACGAGGGTCTGCTGATGGGCGCCGTGGACCTCGGCCGTGACGCCGGAGCGCCGCACGATCGAGGCCACCAGCGGGCCCACGGGATGGGTCTCCAGGGCCGGCTGCTCGCAGTGGGCGTCCAGCCGGGCCACCTCCAGCAGGTCCTCGGTCAGGGTGCGCAGCGCGGCCACCCGGTCCCGGACCAGCTCGGTCGGGCGTCCCGGGGGCAGCAGCTCGGCGGCGGTGTGCAGGCCGGTCAGGGGAGTGCGCAGCTCGTGGGCCACATCGGCGGTGAACCGCTGCTCGGCCTCCAGCCGGCGCTGGAGGCTGGCGGCCATGGTGTCCACCGCGTGGGAGAGGGCGGCGACCTCGTTCCTGGTGCCGGGCGCCCAGAAGTGGTCGATCCGCGCGTCCAGTTCGCCCGCGCTGATACGGCGGGCGGTCTCGGCGGCCGTGCGCAGGTCCTTGCCGAGCCGGCCGGCCAGGAGGCAACCGCCGACCGCGGCCAGCGCCACCACCCCGGCGCCGGAGGCCAGCAGCTGGCGGTCGAGGTCGGCGAGTTCGGCCGCCTCCTCCTTCAGGGGGAGGCGGACCGACAGGACGTGGGCGCCGCCGATGGGCCGGGCCGCCCACACCCCCGGGTCGGAACCGGTCAGGTCCAGGTACGTGGTGCGCTGCCCGGCGAGGGCGGCCTCCCGCAGCTCGGCCGGGACGCCGGGGCAGTCGATCCCGGCCTCGGCCTCGCCGACCTTGTCCGGGTCGAGCCGGCCGGTCAGCTCGTAGACGCGCCGTACGGTGATCAGCTGGTCGGTGGCCGTCTTGCGGGCCGCCTCGGCGATCTGGCGGCCCCGTGCCCCGTGGATGAGCAGGCCGATCGTCACCGCCACGAGGGAGCACCCGACGGCGAGCAGCAGCGCGATCTTCCACCTCAGGGAGAGGGTCCGGAACGGGCTGCGGCAGCGGGCGAGGACCCGCCTCACCGGGAGGCTCCGGGCGAGGGGGCCGGGGGCCGCTCCTGCAACTCCTCGCCGTCCCGGCCGGGCGGCGCCTTGGGGTAGCGCTTCTCGTCGCTCACGACGGTCATCCGCTCGCCGTCCCAGCGGTAGCGGACGGCCGCCTCGGTGCCGTCGCCGGCCGAGGTGCGCACCAGCAGGTCGACGCCCATGGAGTCCACGACCATCCGGGCACCCATGGTGAACAGCACCGGGTAGATCCGGCCCGCGTGGGCCCGGTACACGCTCAGGGCCGAGCGTCCGCTCTCGGTGTCGGCGGCCACGATCAGCTCCGGCTGTCCGTCCCCGGTCAGGTCCAGGTACACCGGCGGCCGCAGGCCCGGCCGGCCCGGGGCGGGGATCCAGCCCTTGGCGGCGTACACCTTCATCCGCCTGTCCGCCGTGACCACGGCCATGGCGTCGACCGCACCCAGCCCCTGCGCCGGTACCGGCGGCGCGCCGTCCAGGGGCTGGGGCGGCGGCTGGTGGTGGGAGACCGCGGAGCCCGGGGTGCCCGGGGCGCGGTCGGTCCAGGCCGGCCAGAGCGGGTCCGGCGTCGGCTGGGCGGAGACCGCCGGGGCCGGGGTCCCCGGGGCCAGCCCGCCGGGTGCGGCGCAGCCGCCGAGGGCGGCGGCGAGGCAGCAGACGGCGGCAGTGGCGCGGAAGGGAACTCTGGTCATCGCAGCCGTGACGCTAGGCCGCGCGTGTCACGGGCACCGGGAGGTTGTGTAACAGCGGTGCGTACGGTGGTGGGGCACGCGCACGTCGGGACCTCCGACCCGGTCGGACGCCCCTTTTGTTGCCCTTGTCGATCTTCTGTCCCTCCGAGGAGGTCCCGTGAGGTCCCCCGTGACGACCGTCCTGACCACCGTCGACTCGGCCGACGGCGCCACCGCGCTGGCCCGCGGCGCGGTGGCGGAACGGCTGGCCGCCTGTGCGCAGATCTCCTCGCCCGTCACCTCCGTCTACCGGTGGCAGGGCGCGGTCGAGACCGCCCAGGAGTGGCAGGTCCTGTTCAAGACCACCGTGGACCGCTACCCCCTGCTGGAGGCCTGGCTCCTCGCCGAGCACCCGTACGACACCCCGGAGATCATCGCCACCCCGGTGGTCCTGGGCAGCGCGGACTACCTGACCTGGGTCGCCGCCGAGGTCACGGACGGGCCGGAGGCGGCGCAGTGAGCGGTGACCTGCCGTTCTTCGTCTACGGCACCCTGCGGCCCGGCGAGCACAACCACGCCCTGTTCCTGCGCGGCCGCACCGCCGCCGAGGAGCCGGCCCGGCTGCCCGACGCCCTCCTGTACGACGGCCCCGGCTACCCGTACGCCGTCCACCACCCCGGCACCGAGGTCGTCGGCGAGCTGGTCACCCCGCTGGCCGGCAGCTACCCGGAGCTGCTCGCCGAACTGGACCGGCTGGAGGAGTACCACGGCCCCGACCGCCCCCTGAACGTCTACGACCGGCTGCCGCGCACGGTGCTGCGCGCCGACGGCACCGCCGTCCGCGCCTGGGTCTACCTGGCCGCCGGACCGGTGGCCCGCCGGCTGGCCCGGACCGGGACGCGGATACCCGGCGGCGACTGGCTCCGGCACCGGGCCTGAGCCCGGCCGGTCACAGCCCCGCCGCGCCCCGGTTGCGCAGCCGCTGCCCGTACTGCTGGAGCACCCACAGCTCCTCCTGGACCGCGGCGAGCTGCTCCGCCGGGGCGTGCGGGCCCAGGCGCGCCATGGTGCCCTGGATCTCGCGGACCCGGCGGTCCACCGCCCGCAGCCGGACCTGGACCAGCTGGGTGCCCGCATACACCTCGTCGACCGTCTTGGCGTGGATGGCCTCCACCGCCAGCTCGGTGACCAGCGCGCGGACGGTGTCGTTCGGCGCGGCCTCACGGACCCGGGCCAGATAACCCGCGTCGCCCGGCACCGCGCCGCCCGCCTCCTGGATGGCCTGGCGGACCGCCGCGTAGGGCGGGGCGGTGAACTCGTCCACGCCGTACGCGTCGAAGGCCGGCGCGACCAGCTCCGGGCGCTGGAGCGCCAGCTTCAGCAGCTCGCGCTCGGTGATGTGGACGGGGCTGCGCAGGTTCAGCGGCGGGCACCGTCTCGTAGCCGGGGCGCGCGGGCCGGCCGGAGCGGCCGGAGCCGGCGCCGGGCTGCGGGCGGTTGCCGCGCTCGCGGGCCCACATCGCCTGCAGGGCGACGCGCTTGACGACGAACTGCTCGTCGAGGATGCCCAGCATGCCCGCCAGCTGCACCGCCGACTCGTGCTGGATCGCGATGTTCTTGATCTTGGCCACGATCGGGGCGGCCTCGTCCAGCGCGGCCGCCCGGCCCGCCGGGTTCTCCAGGTTGTGCCGCGAGACGATGTGCCGCATCGCGAACTCGAACAGCGGCGTACGGGACTCCACCAGCGCGGACACGGCCGCCTCGCCCTCCGCCAGCCGCAGGTCGCACGGGTCCATACCGCCCGGGGTGATCGCGATGGAGGTCTCCGCCGCGAACTTCTGGTCGTCCTCGAACGCGCGCAGCGCCGCCTTCTGGCCCGCCGCGTCGCCGTCGAAGGTGAAGATCACCTCGGCGGTGGCGTTGTCCATCAGCAGCCGGCGCAGGATCTTGATGTGGTCCCCACCGAAGGCCGTCCCACAGGTGGCGATCGCCGTGGTCACCCCCGACAGGTGGCAGGCCATCACATCGGTGTAGCCCTCGACCACCACGGCCCGCGAGGTCCGGGCGATCTCCTTCTTCGCCAGGTCGATCCCGTAGAGGACCTGGGACTTCTTGTAGATGGGGGTCTCGGGGGTGTTCAGGTACTTCGGGCCGTTGTCGTCCTCGCGCAGCTTGCGCGCGCCGAAGCCGACCACCTCGCCGGTGATGTCCCGGATGGGCCACATCAGCCGGCCCCGGAACCGGTCGATCGGCTTGCCGCTGCGGCTGTCCTGGGCCAGGCCGGAGACGATCAGCTCCTTGTCGGTGAACCCCCGTCCGCGCAGGAACCGGGTCAGGTGGTCCCAGCCGGCCGGGCTGTAGCCGACACCGAAGTGCGCCGCCGCGGCCTGGTCGAAGCCCCGTTCGGCCAGGAACTTCCGGGCGATCTCCGCCTCGGGGCCCTCCAGCTGGCCGACGTAGAACTCGGCCGCCGCCTTGTGCGCCTCCACCAGCCGGATGCGCTCGCCGCGCCCGCTGGTGCCGGCGGTGTAGCCGCCCTCCTCGTAGCGCAGGGTGATGCCGGCCTGACCGGCGAGGCGCTCGACCGCCTCCGAGAACGAGAGGTGGTCGATCTTCATGATGAAGTCGAGGGTGTCCCCGCCCGCCTGGCAGCCGAAGCAGTGGTACAGCCCCTTGCTGGGGCTGACCTGGAAGGACGGGGACTTCTCGTCGTGGAAGGGGCACAGGCCCTTGAGGTTGCCGCCGCCGGCGTTGCGCAGCTGGAGGTACTCGGACACCACGGCGTCGATCGGGACCGCGTCCCGGACCGCCTTCACGTCGTCGTCGTTGATCCTGCCTGCCACGCGTGAATTCTACGGCCGGGCCGCGGCGCTTCCGTCAGCCGCCCTGCCCGCTCACCAGGGACTCCAGCGGAACGGCCGGATCCGCCAGCGCGTCCCGGTCGGG
Organism: Streptomyces sp. WAC06614; assembly: GCF_003949795.1. GTDB lineage: Bacteria > Actinomycetota > Actinomycetes > Streptomycetales > Streptomycetaceae > Streptomyces. The sequence goes on from NZ_RPRY01000100.1 coordinate 19,289, forward strand.
GACGGCGGCCGTCCGGATCATGGCCTGGATCGGGTCGGTGACGTCCCACACGTTCACGTTCATGCCCGCCAGCACCCGGCCCTCGGACAGCCAGAAGGCGATGAACTCCCGCTTGCCCGCGTCGCCGCGGATCACCACCTCGTCGTACGAGCCCGGCGGGGCCCAGCCGGAGTACTCCAGGCCCACGTCGTACTGGTCGGAGAAGAAGTACGGGATGCGGTCGTAGCTGACCTCCTGGCCCAGCATGGACCGCGCGGCGGCCGGGCCCCCGTTGAGCGCGTTCGCCCAGTGCTCCACCCGCAGCCGGGTGCCCAGCACCGGATGGTGGGCGGCGGCCACGTCGCCCACGGCGTAGATGTCCGGGTCCGAGGTGCGCAGGCTCGCGTCCACCACGATGCCGCCGCCGTGCTCCCGGTCGACCAGGGCCAGCCCCGAGGTCTCGGCGAGGGCGGTACGGGGCGTGGCGCCCACGGCGGCCAGCACGGCGTGCGCCGGGTGCTCCTCGCCGTCGTCGGTCCGGGCGGCCAGCACCATGCCGTCCGTCCCGGTGATCTCGGTGAGGCGGCCCCCGAAGTGGAAACGCACCCCGTGCTCGGCGTGCAGGTCCCGGAAGAAGCCGCCCAGCTCCGGGCCGAGCACCGCGTGCAGCGGCGTCGGCAGCGGCTCCACCACGGTGACCTCGGCGCCGTAGCCGCGGGCGGCGGCCGCCACCTCCAGACCGATCCAGCCGGCCCCCGCGATCAGCAGGTGCCCGTTGTCCCGGCCGAGGGTGCCCAGTACCCCGCGCAGCCGCTCGGCGTGCGCCAGGCGCCGCAGGTGGTGCACCCCCGCCAGGCCCGTGCCGGGGATGTCCAGCCGGCGCGGCTCGGCGCCGGTGGCCAGCAGCAGCTTGTCGTAGTGCAGGGCGGTTCCGTCGCCGAGGACGACCCGCTTGTGCTCCCGGTCGAGCTGGACCGCCGGCTGGCCGAGGTGGAGCTCGACGTTCGCGCGGGCGTACCAGGACGGCTCGTGCACGAAGACGCTGTCGCGCTCCTCCTTGCCCGCCAGGTAGCCCTTGGACAGCGGCGGGCGTTCGTAGGGGTGGTCGCGCTCGTCGCCGATCAGGATCACCCGGCCGGTGAACCCCTCCGACCTCAGCGTCTCGGCCGCTTTCGCCCCGGCCAGCCCCGCGCCGACGATGACGAACGTCCGGTGTGCGTCGACCACCTGATGCCTCCTCATAACCTCTGCGCCACATACGACCACATGCGAGCGTCCCGCACCGAGCCTGCCGCGTGAAGGGGCCGTGGCGCGATCAGCTCACCCGTCGGCGCGTCGCGCGCGGCGGGTGAGGCGGTCGTGCAAGGAGCGCGCGGACGCGTCGGTCAGGCACGCGATCTGGTCGATGACCGCGCGTTTGCGCGCCCGGTCGTCGGGTGCCGCGTCGAAGACGGCGCGGAACTGCGGCTCCAGGCCCTCGGGCGCCCGGGCGTGCAGCGCCTCGGCCAGTTCGGCCAGGACGATGCGCTGGTCGGCGCGCACCCGCTCCTGCTCCTCGCGCTGCATCACGTACAGGTCGGCCACCGCCTTCAGGACGGCGCACTCGTTGCGGGTGGCGCGCGGGACGACCAGCTCGGCGGCGTACCGGGTGAGCCGGCCCGTACCGTACGCCGCCCGGGTCGCGCCCTCGGCGGCCAGGCAGAAGCGGCCGATGAGCTGGCTGGTGGCGTCCTTCAGGCGGGCCTGGGCGACCGCGGAGCCGTCGTAGCCGTGCGGCCACCACTCCTCCTCCATCAGCCGGTCCAGGGCCTCGCGCAGCTCGTCGGGGTCGGTCCCGGCGGGGACGTAGCGGCCGATCGCCACCTGCCAGATGGCACGCCGCTCGGGGTCGGAGAAGAGCAGGTTGGGGTCGATGTGGCCGGCGTGCAGCCCGTCCTCGAAGTCGTGCACCGAGTACGCCACGTCGTCCGCCCAGTCCATGACCTGGGCCTCGAAGCACTTGCGGTCGGCGGGCGCGCCCTCGCGCAGCCAGGCGAAGACCGGCAGGTCGTCCTCGTACGCCCCGAACTTGACCGAGTCCGGGTCGGTGGGGTGACCGCCGCGCGGCCAGGGGTACTTGGTGGCCGCGTCCAGCGAGGCCCGGGTGAGGTTCAGCCCGACGCTGACCAGCTCCCCGGTGGCCGGGTCGGGGACGAACCGCTTGGGTTCGAGCCGGGTCAGCAGGCGCAGCGACTGGGCGTTGCCCTCGAAGCCGCCGCAGTCCTTGGCGAAGTCGTTGAGCACCTCCTCGCCGTTGTGCCCGAAGGGCGGGTGCCCCATGTCGTGCGCGAGGCAGGCCGTCTCCACCAGGTCCGGGTCGCAGCCGAGGGCGGCGCCGAGCTCCCGGCCGACCTGGGCGCACTCCAGCGAGTGGGTCAGCCGGGTGCGGGGGCTGGCGTCCCAGTCGTAGGAGCGGGTGCCGGGCGTGACGACCTGCGTCTTGCCGGCCAGCCGGCGCAGGGCCGCGGAGTGCAGCACCCGTGCGCGGTCGCGCTGGAAGGCGGTCCGGCCGGGCCGTTTGTCGGGCTCGGGGTCCCAGCGCTCGGTGGCGGACGGATCGTACGGATCGTGGCCGGGGGCGGGTGCGGTGCCTTCCATGCAAAAACGGTAACCGGAAGGACTGACAAAACGGGATCAGGCGGTTCGGACGGTTCAGGCGGTGACCAGTTCCGGCCGCTGCGGGGCCGGGGTCGTCCGGGTACGGGCCTGGTCGTAGCGGTGCAGCAGCAGCCGGGCGAGGGCCGGGTGGGCGCCGAGCGGGGCGGCGGCCGGTCCGGCGGCGGCCGCGGCGGCCTGGGCGGCGAACCGTCCCGGGGCGGCGAAGTACGAGGCCACGGCGGTGCGGTGGTGGCCGCGGGCGACCAGGGCCCGGACCGCTTCGGCCGGGGTGGGGGAGACGGCCGAGGCGTACGCGGGCACCACGGGGACGTCCCCGCCCAGGCGTTCGGCGAGCTGGGCGGCGCAGGCACGGGCGTCGGCGGCCGAATCGGGGTCGCGGGAGCCCGCGGCGGCCAGCACCACCGCGGTCCCCGGGGTCCAGCCCGCCTGGAGCAGCCGGTCGTACAGGGCCTCGACCAGGAGCGGGTGCGGGCCGAGCGGCGCGGCCACGGCCGTGCGCAGGTGCCGGGCCCGGGCGGCGGCCCGCGGCAGGTCGTGCTTGACGTGGTGGCCGCGGCCCAGCAGCAGTGGGACGAGCACCGCCGCGCCGCCCGGGGGCAGCGCGCCGAGGGTGTCGTCCAGCAGCGGGGCGGTCAGCTCGACGTGGCCGAGCCGGACGTCGAGGTGGGGGCGCAGTTCCCGGACCCGCCGCAGCAGGGTCCGGGCGGTGAGCAGGGCCTCGGGGTCGCGGCTGCCGTGGGCGACGGCGACGAGGGTGGGCTGCTGCATGGGCG
>NZ_RPRY01000101.1 GCF_003949795.1 Streptomyces sp. WAC06614
GTGCGGACAGTGGTGCTCCCGGTGCGCCGTCCGGGGTGAACCACGGCAGGACCGCCGCGGCCGGTGACCCCCTGACGGCCACGGCGGTCCTGCCGTGGTTCACCCCGGACGGCGCACCGGGAGCACCACTGTCCGCACCGACAACCGCACCGACATCCGCACCGTCACAAGACCGTCCGACGACGAAGGGACATCCGTGAAGACCCAACGGAGGATGAGCGCGGCCGGGGTCGCGTTGATGCTCGGCGGGGCGGGAATCCTGCTGGCGGCCCCACCCGCCCAGGCCGCCGAGGTCTCGTACAAGGTGGAGTGCATCCCGCCCCCCGGCGGGGGCGGACCGGTGCAGGGGACCACGACCGTGTCGATCACGGCCCCGGCCGCCGCCAAGGTCGGGGACGAGGTCGAGGTGGTCTGGAAGACCGTCAAGCCCGCTTCGAACAACACCGACCTGATGGACCTGGGCAAGGACACCGTCAAGCCCACCGGCTACGTGAAGCTGGGCGGGGCCATGGACCAGGAGGTGAAGCTGGAGGGCGAACGGAAGAACCCGCCCATCCCGAAGAAGGCCCCCATGGTCATGTCCGACATGAAGGGCAGGATCAAGCTGACCAAGGCCGGCGACGTCACGATCACGCCGGGCAAGTACGACGTGGACTTCAGCGGCTTCGTCACCAAGTGCTCCCCCAAGGAGCAGGCCGGCGCGGGCGCGACGATCAAGGTGAGCGCCGGCGGCGGGGGCGGCTCCGGCGGGTCCACCTCGGGCGGGTCCACCAGCGGCGGGTCCACCACCGGTGGAACCACCTCCGGCGGCTCCTCCGGCGGGGGCGGCGGGCAGACCGACTTCCCGGGCAAGCCCGTCGAGGTCAGCTACGACTGCGGCGCGGTCGTGCCCGGCGGCATCAAGACCCCGGTGACGATCAACGCCAAGAAGAACGGCGGCAGCTACGACCTCACGGTCAAGACCGCCAAGGGCGCCATGAACAGCCCCATGCAGCTGCCCGCCGGCGCCCTGAAGCCGTCCATGAACGTCAAGCTCGGCGGCGCCGACAGCGGCACGGTGAAGGTCACCGGCCCCGCCAACACCGAGGCGATCCCGCAGGGGGCCCCGGTCAGCCTGAGCGACATGACCGGGACCTACAAGCCCGGCAAGAGCGGCAAGGTCACGCTCAGCCCGGACCAGCTCACCATCGACGTCACGATGGCCCCGGGCAGCACGCCGATCAACGTGCCGTGCAAGGCGAACAGCAGCGGCGTCTCGCTGGAGCTGGACACCGCCGCCCAGCCGGGCGGCTCCGGCTCGCAGAGCGACGGCGGCGGCTCGGGCGGCCCCGGCGGCCTGGCCGAGACCGGCGCCGAGGACGAGGGCGGCCTGCAGGCCCTGGGCCTGGTCGCCGGCACGGTCATCCTGCTCGGCGGCGCGGTCTTCACCTTCACCCCCTGGCGGCGGCTGCGCGGCACCCGCTGACCCGCCCGCACACGCCGGACGGCCCGGCACACCTTCCGGTGTGCCGGGCCGTCCGCGCGCCGTGAGGGGACGTGCGTCAGTGCACGTTGCCCATCAGCGACTGGACCTTCTTGCGGTACATGAAGACCGCCACACCCGCGAGCACGGCCGCGGTGGCCTCCAGGCCGATGACGCCGGTGCCGTTCAGGTCGACGCCCGCCAGGGAGAGCAGACCGGTGGTGCAGTCACCCGCGGTGACCGCGAGGAACCAGACGCCCATCATCTGGGAGGCGTACTTCTGCGGGGCCATCTTGGTGGTCACCGAGAGGCCGACCGGGGAGAGGCACAGCTCACCGATGGTCTGGATCATGTAGATGGAGACCAGCCACATCGGGGAGACCTTGGTGCCGTCACCCGCCATGTTCATCGGGACGATGAAGACGAAGAACGAGGCACCGACCAGGACCAGGCCCATCGCGAACTTCACGATGGTGTTCGGCTCCTGGTTCTTACGGGCCAGCCACAGCCACAGCCAGGCGAAGACCGGCGCCAGCGCCATGACGAACAGCGGGTTCAGCGACTGGTACCAGGTGGCCGGGAAGCCGAAGCCGAAGACGGTGTCGGCGGTCTTGGAGTCGGCGAACAGGGACAGCGTCGAACCGCCCTGGTCGTAGATCATCCAGAACGCGGCGGCGGCGATGAAGAACCAGATGTACGCGGTCATCCGGGACTGCTCGGTGCCCGAGAGGTCCTTGTCGCGCTTGATGCGCGCCAGGACGGCGACCGGGATGATCAGACCGGCGAGGGTGATCGGGACCAGCGCCCAGTTCAGGGTGTACATGCCCAGGGCGATCACGGCGCCGTAGAAGACCGCGGCGGCCACGACGACCAGGACCACCTTGGTGATGACGGCCTTGCGCTCCTCGGCGGTCAGCGGGTTCGGCACCACGTTGCTCTTCGGGCTGAGGTTCTTGGTGCCGATGAGGAACTGGGCCAGACCCAGACCCATGCCGAGGGCGGCCAGGGCGAAGCCCAGGTGCCAGTTCTGCTTCTCGCCGACCGTACCGATGACGAACGGCGCGACGAAGGCACCCAGGTTGATGCCGATGTAGAAGAGCGTGAAGCCGCCGTCACGACGCGGGTCCTCGGGACCGTCGTACAGGTGGCCGACCATCGTGGAGATGTTGGCCTTCAGCAGACCGGAACCGGCCGCGACCAGCGCCAGACCCACGAAGAACGACGCCTGGCCGGGAACGGCCAGCGCCAGGTGACCGGCCATGATCACGAAGCCGGCGATGGTGACGGTCTTGCGGGCGCCCCAGACGCGGTCGCCGAACCAGCCACCGGGCATGGCCATCAGGTAGACCATGGAGACGTACACGGAGTAGATCGCCGTCGCCGTGGCCGCCGTCATGGCCAGGCCGCCACCCTGGGAGCCCGTGGCGGCGTCGGCGCCGCCCGAGACCAGGTACAGGACGAGAAGGGCGCGCATGCCGTAGTAGGAGAAGCGCTCCCACATCTCGGTCATGAACAGCGTGGCCAGGCCACGGGGGTGGCCGAAGAAGGTCTTTCCGCCGGTCTCGGCGGTCTCCTTCGTCAGGCTGGAAGCCATGGTCGATCCTTGCTTGCTCGGGACGCCGTTGCTTCGTGAGCTGGTCTTGGCGCCCGGTGAGGGGGGTCGGTACCTGGGAACGGACGTCCGTCCTCAGGGATCCACGCCACGACATGCCTCCTCGCACGTCGGGCCCGGCCCACAGGGTCATTCACGTAAAACACAGAAAAGGGGAGATCTCGGCGTGATGCGCACAAGATCCCCCGGATACTGCATTAAACGTCTCGCCACCATACGACACGACAGTGCCTGACATGGAAGGACTTGAGAGATGGATCACAGGCGATCATGGAACCGTTTTCCCCTATTCGAAGGCGCCGCGCATTCTTAGATCAAGATCGGAAAGGGTCTGCCGGGGCAGCCCAGCCGACAGCGTCCGCGGACTACCATCACCCACATGACGCGTGTACTGCTCGCCGAGGACGACGCATCCATCTCGGAACCCCTGGCCCGTGCCCTGCGACGGGAGGGCTACGAGGTCGAGGTCCGCGAGGACGGACCGACCGCGCTCGACGCGGGACTGCAGGGCGGCGTCGACCTCGTCGTGCTCGACCTGGGTCTGCCCGGCATGGACGGCCTGGAGGTCGCCCGCCGGCTGCGGGCCGAGGGCCACGGCTTCCCGATCCTCGTGCTGACGGCCCGCGCCGACGAGGTGGACACGGTGGTCGGCCTGGACGCCGGCGCCGACGACTACGTGACCAAGCCCTTCCGCCTCGCCGAGCTGCTCGCCCGGGTCCGGGCCCTGCTGCGGCGCGGCGCCGCCGAGCAGACCCAGCCGCCCGCCACCCACGGGGTGCGCATCGACGTCGAGTCGCACCGCGCCTGGATGGGGGAGGAGGAGCTCCAGCTCACCGCCAAGGAGTTCGACCTGCTGCGCGTCCTGGTCCGCGACGCCGGCCGGGTCGTCACCCGCGACCAGCTCATGCGCGAGGTCTGGGACACCACCTGGTGGTCCTCCACCAAGACCCTGGACATGCACATCTCCTGGCTGCGCAAGAAGCTCGGCGACGACGCCGCCAACCCGCGCTACATCGCCACCGTCCGCGGCGTCGGCTTCCGCTTCGAGAAGAGCTGAGCCCCTCCCGCCATGCGCCGCCGCCTGATCAACTCCACCCTCGCGGTGGTGCTCGTCGTGATCGCCGTCTTCGGCGTCTCGCTGGTGATCGTCGAGACCCGCACGATCACCAGCAGCGCCCACGACCGGATCGAGGCCGAGGCCGTGGGCCTGGTGGGCGCCGTCGAGTCCCGGCTGCTGGACAAACAGGCGGTGGACGCGAGCGCCCTGGCCGAGCAGCTCGACCCCGGGCGTTACGCCCGCATCCAGATCCCCGGGCAGGAGCCCGTCGAGATCGGGGACCCGATCGTGGACGGGGCCATCCGGGGCACCGCCCGCGGTGAGCACGGCCTGAGCGTCGTCGTCGAGGAGTCCCGGTCCACGGTCACCCGGGAGGTCGGTCGGACCATGGTGGTGGTCGGCGCGGTCGCGCTGCTGGCCGTCGTCGCGGCCGTGCTGCTCGCCGTACGGCAGGCCAACCGGCTGGCGTCCCCGCTCACCGACCTCGCCGAGACCGCCGAGCGGCTCGGCTCGGGCGACCCGCGGCCGCGGCACAAGCGGTACGGGGTGCCGGAGCTGGACCGGGTCGCGGACGTGCTGGACTCCAGCGCCGAGCGGATCGGCCGGATGCTCACCGCCGAACGGCGCCTGGCCGCGGACGCCTCCCACCAGCTGCGGACCCCGCTGACGGCGCTGTCCATGCGGCTGGAGGAGATCACGGTCACCGACGACCTGGAGACCGTGCGGGAGGAGGCGACCATCGCCCTGACCCAGGTGGAACGGCTCACCGACGTGGTGGAGCGGCTGCTGACCAACTCCCGCGACCCGCGCACGGGCTCCGCGGTCTCCTTCGACCTCGACGAGGTGGTCAAGCAGCAGGTGGAGGAGTGGCGCCCGGCCTACCGCAGCGCCGGGCGGGCGATCGTCCGCTCGGGCAAGCACGGACTGCGGGCCGTGGGCACCCCGGGCGCGGTCGCGCAGGTCCTGGCGACCCTGGTGGAGAACGCCCTGATGCACGGCGGTGGCACGGTGGCCCTGCGCACCCGGGTGACGGGCAACCAGGCGGTGATCGAGGTCACCGACGAGGGGCCGGGCGTGCCGGCCGACCTCGGCAACCGGATCTTCGAGCGGGCGATCAGCGGCCGCAACTCCACCGGCATCGGCCTGGCGGTCGCCCGCGACCTCGCCGAGGCGGACGGCGGCCGGCTGGAGCTCCTCCAGGGCCAGCCGCCGGTCTTCGCGCTGTTCCTCAGCCGGACGGCGCCCGAGCCGCCGCCGGAGCGCCCGGAGACGGTCCGCTAGGCGGCGGGGACCGGCGCCTCGGCCTCGTCCTCGGTGACCGTCGACGGGGCGCCGGCCACGGTCACCACGGTCCGGTCGGCGGTCTCCGGCATGGCCCGGAACACCCAGGTGCGGTAGGACCAGAAACGGAACAGGGTGGCCACACCGATGCCGAACAACTTGAAGACGTTGCTCTGCAGCGGGCTGTCCCAGCCGAATCCGTAGGTGGCCGTGTAGAGGATTCCGGTCTCGATGACCATGCCGATCAGGCTGAACACGATGAACAGGGTCAGCTCACGCTTACGGCCGCTCTTGTCGCGGTCGCGGTAGGTGAAGTAACGGAACCCTATGTAATTGCAGATGATCGCCACGGAAATGGCTATGACATTGGCCCGCCCCACCTGGAGATCGGTGGTGTTGCGGATCAGGTTGAAGACGCCGAGGTTGACCAGGACTCCGAGTCCGCCCACCGCCCCGAACTTGGCGACTTCACGGACGATGCCGCGAAGGCGTTCGGGCAGCGTTACTGCTTCGGGGGTACTCATCTGATCTTTCAGTCCCTGTCATCGTCCGGCGGCGGCCCGACCAATGTTAAGTGTCCGCCGATCGCAGCGTCTGTGCCTTCCGGCACTTGTGCGGTCTACACCACACCACTCCCGCTCGCGACCGGGCCTGGTCCTGATGGCCGAATACCGGCGGATACCCTGGTGGAGTGACGTTCCCGGTAGTCGGCATGGTCGGCGGCGGTCAGCTCGCCCGCATGACCCACGAGGCGGGCATCCCCCTCGGCATCAAGTTCAAGATCCTCAGTGACACGCCGCAGGACTCTGCGGCCCAGGTCGTGAGCGACGTCGTCGTCGGCGACTATCGCGACCTGGAGACCCTGCGCGCCTTCGCGCGCGGCTGCGACGTGATCACCTTCGACCACGAACACGTACCCACCGAGCACCTACGGGCCCTGGAAGCGGACGGCATCCCCGTCCGCCCGGGGCCCGACGCGTTGGTGCACGCCCAGGACAAGGGGGTGATGCGCGCCCGGCTCGACGCGATCGGCGCGCCCAGCCCCCGCCACCGGATCGTCGCCGATCCGGCGGACGTGGCGGCGTTCGCGCAGGAGGTCGGCGGGTTCCCCGTGATCCTCAAGACCGTGCGCGGCGGCTACGACGGCAAGGGCGTGTGGTTCGTGCGGTCCGCCGAGGACGCGGACGCCCCGTTCAAGGCGGGCGTGGCGGTCCTGGCGGAGGAGAAGGTGGACTACGTCCGCGAGCTCGCGGCGAACATCGTCCGCTCCCCGCACGGCCAGGCCGTGGCCTACCCGGTGGTGGAGTCCATCCAGGTCGACGGCGTGTGCGACACGGTGATCGCACCCGCCCCGAACCTGTCCGAGGAGCTCGCGGGCGAGGCCCAGGCGCTGGCCCTGCGGATCGCCAAGGAACTGGACGTGACCGGCCACCTGGCGGTCGAGCTGTTCGAGACCTCCGACGGCCGGATCCTGGTCAACGAGCTGGCCATGCGCCCGCACAACTCCGGCCACTGGACCCAGGACGGTGCGGTCACCTCGCAGTTCGCCAACCACGTCCGGGCGGTGCTGGACCTGCCGCTGGGCGACCCGCGCCCGCGGGCCCGCTGGACGGTCATGGCGAACGTGCTCGGCGGGGACTACCCCGACATGTACGCGGGGTACCTGCACTGCATGGCCCACGACCCGCAGCTGAAGATCCACATGTACGGCAAGGACGTGAAACACGGTCGCAAGGTCGGCCACGTCAACACCTACGGCGACGACCTTGACGATGTGCTGGAGCGCGCACGTCACGCAGCCGGCTACCTCAGAGGAACGATCACCGAATGAGCACTCCGAGCACCCCCGTCGTCGGCATCGTCATGGGCTCCGACTCGGACTGGCCGGTCATGGAGGCCGCGGCCCAGGCCCTGGACGAGTTCGAGATCCCCTACGAGGTCGACGTCGTCTCCGCCCACCGCATGCCGCGCGAGATGGTCGCGTACGGCGAGCGGGCCGCCGACCGCGGACTGAAGGCGATCATCGCCGGTGCGGGCGGGGCCGCCCACCTGCCCGGGATGCTGGCCTCGGTCACCCCGCTGCCGGTCATCGGGGTCCCCGTGCCGCTGAAGTACCTCGACGGCATGGACTCGCTGCTGTCGATCGTCCAGATGCCCGCCGGCGTCCCGGTCGCCACCGTCTCGATCGGCGGCGCCCGCAACGCCGGGCTGCTCGCCGCCCGGATCCTGGCCACCCAGGACCCGGACCTGATGGCCCGGATGCTGGACTTCCAGCAGGAGCTCAACGACCAGGCCACGGAGAAGGGCAAGCGGCTGCGGACCAAGGTGGCCGCCGGATGACGGACCAGCTGGCGGAGGCCCGGCTGCTGCTGGCCGAGTACCCGGTGGTCGACGGCCACAACGACCTGCCGTGGGCGCTGCGCAAGCAGGTCCGCTACGACCTGGACCGGCGGGACATCGGCGCCGACCAGAGCGCCGTGCTGCACACCGACATCCCCCGGCTGCGGGCCGGTGGGGTCGGGGCCCAGTTCTGGTCGGTGTACGTCTCCGCGGAGCTGGCCGGGGACCACGCGGTCAGCGCCACCCTGGAGCAGATCGACGCCGTCGCCCAGCTGATCGACCGTTACCCCGGCGACCTGGTGCGGGCCCTGACGGCCGACGACATGGAGGCGGCCCGGGCCACCGGCCGGATCGCCTCGCTGATGGGCGCCGAGGGCGGCCACTCCATCGACAACTCGCTGGCCACCCTGCGCGCCCTGTACCAGCTGGGCGTGCGGTACATGACGCTCACCCACAACGACAACGTGGACTGGGCCGACTCGGCGACCGACGAGCCGCGCCACGGCGGGCTCACGGACTTCGGCCGCGAGGTCGTGCGGGAGATGAACCGCATCGGCATGCTCGTGGACCTCTCCCACGTGGCCGTGACGACCATGCGGGACGCGCTGGCCACCAGCACAGCCCCGGTGATCTTCAGCCACTCCTCGGCCCGGGCGGTCTGCGACCACCCGCGCAACGTCCCCGACGACGTGCTGGAGCTGCTGGCGGCCAACGGCGGCGTGGCGATGGCCACGTTCGTGCCGAAGTTCATCCTGCCGGCGGCCGTGGAGTGGACCGCGGCGGCCGACACCAACCTGCGGGCGCACGGCTTCCACCCGCTGGACACCACCCCGGAGGCGATGGCCCTGCACCGCGCCTTCGAGTCGGTGCGGCCGCGGCCGGTGGCCACGGCGGCGACGGTGGCCGACCACCTGGACCACATGCGCGAGGTCGCGGGCGTGGACCACATCGGCATCGGCGGCGACTTCGACGGCACGGCCTTCACCCCGGCTGGGCTGGACGACGTCTCCGGCTACCCGAACCTGGTCGCCGAGCTGCTGACCCGTGGCTGGTCGAAGGCCGACCTGGCCAAGCTGACCTGGTCCAACGCGGTACGGGTGCTGCGTGACGCCGAGGACGTGGCGCGCGAGCTGTCGGCCGGGCGCGGGCCGTCGAACGCGGTGCTCGCACCGGTGTAGCTGGCCACCGGCGCGGTGGCGTTCGGGGCGGGCCGCCGGGCCACCACCCGAACGCCACATCCGCCGTGAAGGGGGCCGCGGCCCGTGTCACGGTGGCAGCAGTGTTCCCTGCTTGCCGCCGAGACCCGGAGCGAATCCATGGCCGACCTGCAGGATGAATCCGAGGCGCCCCCCTCCGTGGGAGCCCCCGAGTCCCCCGCCCCCGTGGTGGCCGGAGCCCTGGAGCGGGCCGCGGCCCTGCTGGCGGAGCATCCCGTCGCGGACGGGTGCAACACCCTCGTCTGGACCCTGCGCCAGACGCCGTACCACGACGCCGACAGCGACATCCCGCCCATGCGGTCGGGTGCGGTCGGCGCCCAGTTCTGGTCGCTGCTGACCCCGACCACCGGGGACCGGGTGGTCCCCGACACGCTGGAACTGATCGACATCGCGCACGATCTGGTCCACGCCTACCCCGACGAACTGCTGCTCGCGCTGACCGCCGGCGATCTGGCGGACGCGCGCAACCGCGGCCGGATCGCCTCGTTCCTGGGCCCGGTCTCGGGCAGCACCCTGACCGACTCCCTGGGCACCCTGCACGCCTTCCACAAGCTGGACGTGCGCAGTCTGGCGCCGGCCGGGGCGGCCTGGGCGCAGGAGGGCCTGACGCCCTTCGGGCACGAGGTGGTCCGGGAGATGAACCGCCTGGCGATGGTGGTCGACCTGACGGGCTGTCCGCCGGACGTGGCCGTGCAGATCGCCGGTGCCTCCAAGGCGCCGGTGATGATCTCGCACACGGCCGCCGCCGCGCTGACCCGCCATCCGCTGAACGTGCCGGACGAGGTCCTGCTGGCGGTGCGGGCGGCGGACGGGGTGTGCATGGTCACGTTCTCCACGGAGCAGACCGGCGACTCGCTGCACGCCGTGGCCGACCACCTCGACCACATCCGCAACGTGGCCGGGCCGCAGAGCGTGGGCCTGGGCGCCTGTTTCGGCTCCGACCCGCCGCACGGCCACCCCTCGGGCCTGACCGACCCCTCGGGCTACCCGCGGCTGTTCGCCGAGCTGCTCGACCGCGGCTGGTCCGAGCACGACCTCGCCCTGCTGGCGTGGGACAACGCGGCGCGGGTGCTGCGCGACGTGGAGTTCACCTCCCGCGCCGCCCACCACCGCAAGCCGTGACGCCGGGCCGGCCGGCCGGCCCGCCGTCCGCCCGGCCGTCAGCCGGCGCAGAGGCAGAACGGGTGCCCGGCCGGGTCGGCGTAGACCCGCCAGCCACGGGAGCGGTCCTCGGTGTCCAGGGCCTTGGCGCCCAGGGCGAGGACCTGCTCCTCGGCGGCGTCCAGGTCCGCCACCGTGAGGTCGAGGTGGAACTGCTGCCCGCCCGCGGCGGACGGCCAGGCCGGCGGGACGTGCCCGGGAGCCTGCTGGAAGGCCAGCGGGGTGCCCCCGTGCCCGGTCAGGTCGACCCAGTCCGGCGCGTCCTCGCCGGTGGCGGGCTCGCCGCCGAGCAGGGCGGCGTAGAAGGAGGCGAGGGCGAGCGGGTCGGGACAGTCGAGGACGACGGCGCCGAGCGTGGCGATGGCCATGACGAACTCCTGACGTGTTACCGGTAAGCGGCTCTTGCCGGTAACGCCGACCCTACGCGTTACCGCTTGCCGACGCCAAGAGGTAACGTCGCCGGTATGAGTGAACGCGCTCCGGCGCCCGGTGGGCTGGCCCTGGTCGAGGACCTCGTCAACACGCTCAGCGTGGACACCGGCGAGGACCGGCTCGCCGCGCGGTACGGCCTGTCCGGCCCGGCCCTCGCGGAGGCGGCCGCGCTGCGCGAGGCGCTGCGCGGCGCCCTGCTGGCCCATGCCGGCCACGCCATGCCGGCCGGCACCCGGGACACCCTGAACCGGCTGCTGGCCACCGCCCCGCTCACCCTCACCGTGGCCGCCGACGGCTCCGCCGCCCTGGCCCCGCCGCCCGGGGACGCCCTGCTGCCGCGGATCGCCGCGGCCGTGGCGGAGGCGGTCGCCGCGGGCACCTGGTCCCGGCTGAAGGCCTGCGCCGCGGACGACTGCCACTGGGCGTACTACGACCGCAGCCCGGGCGGGCGCGGCCGCTGGTGCACGATGGCCGTCTGCGGCAGCCGCGCCAAGATGCGCACCTACCGCAGGACCCGGGGCTGACCGCCCGCCCCGCCGGCGGGGACCCCGCCGGACCGTTCAAGATCATCAGCGGGCAGAATGCGCCGTATGACCCGTGCGCACCTTCCGAAGGCGGCGACGGCCGACGACGCGACCACGGTCGCCCGCGTCCTGGCCCGTGCCTTCCACGACGACCCGATGATGTGCTGGTTCTTCCCCGACGCGGCCACCCGCGAGACCGGGATGCGCCGCTACTTCGCCACGCTCTTCACCCGGCAGTACTCCCGCATCGGCGTCTGCGAGTTCACCGGGGCGGCCGGCGCCTTCTGGGTGCCCCCGACCGCCCTGGACCGGGCCGCGCCCGACGCCGACACGGTACGGGAGCTCACCGAGATCCTCGGGGACACCGCCGACCTGTTCCGCCGGGCCGCGGAGGCGGCCGGCGCCGCCGGCCCCGCGGAGCCGGCCTGGTACCTGGCGGTCGTCGGCGCCGACCCGGCCGCCCAGGGCCAGGGCCACGGCGCCGCCCTGCTGCGCGCGGGCCTGGCCCGGGCGGACGCGGACGGCCTGCCGGTCCTGCTGGAGTCCTCCAAGCCCGAGAACCTGCCGTTCTACGAGCACTTCGGCTTCCGCGTGGTCGGCGAGTCCGCGCTCCCGGGCGGCGGCCCGGTCCTGTGGGCCATGCGCCGCGAACCCGTACGCGGCTGAGGACGGCCGAGCTCGGCCGCCGCGCGGCCCGATCGACAGCCCGCACCGGCCGGGTGACGATGGAAGGGGCGCGGTTCCCGCGCCCCTTCCCCGGGGCATCGCACTCCTTCGACTCCCGTCCGGGAGGAAGCATGACGAACCGACGCCTCCGTCGACTGCTGGCCGTACCCGCGGTGGCGGGCGTGCTCCTGGCGGCTCCCGTCGCCCTCGGCGCGGCCTCCGCCGCGGCCGCCGTCCCGGCGGCCTCCTGTTCCATCTCCGGCGTCCTGCCCAACGGCAGGGTCCACCTGTCGGGCGGCGGCTTCCTGCCGGGGACCGCCTACCTGTCCTCGCCGCAGGGCTGGGGCGGCACCGTCACCGTGGCGGCGAACGGCGGCTTCAACGCGCCGAACGTGCACCGCGCCGACTACACCGTCTCGCAGGGCAGCACCCAGACCCACTGCTACGGCTACTGACCGGGGCGGACCGGGCCGCCCGGCCCGGTCCGGCCGGCAGAGACGGCCTGGGCTAGGCCCGCGGCCGGCCCATGGCGCGGTAGGTCCAGCCCGCCGCGCGCCACAGCTCCGCGTCCAGGGCGTTGCGGCCGTCCAGGATCAGGCGGTCCGCCACTGCCTTGCCCAGGGCCTGCGGGTCCAGGTCGCGGAACTCGCGCCACTCCGTCAGGTGCAGCACCACGTCCGCGCCCTCGACCGCCGTCATGGCGGAGTCGGCGTAGGCCAGGGTCGGGAAGACCCGGCGGGCGTTGTCCATGCCCTTGGGGTCGTACACCGTGACCTGGCCGCCCTGGAGGTGGATCTGCCCGGCGACGTTGAGCGCGGGGGAGTCGCGCACGTCGTCCGAGTCGGGCTTGAAGGTGGCGCCGAGGACGGCGACCCGCTTGCCGAGGAAGGACCCGCCGACCGCCTCGCGCGCCAGCTCCACCATGTGGCCGCGCCGGCGCATGTTGATCGAGTCGACCTCCCGCAGGAAGGTCAGGGCCTGGTCGGCGCCCAGTTCGCCCGCCCGGGCCATGAACGCCCGGATGTCCTTGGGCAGGCAGCCGCCGCCGAAGCCGATCCCGGCGCGCAGGAACTTCGCGCCGATCCGCTCGTCGTGGCCGATGGCCTCCGCCAGCTTCACCACGTCACCGCCGGCGGCCTCGCAGACCTCGGCCATGGCGTTGATGAAGGAGATCTTGGTGGCGAGGAAGGAGTTCGCCGCCGTCTTGACCAGCTCCGCGGTCGGGAAGTCGGTCACCACGAAGGGGCTGCCCTCCGCGACCGGGGTCGCGTACACCTCGCGCAGCACCTTCTCGGCGCGCTCGCCGCGCACGCCCACGACGATCCGGTCGGGGTGCAGGGTGTCCTGGACGGCGAAGCCCTCGCGCAGGAACTCGGGGTTCCAGGCCAGCTCCACCGCGTCGCCGGCCGGGGCCAGTTCCGCCAGGCGCGTGGCCAGCCGGTCCGCCGATCCCACCGGCACCGTCGACTTGCCGACGACCAGCGCCGGCCGGGTCAGGTGCGGGGCCAGCAGCTCCACGGCCGCGTCGACGTAGCTCATGTCGCAGGCGTACTCGCCGTGCTTCTGCGGGGTGTTGACGCAGACGAAGTGCACGTCGCCGAAGGCGCCGACCTCCTCCCAGGAGGTGGTGAACCGCAGCCGGCCCGTCGCGCCCGGCAGCCCCGCCACGTGCGCCGCCAGCAGTTCCTCCAGCCCCGGCTCGTACATCGGGACCCGGCCGGCGGCCAGCATCTCGATCTTCTCCGGGACGATGTCCAGCCCGAGCACCTCGAAGCCCAGTTCCGCCATGGCCGCGGCGTGGGTCGCGCCGAGATAACCAGTGCCGATCACAGTGATCTTGGGGGCCATGGGTACTCCATAAGGTGGCGTGCGGTGTGCGGGCCCGAGCATAGTCGGGCGGGTTGTCACCAAGCTCACGCGCGCGGCCCGTACCCCTACCGGGGAGTCGGCCATAGGCTTGGGTTACTTAACGGTAGTTAGCATGGGGAGTGAGCACTTTGGCCGGTTCCGACTTCGACCTCTACCGCCCCGCCGAGGAGCACGACATGCTCCGCGAATCGGTCCGCGCGCTGTGCGAGGCGAAGATCGCTCCGTTCGCCGCCGCGGTGGACGAGGAGGCCCGCTTCCCGCGGGAGGCGCTGGACGCGCTGGTCGCCAACGACCTGCACGCCGTCCACGTGCCCGAGACGTACGGCGGTGCCGGCGCCGACGCGCTGGCCACCGTGATCGTCATCGAGGAGGTCGCCCGCGTCTGCGCCTCCTCCTCCCTGATCCCGGCCGTCAACAAGCTCGGCTCCCTCCCGGTGATCCTCTCCGGCTCCGAGGACCTGAAGAAGAAGTACCTCGGCCCGCTCGCCAAGGGCGACGCGATGTTCTCGTACTGCCTCTCCGAGCCCGACGCGGGCTCCGACGCGGCCGGCATGAAGACCCGCGCGGTGCGCGACGGCGACTTCTACGTCCTCAACGGCGTCAAGCGCTGGATCACCAACGCCGGCGAGTCCGAGTACTACACGGTCATGGCCGTCACCGACCCGGAGAAGCGCTCCAAGGGGATCTCCGCCTTCGTCGTCGAGAAGTCCGACGAGGGCGTCTCCTTCGGCGCCCCGGAGAAGAAGCTCGGCATCAAGGGCTCCCCGACCCGCGAGGTCTACCTCGACAACGTCCGCATCCCCGCCGACCGCATGATCGGCGCGGAGGGCACCGGCTTCGCCACCGCCATGAAGACCCTGGACCACACCCGCATCACCATCGCGGCCCAGGCCCTCGGCATCGCCCAGGGCGCGCTGGACTACGCCAAGGGCTACGTCCAGGAGCGCAAGCAGTTCGGCAAGCCGATCGCCGACTTCCAGGGCATCCAGTTCATGCTCGCGGACATGGCCATGAAGATCGAGGCCGCCCGCCAGCTGACGTACTCCGCCGCCGCCAAGTCCGAGCGGGTCGACTCCGACCTCACCTTCTTCGGCGCCGCCGCCAAGTGCTTCGCCTCCGACGTGGCCATGGAGGTCACCACGGACGCCGTTCAGCTCCTCGGCGGCTACGGCTACACCCGCGACTACCCGGTCGAGCGCATGATGCGCGACGCCAAGATCACTCAGATCTACGAGGGCACCAACCAGGTCCAGCGGATCGTCATGGCCCGCAACCTGCCGTAACCCACCGTAGCCAACACTTCTGCAACGCCCTGGCCGGAGGCGGCCGCGAGCAGCCGCCTCCGGCCTTCGCACGTCTCCGGGTGGGCTAAATTTGTGTCTTCGTACGCCCGGATCACATGGGGAGAAAAAATGACGGAAGCGATCCTGCTGGTCGGTGGGCAGGGGACGCGACTGCGCCCCGTCACGGTGAACACCCCCAAGCCGATGGTCCCGGCCGCCGGAGTTCCCTTCCTCGCCCACCAGATAGCCAGGGCCGCTGCCGCCGGTGTCACGCACATCGTGATGGCCACCTGCTACCTCGCCGAGGTCTTCGAGCCGTACTTCGGTGACGGCTCCGCGTTCGGCGTCCACCTGGAGTACGTCGTCGAGGACGAGCCGCTCGGCACCGGCGGCGCCATCCGCAACGCCGCTCAGCGCCTGACCGGCGGCCCCGACGAGCCCGTCCTCGTCTTCAACGGTGACATCCTCACCGGCCTCGACATCGCCGGCCTGGTCGACTCGCACCGCGAGGCCGACGCCGACGTCTCCCTGCACCTGGTCCGCGTCGAGGACCCGCGCGCCTTCGGCCTGGTGCCCACCGACTCCGACAACCGCGTCCTGGCCTTCACCGAGAAGCCGCAGACGCCCGAGGAGATCGTCACCGACCAGATCAACGCCGGCTGCTACGTCTTCCGGCGCTCCGTCATCGACTCCATCCCGGCCGGCCGGCCGGTCTCCGTCGAGCGCGAGACCTTCCCCGGCCTGCTCGCCTCCGGCGCCAAGCTGCACGGCAAGACCGAGGACACGTACTGGCTGGACCTCGGCAAGCCCGAGTCCTTCGTGCAGGCCTCCGCGGACCTCGTCCGCGGTGTCGTCGCCTCCCCGGCCGTCCCCGGCCCGCGCGGTGAGGCACTGGTGCTCCCCGGTGCCGAGGTGGCCGCCGACGCCAAGCTGTCGGGCGGTACCGTGGTGGGCGCCGGCGCCCGGATCGAGTCCGGGGCCGTCGTCCGCGGCTCCATCGTGCTCGAAGGGGCGACCGTCGGGGCGGACACCGATGTCAGCGCCAGCCTGATCGGTGCACGGGCCGTCGTGGGTCCGCGTACGGTGTTGGACGGCGCGGTCGTCGGCGACGGCGCGCTGGTAGGGGCTGACAACGAACTGCGTACCGGGGTGCGGGTGTGGTGCGAGGCAGAGCTGCCTCCCGCCTCCCTCCGCTTCTCCTCGGACCGGTGACCCCGGACCGCCAGGACCGGGACCCGCGCAACGACCGACTTCAGTGAGGCATAACCCTGTGATAGGCGAGCACAACTCCCGTCGCGAGACCGACGCCGCGACCACCGCCCTGCCCGAGGCGTGGGCCCGCACCCCGCTGACCGTGGTCATGCCCACGTACAACGAGGCGGGCAACGTCCCGGTCATGGCCGAGCTGCTGATGGGCCTGGACCTGCCCGGTCTGCACCTGCTCATCGTCGACGACTCCTCCCCGGACGGCACCGGCCGGATCGCCGAGGAGCTCGCGGAGAAGTACACGGCCGAGGACGGCACCGCCCGGATGTCGGTCCTGCACCGCACCGCCAAGGACGGCCTGGGCCGCGCCTACGCCGCCGGCATGAGCAAGGCCGTCGAGGACGGCGCGCAGTACGTGCTCCAGATGGACGCCGACGGCTCCCACCCCTCCGGCAAGGTCGCCGAGATGCTGGGCGTGGCCATGTCCACCGGCGCGGGCCTGGTCGTCGGCAGCCGGTACGTCCCCGGCGGCACCCTGTCCGACGCCTGGGGCGCCCACCGCAAGCTGCTGTCCCGCTGGGCCAACGCGTACGCGTCCACCATCCTGGGCACCCGCGTCCGCGACATCACCGGCGGCTTCAACCTCTGGAGCGCCGAGGCCCTGCGCGCGATCGACCTGGCGTCGGTCGGCAGCGCCGGCTACAGCTTCCAGGTGGAGATGAAGTACGCGGCCCTGCGCCGCAACTTCCAGGTGATGGAGGTCCCGATCCACTTCGAGGACCGCACCGTCGGCGAGTCCAAGATGAACCTCGCGGTGCAGCTGGAGTCCGTCGTCATGCCGTGGAAGCTGCGCGCCCGCGCCCGCGGCGTCCGCTGACGCACCGTACGACGGACGCACCGTACGACGGACGCACCCTACGCACGACGCCGAAGGCCCGCCGGGAGGATCCGGCGGGCCTTCGGCGTACTGCGGGGAGCGGGCGTCACCGGTTGCCGGTGACGGTCACCTTCTCGTCGTTCTGGATCTGCTTGACCAGCTGCTGCACCTTGGCCTTGTCCCAGACCAGGTTGCCGCCGCGCTCGCCGGAGATCGGCATGTTCAGCGAGGTGCCGCCGCCGGAGCTGATGCCCTTCATCGCGAAGAACATGTCCGCCAGGTCGAACAGGCCCATGTCCTGGTCCACGATCAGCGTGTCCAGGCCCGCACCCAGCGTGGGGTAGAGCTTGAACGGATTCATGATCGTGCCCGGTGTGGCGGCCTGACTGGCCAGCGCCGAGAGGAACTTCTGCTGGTTCTTCGTGCGCGCCAGGTCCGACTCGGCGAAGGCGTAGCGGGTCCGGACGAACGCCAGCGCCTGCTCGCCGTTGAGGGTCTGCTTGCCGGCCTGGAAGTCGGCGCCCGACTTCTCGTCCTTGAAGCCCTTCTCGATGTCCAGCTCCACGCCGCCGAGCGCGTTGACGATGTTGGCGAAGCCGGCGAAGCCGATCTCGGCGTAGTGGTCGATGCGCAGGCCCGTGTTGTGCTCCACGGTCCGCACCAGCAGCTCCGGACCGTCCTCGGCGTACGCGGCGTTGAGCTTGACCCGGCGGCCCTGGGCGGGGAACTTCTTGCCCGACTGGGAACCCACGAACGAGGGGATCTCCACGTCCGAGTCGCGCGGCAGGGAGACCATGGTGTTCCCGCTGGAGCAGGCCGCCAGGATCATCATCGAGTCGGTCCGCTTGCCGTCGGCGGAGCCGGTGTGCAGCTTCTTCTTGTCCGCGTCGGACAGGCCCTCGCGGCTGTCGGAGCCGACGATCAGGTACGTGGTGCACTCGTCGTCCTTGGGCCGGTCGATGACCTTGGACAGGTCCACCTCCCGCCGGACCTTGGAGTCCGCCCACACGTACGTGCCGATCGTGGTCACCAGCAGCGCCGAGACCAGCACGATCGAACCGATCTTGATCCGCTTGCGCCAGTCCGGCGCCGGACCCGGCCGCCCGGGACCGCCCGGCCCGCCGGCCCCGCCCGGCCGCTGCGGGGGAACGCCCGCGCCGCCGCCGGGACGGCCCCCGGAGGGGCTGCCGTAGACCTGACCGGTGTTGTACCCGCTGTCGTAACCGTCGCCGTCGTAGCCCTCCGGCCCCGGCGACTGCTGCGGCACGCCCCGCGGGGGCGCGGCCGGCCGGCGCGGGGCGCCCTGGGGCGCGTACGGGTCCTGCTGACGGCCGTACGGGTCCTGGGGGTGGCCGTACGGGTCCCGCGAGGGCCGCGGCGGCTGCGCGGGGCGGCGCGGCTGCTGCCGCTGCACGTGCCGCAGCGGCTGGGAGCCGTCGGGCTGCGCCTGGGCGCTGCCGCGGCCGTAGCGGTCGTCCCGGTTGTCGTTGCGCCCCTCGGGCCAGTCACTCATGGGCACAAGGATGCCGAACCGGCCAGGTGCTGCGACAGCCCGGGCGGGGGTTCGTACCGGTGCTGTTGCAGAGCTGATGCCCGCGCGGGCCACTTAAGGTGGCTGCATGACAGAAATACCGGACGAGCCGGACGCCCTCCCGGGCAAGCCGACCTCCGCCTCGCGCACCACCCTCTCCCACATCATGACCAGCCACGACACCAACCTCCTCGGTACGGTGCACGGCGGCGTGATCATGAAGCTGGTGGACGACGCCGCCGGCGCCGTCGCCGGCCGGCACTCCGGCGGCCCCGCCGTCACCGCCTCGATGGACGAGATGGCCTTCCTCGAACCCGTCCGCGTCGGCGACCTCGTCCATGTGAAGGCCCAGGTCAACTGGACCGGCCGGTCCTCCATGGAGGTCGGCGTCCGGGTCCTGGCCGAGCGCTGGAACGAGTCCACCCCCGCCACCCAGGTCGGCAGCGCCTACCTGGTCTTCGCGGCCGTGGACGCCGAGGGCAAGCCGCGCCGGGTCCCCCCGGTCCTCCCCGAGACCGACCGCGACCGCCGGCGCTACCAGGAGGCCCAGATCCGCCGCACGCACCGGCTGGCCCGGCGCCAGGCGATCCGGGAACTGCGCGAGAAGCGGGCGGCGGAGGGGCTGGAGGACTGATCCGGGCGTCCGGGAGGACGTGTTTCGGGTCACGGAAGGGGCGGATGCCGGGCTCCCTGTGTAGGGGCCGCGTTAGTGTCACGTCCAGGCACGTTAGTGTGCCCTGTCGGACGCCCGAACGGGCATCGTGTCGGCATCCGTCCCCGGATCCCGGAACCCCTGCGGAGTAGCGCCCTTCATGTCCACCGTCCTGCCGCCCCGGTCCCCCCTGCACGAGGCCGCCTCCGGCGTACCCGCGCAGGCGAACAACTCCACCCCGCGCAGGCCCCGCCTGTACGTGCTGGACGGACTGCGGCTGATCGCGGCGCTCTCGGTGGTCGCCTTCCACTGGGCGGGTGTCAACATCCACCCGGAGGTCTGGGGACAGAAGCCGCAGACGCTGATGCCCGACACGCACCGGTTCGCCGCGTACGGCTGGATGGGCGTGCAGCTGTTCTTCCTCATCAGCGGTTTCGTCATCTGCATGTCGTGCTGGGGGCGCTCGCCGCGGGACTACTTCACCTCCCGCGTGGTGCGCCTGTACCCCGCCTACTGGGCCGGGATCGTCATCACCACGCTGGTGGTGAACTTCGCGGCCACGGTCCGCCCGAGCCGGCACCCGATGAGCCTCAGCGACGTGCTGACCAACCTCACGATGCTGGAGCGCCCGCTCGGCGTCACCGAGGCGGACGGCGTCTACTGGACCCTCTGGATCGAACTCCGCTTCTACCTGCTGTTCGCCGTCGTCGCCGTCATGGGGCTGACCTACCGCCGGGTGCTGGCCTTCTGCGGCATCTGGGCCATCCTCGCCGTGATCACCCCCGGCGTGGACAGCAAGCTCATGGACACGGTCTTCATGCCGCAGGACGCCCCGTACTTCATCGCGGGCGTGGCCATGTACCTGATCTACCGGTTCGGGGTGAACTGGATGCTGATCGGTGTGGTCGGGTTCTCCTGGCTGATCGCGCAGAACCGGCTGCACATCACCGTCGGCGGCTACGAGTACGAGGTGCACCACACCCTGTCCTGGCCGGTCATGGCGTTCATCTCGGCCGCGGCGTTCCTGGTGATGCTCGCCGTGTCCATGGGCGCCTTCAACTGGATGCGCTGGAAGTGGCTGACCGTCGCCGGCGCCCTGACCTACCCCGTCTACCTCCTGCACCAGGAGCTGGGCTGGGCCATGATCCGCTGGGGCCGCGACCACGGCATCGCGCCGTTCCCGCTGCTGGCGATGTGCCTCGTGGTCATCCTGGTGCTGGCCTGGCTGGTCCACCGCCTGGTGGAGCGCCCGCTCTCGGGCGTCCTCAAGCGGCTGCTCGACGGCGCCCGGGTCACCCTGCCGAAGACCGACCCGCCGGTGCGCAGGGCGTAGCCGCGGTTCGGCAGCGCAATTGTGCCCGTTCGGGCACCCTGATCTACCCTTTCGTGTCGAGCTCGGTCCGGATACCCCCAAGTGCCGAGGCCACTGACGGCATCAGCCCCGCGGGACCGGAAGGTACGAGCACATGACCAGCAGCAGCACGGCGGTCGCGCCCGGAACCGGTGCCGGGCGCCCCGGCCCGGCGGGCGGACCCGCCGCTCCGGCGGCCGCCCCGGCGTCGGGCCTCGCCCGGTTCGACCCGCTCTGGGCCGCCCTGCTGACGTTCGCCGTCGCCTGCGCCGGCGCCGGCGCCGCCCAGCCCTGGCGGGACGAGCTCGCCAGCTGGAACGCCGCCCGGCGCGGCACCGGCGACCTCGTGGAGATGCTCGGCAACGTCGACGCCGTCTCCGGGGTCTACTACCTGCTCCTGCACGGCTGGGTCGCCGTGTTCGGCGACTCCCCGGCCATGCTGCGGATGCCCTCGGCACTGGCCATGGCCGGCGCCGCGGTGTTCGTGGTGCTCACCGCCCGCAGACTCTTCGACCGCCGGGCCGCGGCCTTCGCCGGGCTGCTCTTCGCCCTGGTGCCCGCCGTCTCCAAGTACGGTCAGGAGGCCCGCTCCTACGCCTTCGTGGTGCTGGCCGTGGCCGCCGCCACCTGGCTGCTGATACGCGCCCTGGAGCGGCCGACCGTGGCGCGCTGGGCGCCGTACGCGGTGGCCGTGGCCGCCGCCGGGCTGTTCCACATCGTCTCGTTGCTGGTCCTGCTGCCGCACGGCCTGATCGTCCTCGGCCGCTGGTGGGGCACGCGGTCCTGGCGGCTGCTGACCGGCTACGCCCTCACGGTCGTCGTCGGCCTGCTGCCCGTCGTCCCGCTGGTGCTGCTCGGCCAGCGCCAGGTGGGCCGGCAGATCAGCTGGCTCAAGGCCCCGCACCTGCGCGACCTGGCCGGCCTGTGGAGCAACCTGACGGCCTCCCCGCTGGTCTCCTTCGCCCTGCTCGCCGCGGCCCTGCTGCCGCTCGCCTGGAACCGCGGACGCCGGCCGGCCGCGGAGCTGGCCCTGGTGGCCGCGCTGCCGATCGGCGTGGCCTGGGTGATCTCGCACGGCTCGACCTCGTACTTCCTCGACCGCTACCTGCTCTTCACGCTGCCCGCCTGGATCGTGCTGGCCGCGGCCGGCCTCGGCGCGCTGCGCCCGCGGCCGCTCGGCGTGGCCGGCCTGGTGGTGCTGGTGGCGCTCGGCGTCACCGACCAGCGGCACCTGCGCACCACGTACGCCAAGGACGGCACGGACGGCAAGCGGGTCGCCGACGTCATCGCGAAGGACTACAAGCCCGGGGACGGCTTCGCCCCGGTCCGCGGCGCCGACCGGGTGTTCATGATCGACTTCACGGTCGAGTACTACCTGCCCGAGCGCGTGAAGCTCAAGGACGTCTTCGCCGAGCGGTCGGCGGTGGCGAGCGACGACCTCTTCCCGGTGGAGTGCGAGCAGGCCGCCCGGTGCGCGGACGCCCTGAACGGCACCCAGCGCGTGTGGGTGGTCACCTGGAGCGGGACCCCCAACCCGTACCACAAGCTCCCCGAGGCCCAGGAGAAGGCGCTCAAGGACCACTACAAGCCGGTCCGCACCACCAAGCTCGGCAACCTCCAGGTCACCCTGGCCGAGCTTGGTGGTGCGGACCGGCTTGTAGTGGTCCTTGAGCGCCTTCTCCTGGGCCTCGGGGAGCTTGTGGTACGGGTTGGGGG
>NZ_RPRY01000009.1 GCF_003949795.1 Streptomyces sp. WAC06614
GGGGTGGTGGGGGCCGGGTGGAGCATCTGGCCGGCGGCGAGCTTTCGGTAGGTGGGGCTGCTGGTGAGCAGTTCCTCGTGACGTCCGCGGGCGGTGGTGCGGCCGTTGTCCAGGACGATGATCTGGTCGGCGTGCTGGACCGTGGAGAGGCGGTGCGCGATCACCAGGAGGGCGCATTCCTGCGCCACGTCCTTCATGACGGTGGTGAGGGCGGTTTCGTTGATGCTGTCGAGGTGGGAGGTGGGTTCGTCGAGCAGCAGGAGCGCCGGTCGGGCGAGCAGGGCGCGGGCCAGGGCGACCCTTTGGCGTTCGCCGGCCGAGAGGGTGCCGCCGCGTGGGCCGAGCATGCCCGTCAGGCCGCCGGGCAGTCGCCGGGCGACTCCCTCCAGTCGGGCGAGCTCGACGACGCGCCGTACGTCGGCGTCGGTGGCGTGGGGCGCGGCATAGGTGATGTTGTCCCGCAAGGAGCCGTGGAGGACGTGGGTGTCCTGGTCGACGACGGCGATGCGTTCGCGGCAGGCGGAGCGGCCCAGTTCGGTGGCGGGCAGGTCGTCGAAGAGCAGGCTTCCGGAATCGGGCTCGTAGAACCGGGCGACCAGGGCGAAGATCGTGCTCTTGCCGGCACCCGACCGACCGACCAGGGCCGTCTGGCTGCGGTGGGGGACGGCGAAGGAGATGCCGCGCAGCACCGGCCGGTCCGGTTCGTAGCCGAAGCAGACGTCCCGCAGGGCGAGCGCCGGCGCTCGCCCCTCCGCCCCGTTCGTGCGGCCGGGCTCCCTCACGGCGGCGATCGGCGGGCGTGGGCGGGTTCGGGTGGCGGGTGCGCGGTCCGGCTCCGCGGGCTCCACCGGCAGCAGGAGGGCTTGTTCGATGCGCTGGTAGGCGCCCATGCCGCGCTGGATCAGGCCGACCGCGCGGAAGACCGAGGAGAGCGGCAGGACCAGGTACGAGGCGTAGAGCAGGAACGCGACCAGGTCGCCGAGCGAGTTGGCGTGTCCGCTCACCCGCAGGCCGCCGATGACGAGGACGACGAGGAAGGAGCCCTGGACGGCGAGTTCGACGGCCGGACTCATGACGGAGGCGAGTTTCGCGGTCCGTACGCCGGCGCTGTACGCCGCTTCGACCCGTTCTCCGATGCGGGCCGCTTCGCGGTCCTCGGCGCGGTGGACGCGGACCATCGGCAGGGCGCCGAGCGCACGTTCCAGGTCGGCGGCGATCGCACCGACCGAGTCCTGCATGCGCGTGGAGGCGGTCCGGATGCCGTTGAGCAGGGAGGCGACGATCAGTGCGGCGAGGGCCACGGTCAGGGCCACGAGCAGGAGCAGCAGCGGGTCGATCCACACCATCAGCGCGATCGCCCCCGCCGCGACGACGGCTCCCGTCACGAGGTCGACCAGTGCCTGCGAGACCACTTCCCTCAGCAGGGTGGTGTCGGCGGTGACCCGGGAGATCAGGTCGCCGCTGCGGTGCCGCTCGTACTCCCTCATCTCCAGCCGGAGCAGTCGCGCGACCAGGCCGTGGCGCAGCCGGCGTACGACGCCCTCGCCCATGCGCTCCAGAACGAAACGCCCCACCGCGCCCGTCGCCGCTTCGACGACGAACAGCACGGCGAGGGCCAGCAGGAGGGGCCACAGCACCTGTCCGCGGCCACTCGCGTCGACAGCCTGCTTGGCGACGAGCGGCTGGGCCAGACCCAGGGCGGAGCCCACCAGGGTGAGCACGGTGGCCGCGCCGAGGGAAGCCCGGTGTCCGGCGGTCAGCCGGTACATGGTGGCGATCGCGGCCCGGGTGGAGCGGTCGCTTCCTGCCGTCGCCTGCGTCTGATCCACGGCGCTGTCGGTCATCGGCCCGGTCGGCTCCTGGGGGCGACCGTGACGAGCCGGGTGAAGTAGTCGTCGGGGACGCCCTCGGCGACGGGCCGGCCCTCCACCTCGATCCAGGCGTGCGCGGTGAACGGCGGCACCACGCGGACGCCCGTGCACCAGGTCGGCCACGTCCCCGACAGCCGGCACAGCAGCGCGGCCCCCAGGGAACGGGGCAGGCAGCCCTTGGGGCCGGCGCAGCGCAGGCTGACCGCGCACATGGCACCCCGGGCGTTCTCCGCCTGCGCGGCGGTGGCCGGGGTGGCGCCGCGGCGGGCGAGGTCGAGCACGGCGCGGATCCGACGGGGCGGCAGGAGCGAGAGGACGACGGCGGGGAGCAGGACCAGTCGGGCGCCCATGCGCCACGCGAAGGGGACTCCGACGGGCCGCTCCAGGGCACTGGGGGTCGTCATTCGGCCAGCCCCGCAGCCCGCAGCTGCTGTACGAGGGCCTTGACGTCCCGGCCTGCCCGGCCCTGGTCGATGTCGAACTCCGCGGTGAGTGCGGCAATCGCGTCCGCCTCGTCACCGCCCGCCATCAGCGCTTTGATCACCAGGGTGGCGCTGGGGTTCAACTCCCAGTACTCCCCGGCGCGTTCGTCCAGGAGGACAGTGCCGTAGTCGGTCTCCGCCGTGGAGACGTCGGCGCCGAACCGCAATGCCATGGTGTGCGTACCTTTCCCGTGGTGGAGTGCAGGGGCCGGTCCTAGGGACCGGTGCGGGCCGTGGCCTGCGTGTTCTCTCCGGCCTGCGTGGCCTCCGTGGCCTGCGGGGCTCGGCCGAGGCCGCGCAGCCATACTTCGGCGGCGATGGTCGAGTAGAGGATCGCCTCGCGCAGCTCGGGCGTGGCCGGCCGCCGGGCGAGCCGGCGCAGGGCCTTCCCGTCGACCAGACCGAGCTGTTCCAGCCGCGAGTCCTCCCACAGCGTCAGCAGGTCGGCGCGGTGTTCGCGCAGCCCGTTGAAGGCGTCCATGGAGGCGGCGGCCTTGTTGGTGCGCCGCAGGCACGCGTCGGGGACGATCCCTTGCATGGCGGCGGTCAGGAGGGGTTTGTACTGCCAGGGCGTGACGCGCTCGCTCGGGCGGACGGCGAGGCATGCCTCGATGACGCGGTCGTCGAGGAACGGCGACGCCATCGGCACGCCGGCGCGGGCGGCCATCCGGTCCCACTGGCGGATGATGCGCGTGCAGGAGCGGATCTGGTCCAGGTCGGCGTGCAGGCCACGGTCCGGGTGGAGCGGGACGGCGTGCTCGGCGGCCTCGCGCAGCGCCCGTCCGGCCATGCGCTCGGCGTCCGGGGTGACCCAGTCGAACAGGCGAGGGGGCATGCCCCAGCCGAGGCTCGTGCGGACGGTCGCGGGCAGCGGGTCCCGGAGCCGGTGGCCGGCGTCGGCCAGCCACCTCCCGTACGGACGTGAGTCGGCCAGCGCGCGTGCCGTCGTGCCCAAGGGCCACTGCCACAGGGCACGGAAGCCACGCAGCGTGCGGAGGGCGAACAGCGGGCGGGTGCGCAGCAGGCGGTGGTAGTACGCCTCGGAGCACCAGGCCACGTGGTCGCCGCCGATGCCGGTCAGGTGCAGCCTGCTGCCGCGCTCGGCCATGGCGGGCAGGTGGTGCAGGACACGCGAGCGGTCCATGACGCCGATGGTCGGCTCGTCGAGCAGGTCGTCGATGCCGAGCAGGTCCTCGTAGACCAGCGGAGAGGCGTCGGCGTCCCAGACGACGTGCTCGACCTGCGGCAGCGACCGGACGGCCTGCCGGGCCCAGTGGAGGTCGGTGTCGGCGGGGTCGCGGCCCGGCCACGTGCTGGCGACCACCCGGGCCGGGGACCGCGCGGCCAGGAAACAGACGGACGTGGAGTCCAGTCCGCCGGACAGGTCGCAGCTGACCACGCCACCCTGCCGCGTACGGGCGTCGACCGCCGCGGCCAGGGCTTCACGGACGACGGGGGCGCCGTCGGCCAGAGGCCGTACCGGCTCGGGCGGCGTCCACCAGCGCGAGCGGTGCACCGTCCGGCCGTCGGCGGCGATGATCAGCGCGTCCTGGGGGGACACGGCGGTGACGCCGCGCCACAGGGGTGTCTCGGCGAGCGGATGGGGGACGGGCCACAACAGGCGGACGGCCAGCTGCTCCCGGTCGGGTTCGGCGCCGATCGCGCCGGCGAGCAGGTCGGCGCGGCTGGCGGCCACCTGCACCCCGTCGACGGGCGCGTGGAAGACCAGTCGGAGCCCGGACGCGGTGCCCTGCACCCTGAGCCGCCCGTCGAGCGCGGCGATCAGGTGGAAGCTGCCGGGAAGCGAGCGGGCCAGGGCGTCCACGTCGGCGAGATCGCGCAGCCGCCCGGCACGGCGCTGGAGCTCCACGGCGTCGACGGGGCAGCAACCGATGACGGCAAGGGCCGCGTGGCCGGCGCGCGCGGCGACGACGTCGCGGTCGTGCCACTCTCCCACCAGCCAGGGCCGGCCCGAGGGGTGCGGCAGGGTGCGCGTTCCGGGACGGGAGAAGGAGCGGGCCACGGCGGCCGCGTCCGCACGGTCGGTGAAGACCGCGAAGTGCGCGTCGCCGGGGCCCGTCCCCGCACTCTCGTGCAGTTCAGTCATGACGTCGGGTCAGGACCGTCGGTCGTCAGTTCTTGCTCAGGATCAGCCGGTCGTTGCCGGAACTCTGCAGCAGCCCGGTCTTCTTGCGGAACGCCCCGAGCTTGGCGAGCGTCGGCGCTTCGTAAGCCTTCTTCATGACGTCTCCTCACGTGGCAGGTGTCACGATCGCCTCCCCGGAACGAGGAAGCGGTGTACCCCCATAGCTATGCGTGGAGGGGTATGCCCAGACAAGGGAGCCAAGGAAAATAGGACTATATGCAGCGCGCGTATGCGGCCTGATTTCACCGTGGGGCGCGCGGGTGAGGGAAGGAGAAAAATTCGGCAGGCTTTATGGCGCACACGAACGAAAAATCGTTTTGAAGCCGTCCAACAAGAATGTCCGGGCGGTGTTGGCAGGCGGAGCCCCCGATGGTAGGGCGACGAAGCCACCGTGCCCCACTCCGGTCACCCTGCTTCGCTTCCGCACCTCCGGCCCCCCTGCCTGAATGGCCGAATACCGTCGCTGACTGCGCGCGTCCCATCCCTCCGCGCGGCGGCGTCCGGACAACGACGAAGCCCCAGGTCAGGGTTCCTCGGGGTGGGGCCCGGTGCCGCTCGGGGGCCTGCTGGTGGCCAGCCAGGACCGGGCCGGTTCGGCGGGATGGGCGGTGTCGACGGTGAGGTGGAGGCGGGTGCCTCCGCCGGGGGCGGGGTAGCTGCGCTGCTCGCCACCGGCGAAGCAGCGACGGAGGACGTCCGCCACCATCCGGGCGGCGTCCGGGGTGGCGGCGACGATGCGGACTTCGGCGTACCCCGGCGGCGGCAGGGCTTCCTCCGGCTCGTTGCGGTCCAAGGCGGCACCGTCCTTTCCCATCGAAGGCCGGGTCGGTCAGGTCTCCGTACGACCACGGTACGTCCGAAGGTCCGGCACCGACCGGTTCCCCGGCCGGGAGCGGCGCGTCCGCGGGTCCCCCCGGAGTACGGTGAAAGAGCGGGGCCGACGCTCCGCTCACCGGCCCGGCGTCCGCCGTGGCACCGGTTCGGGCGGCGCGGCACCACCCGTGGACGGGCGGACCGACCATGACCGACGCAGGCACCTCCCCCCACCGCGTCCCCACGCCGTCACGGCTCCTGCCGGACGAGGTCCACCGGGCCGTCGGACCGGGCACCGCGCTGCTCCGGCTGGAGACGACGGGATCCCGGCAGAACCTGCTCGACGGCGCCTGGTGGCCGCGCTCGCGTGACGTGGAGCGGGAGCTCCCGCCACTGATCACCGCCCTGACCGAACACCTCGGACCCATCACCCGGGTCGGCCTGGACGCCTCCGCCTGGAACGGCATCCCGGTCCGCCTGGTCGTCGACGACCGGGTCGTGCACCTCGACTCCTTCCCCGTCGGCGACGACACCGTCCTGGTGACCCGCGGCGACAACGACCACTTCTCCCTCATGGTCGTCCCGCCCGCCGCTACCCCCGAGGCCGCCCGCACGGCCATGGCCCGCGCCGTCCACGCCGACAACGTCACCCGAGCCGCCGAGATCCTCCTCGCCGAACTCCCCCACCCCGCAGCCCCGTCGGTCGGCACCGCCCAGGACGACGAAAACGCCTGAGGTCGTTGACCGCGTACCGCGTACCGCCTCCGTTGAGCGGGAGAGAAGCATGACCATCAAGGACATCGGGCCGGACCCCCAGAGCTTCGACCTCGAGAAGGCGACGCTCGAGAACACGGACTACCGCGCGGTCGCCTGGTCCGGGAAGTACCTTCAGTTGACGCTCATGTCGATCCCGGTGGGTGAGGACATCGGCTTGGAGGCGCACCCGGAGACTGACCAATTCCTACGACTCGACGCAGGCCGGGGCCGCGTCCAGATGGGCCGCGCGAAGGATCGACTCGATTTCGACCGGGAGGTCGAGGACGGTTGGGCCATCTTCGTACCCGCCGGCACTTGGCACAACGTCACCAACATCGGTGACGAGACCCTGCACCTCTACGCCGTGTACGCGCCGGTCCACCACGCGTCGGGCAAGATCCATGCGACAGCCGCCGACGCGGAGCGCGACGAGGACTCAGACGGCGACGAGCCGCCGAGCTGGTCGGTCCAGCCTGCCCGGCAGCCGTCGGACGAGCACGCCTGACCGGCGGACTCATCGCGCCGGCGCGGGCCGCGCACCGGCGCGGCGCGACCGCCACCGTCCCCAGGATGTCGGTGCCCCCTTCGACGTGCCGTTACGGCCCTCATGGCACGAACGGCGCGCGGCCCCCGGTGGCCCGGACAACAAACGAGCCCCAGGTCGCTGACCTGGGGCTTCGTAGAAGAGCGGATGACGGGAATCGAACCCGCGCTATAAGCTTGGGAAGCTCATGTTCTACCATTAAACTACATCCGCATTGCGGGCCAGATGCCTGGCTTCCGCATCGTTGCACACTGTACCCCATCCCTGGCCCCCGGTGTATCCGCCGTGGGGCCGTCGTGTTGTTCGGGGGGTACCAGGGGCTGTGCGGGCGGGAGTTGGGGCGTAGCGTGGGGGTGCGGAGTGGTGGCTTGGGTGGGTCCCGATCATCCCCTAATGTGGCGATTCGTCGCCGTACGCAGTACCGCTCGTGGGGAAAGGGACTCGATGGAGCTCACCGTCGTCCGTTGTGCCGAAGGGCATGTTTTCAGCACCGCTACGTTCCCGATGCAGCAGCTCGGTGCCCGGCGGATCGGCCCCGGGCGGCTTCTCCGGTGTCCGCGGTGCGCGCGGCTCCGGCACGCCGTGCCGGTGACCGCCGCCCGGCGGTAGTCGCCCGGCGGTAGTCCTCGGGCTCGGTCCGTCGTGCGCGTCGGGGTCTCGATTGGGGGAGCCCGGCGCGCTCTGCGTATCCTCGGGACGTGCTTCTCTCAGACAAGGACATCCGGGCCGAGATCGACAGCGGGCGGGTGCGCATCGACCCGTTCGACGAGTCGATGGTGCAGCCCTCCAGCATCGACGTGCGGCTCGACCGGTATTTCCGGGTGTTCGAGAATCACCGCTACGCCCACATCGACCCGGCGATCGAGCAGCCCGACCTGACCAGGATGGTCGAGCCGGAGGGTGACGAGGCCTTCATCCTCCACCCCGGTGAATTCGTGCTCGCCTCGACCTACGAGGTCATCTCGCTGCCGGACGACATCGCCTCCAGACTGGAGGGGAAGTCCTCTCTCGGGCGGCTCGGTCTGGTGACGCACTCGACGGCAGGGTTCATCGACCCCGGGTTCTCCGGGCACGTGACCCTGGAGCTGTCGAACCTGGCGACCCTGCCGATCAAGCTCTGGCCCGGGATGAAGATCGGGCAGTTGTGCATGTTCCGGCTCAGCTCGCCCGCGGAGTTCCCGTACGGCAGCGAGCGCTACGGGTCCCGCTACCAGGGCCAGCGCGGGCCGACCGCCTCGCGGTCCTTCCAGAACTTCCACCGCACCCAGGTGAGGCGACCCGAATGACCAGCAGTGATGTAGTGCGAGAGACGTTGACGTACGAGAGCTTCGGCCGTGCCGTACGGGAGCTCGCGCAGACCATCGCCGACGACGGCTACGAGCCCGACATCATCCTCAGCATCGCCCGGGGCGGGGTCTTCGTCGCCGGTGGACTGGCCTATGCGCTCGACTGCAAGAACATCCACCTGGTGAACGTGGAGTTCTACACCGGCGTGGGGACCACCTTGGAGATGCCGGTCATGCTGGCTCCCGTGCCGGACGCGATCGACTTCTCCGACAAGAAGGTCCTGATCGCCGACGACGTCGCCGACACCGGCAAGACCCTCAAGCTGGTCCACGACTTCTGCCTGGGCACCGTCGCCGAGGTGCGCTCCGCCGTGATCTACGAGAAGTCGCACTCCCTGGTGAAGTGCGAGTACGTGTGGAAGAAGACCGACGACTGGATCGAGTTCCCGTGGTCCGTCGAGCGGCCCGTCGTCCAGCGGGCCGGGCAGGTGCTCGACGCCTGACGGACCTCCCCCGTCACTGACAGGGCCCGACGTGCTCGTGCGCGTCGGGCCCTTGGTGTGTGCGGTGCGGTGCCGGGGCTACAGCGTGCCCAGCTTGATGATCGACAGCAGGGCGACCAGCTGGATCGCCGACGCGCCCAGGGCCTTCGGCCACGGCAGGTCGTGGGACTTGCTGATCAGCGAGGTGAACAGGGCGCCGGCGGCCACCCAGGTGGCCCAGCCGAGGGCCTGGACCAGCATGTTGTCGCCGCCCAGGAACATGGCGAAGACCAGGCGCGGCGCGTCCGTCAGCGACATGACCAGCATGGACAGGCCCACGGTGGGCTGCCAGGAGCCGTCACCGCCCAGCTGACGGGCCAGGGTGTGCGTGACGCCGCCCAGCAGCAGACCGCACACGACGAAGGCCACACCGGCGCTCAGGACGATCGGGACGGCCTTGTTCAGCGTCGCGTTGATCACGTCCTTGCGGGCGTCGTCGAGGCCGAAGACGGCCAGCAGCCCGTACAGGAACGTGACGATCAGCGCCGGGCCCCACACGGGGTAGTCGCGCATCTGCAGGAAGGTCGGGCCGGGGCGCAGCACGATGCCCTTGAGCAGTTCCTTCCAGGGCAGCCGCGGACCGGCCGGAGCCGCCGGGGCCGCGCCCGCCTGGTACGTCGCGCCCTGGCCGTAAGGGTCCTCGCCGAAGGCGAAGGCCTGGGTGTGGCCGGGGTTGTTCGCGTACGTCGCTCCGGAGCCGGGGCCGGCGCCGGGGCCGCCGGGGTAGCCGTTCCCGTGCTGCGGGTGCTGCTGCGGGTACGGCGGCTGCTGCTCGTAGCCGTACGCCGGGCCGCCGTCGTGCGGGTCGAAGTACTCCGGCTCGCCGTGACCCCCGGTCTGCTGCGGCCACTGCTGCTGCGGCGGCGGGCCTGCCGGGGGGTAGGGCTGCTGGCCGTACGGCGCCTGCGGCGGTTGCTGCTGACCGTACGGCTGCTGCCGCGGGGGGTGTTGAGGACCGCGGTTGTCGTCCCGTCCGCGTCCCATCCTGAATCCAGCCACGTGATCGAACGTACCTGGTCCTGCGCGCGGTCGTGAACGGGCGGCCGGAACAGCAGCCCTTTGCGGCTGACCTGTGACATCCCCTAGGGGATGTCCGGAGGTCTGCCCCGAGGGGCCTTGCCGCCGACGTTCCGACCGGTTTACTCCGCTGTGCGGCATTCTGCGGCCTGCTGTTACGTTCCCGACGGATTACCCACATATCGGACACGTAGCTTCGTATCCGTCCTGCCCCACCCGACGAGATCACGAGGAAGAGTCGCCGATATGCGTGCCACCCGCCGTACCACCCTCCTGCGTGCCGCCGCCGTCTCCGGTGCGGCCGCGGTCGCCCTGGCCCTCCCGACCGGTGCCGCATTCGCCGACGACGCGCCGCCCACCGCTCCGCCGGCCAGGCCCGAGCAGCA
This sequence comes from Streptomyces sp. WAC06614, assembly GCF_003949795.1. GTDB lineage: Bacteria > Actinomycetota > Actinomycetes > Streptomycetales > Streptomycetaceae > Streptomyces. Next base: position 9,844 of record NZ_RPRY01000009.1, read on the forward strand.
GGCCGGGCCCGAGCAGCCGGCCGAGCCCACCACGCCGTCGGCGGGGCCGAAGGAGCAGCGCCGGTTCGTCACCACCGTGCGGCTGGCGGACGGCTCCGTCGCCAAGGTCCACAGGGTCGGCCCCGGCCACTTCGAGGCGGACGTGTACGCCGGGTCCACCAAGCTCGACACCTTGGTCAGCAAGAACGGCAGGGCCGCCCACGGCCGGCACAACGGGCTGCACGTCGTGCTCCAGCCCAACGGCACGGTGACCTCGTGGGTCGAGGGCACGAAGCCCGCTCCGAAGCCCGAGCCGAAGCCCGCCCCGGAGCGGAAGGGCAAGCCGGTGGCCGAGAGCTCGGTACGGGTCAACCTGCCCGGCGGGCGGATCGGGAAGCTGGTCGACGGGCCGCAGGGCAAGCGGGTGGAGATCGCCACCTACAAGGGCGAGCGCGTGGCCACCGTCGACCTGAAGAACCCCTCCGTCTTCGACGACGGCTGGACGTACAAGCTGGTCCAGGACGGCAAGCGCGTGAAGTTCGTCGTGATCGACGGCCGGGGCGGCGGCGACAGCTGGGGCTACGACTTCGGCGGCCGGCTGATCGAGCAGTACACGGCCGAGAGGACCTGACCCGCCCGCCGGGGGCCCGTGGAACGGCGAACGGCCGGTCCTTGCCACGGGGGGCAGGACCGGCCGTTCGCTCTGCTCAGCTCCGCCGAGCTCCGGCGGCGGCGGTGCTACTTCGCCGGCTCGGGCTCCGGCTCGCTCGGCTCCGCCTCCGCGGCCGGCTCCGCCGGCGGCTGGGTCTTGACGGACTCCAGCAGGAGCTGGGCCACGTCCACGACCTGGACGGACTCCTTGGCCTGGCCGTCGTTCTTCTTGCCGTTGACCGAGTCGGTCAGCATGACCAGGCAGAACGGGCACGCCGTCGACACGATGTCCGGGTTGAGGGAGAGGGCCTCGTCGACGCGCTCGTTGTTGATGCGCTTGCCGATCCGCTCCTCCATCCACATCCGCGCGCCACCGGCGCCGCAGCAGAAGCCGCGCTCCTTGTGGCGGTGCATCTCCTGCTGGCGCAGGCCCGGGACGGCGGACATGATCTCGCGCGGCGGCGTGTAGACCTTGTTGTGCCGGCCCAGGTAGCACGGGTCGTGGTAGGTGATCAGACCGTCGACCGGGGTCACCGGGACCAGCTTGCCCTCGTCGATGAGGTGCTGGAGCAGCTGGGTGTGGTGGATGACCTCGTAGTCGCCGCCGAGCTGCGGGTACTCGTTGGCGATGGTGTTGAAGCAGTGCGGGCAGGTGGAGACGATCTTCTTCGCCGACTTCGGCTTCTTCGTCTCCGGGTCCTCGTCGTCCTCGCCGAACGCCATGTTCAGCATCGCGACGTTCTCCTGGCCGAGCTGCTGGAACAGCGGCTCGTTGCCCAGGCGGCGCGGCGAGTCACCGGTGCACTTCTCCTCGCCGCCCATGATCGCGAACTTGACGCCCGCCATGTGCAGCAGCTCCGCGAAGGCCTTGGTGGTCTTCTTGGCGCGGTCCTCCAGGGCGCCGGCGCAGCCGACCCAGTAGAGGTAGTCCACCTCGGAGAGGTCCTCGACGTCCTTGCCGACGATCGGGACCTCGAAGTCGACCTCCTTGGTCCACTCCACGCGCTGCTTCTTGGCCAGGCCCCAGGGGTTGCCCTTCTTCTCCAGGTTCTTGAGCATCGTGCCCGCCTCGGACGGGAAGGAGCTCTCGATCATCACCTGGTAGCGGCGCATGTCGACGATGTGGTCGATGTGCTCGATGTCGACCGGGCACTGCTCCACGCACGCACCGCAGGTGGTGCAGGACCACAGCACGTCCGGGTCGATGACGCCGTTCTCCTCGACGGTGCCGATCAGCGGGCGCTCGGCCTCGGCCAGGGCCGCCGCCGGGACGTCCTTGAGCTGCTCCGCGGAGGCCTTCTCCTCGCCCTCCATGGTCTTGCCGCCGCCGGCCAGCAGGTACGGGGCCTTGGCGTGCGCGTGATCGCGCAGCGACATGATCAGGAGCTTGGGGGACAGCGGCTTGCCGGTGTTCCAGGCGGGGCACTGCGACTGGCAGCGGCCGCACTCGGTGCAGGTGGAGAAGTCGAGGATGCCCTTCCAGGAGAACTGCTCGACCTGGGAGACGCCGAAGACGTCGTCCTCGCCCGGGTCCTCGAAGTCGATCTCCTTGCCGCCGCTGGTCATCGGCTGGAGCGCGCCGAGCGCGGTCCCCCCGGTGGCGTTCCGCTTGAACCAGATGTTCGGGAAGCCCAGGAAGCGGTGCCAGGCGACACCCATGTTGGTGTTCAGCGAGACGGTGATCATCCAGATCAGCGAGACGCTGATCTTCACCATGGCGGTGAAGTACATGAGGTTCTGCAGGGTGCCCAGCGACAGGCCCTTGAACGCCAGCACCAGCGGGTACGAGGCGAAGTACGCGGCCTCGTACGACTCCACGTGGTGGATGGCGCCCTCCAGGCCGCGCAGCACGTAGATCGCCAGGCCGATGGTGAGGATGACGTACTCGACGAAGTACGCCTGCCAGGCCTTCGAGCCCGCGAAGCGCGACTTGCGGCCGGCCCGCGAGGGCAGGCTGAGCAGGCGGATCACGATCAGGGCGGCGATGCCCAGGATCGTCATGACGCCGATGAACTCGATGTAGAGCTCGAACGGCAGGAACCCGCCGAGGACCGGCAGGGTCCAGTCGGCCTCGAAGAGCTGGCCGTAGGCCTGGGCCAGGGTCGGCGGCAGGGTCAGGAAGCCGATGGCCACGAACCAGTGGGCGAAGCCGACGATGCCCCACCGGTTCATCCGGCTGTGGCCGAGGAATTCCCGGGTCAGGGTGACCGTACGGGCCTTCCAGTTGTCGGTGCGGCTGCCCGCGGGCACGGGCTGGCCGATCTTCACGAACCGGTAGATCTGGGCGATGGCTCGGGCGAAGAGTGCCACGCCGACCACGGTCAGGGTCAGCGACACAATGATCGCGGCGAGTTGCATGACGGGCTCCTCGGGCGGGCCATTACTAAGCGGTAACTTATCCAGTTAAGCCGAGGTTACCGACTTATACGGCCGCACTGTAGCTGTGCAGGCGGTGATCTGTGTCGCTCAGGGCCGCCTTGCCCGGCGCCGCTCCCGGCGCAGCGCGAGTGCGGCACGCGGGGTCTGCGCCAGGATCGCCAGGTCCATTCCCAGCCAGTGGGTCTCCACGTAGTGCCGGTCCAGGAGCGCCATTTCCTCCCAGGGTAGGTCGGAACGGGCGCTGACCTGCCACAGTCCGGTCATCCCCGGCCGCACGAGCAGCCGGTCCGGGTACGTCGCCCAGGGCTGCTCGGGCCGGCCGGGGCGGTGGGGGCAGCGTCGGGGCGGCGTGCATGCAAGGCACCGTGCCGCACGGGCGCGGCGCCGCCGGGGCGCCGCGCGGCACGGCCCCGGCGCGTCCCCCGCTCGGCCCCGCCCGACCCTCCTTGCGCGTAAGGGACACCTAAAGGTTGAGTCGACTCGACTCAGCTCTGTTGACGTACCGCGAGGGGTAGGGCACTCTTGAGTCTGTTCCACTCAAGTCAGCTGGAGGAATCAAAATGGCTCGTGCGGTCGGCATCGACCTGGGCACCACCAACTCCGTCGTCAGCGTTCTCGAAGGCGGCGAGCCCACCGTCATCACCAACGCCGAGGGCGCCAGGACCACGCCGTCCGTCGTCGCCTTCGCCAAGAACGGCGAGGTCCTCGTCGGCGAGGTCGCCAAGCGTCAGGCGGTCACGAACGTGGACCGCACCATCCGGTCGGTCAAGCGCCACATGGGCACCGACTGGAAGATCGAGCTCGACGGCAAGAGCTTCAACCCGCAGCAGATGAGCGCCTTCATCCTGCAGAAGCTCAAGCGCGACGCCGAGGCCTACCTGGGCGAGAAGGTCACCGACGCGGTCATCACCGTGCCGGCGTACTTCAACGACTCCGAGCGCCAGGCCACCAAGGAGGCCGGCGAGATCGCGGGTCTGAACGTCCTGCGCATCGTCAACGAGCCCACCGCCGCCGCCCTGGCCTACGGCCTGGACAAGGACGACCAGACCATTCTCGTCTTCGACCTCGGTGGCGGCACCTTCGACGTGTCGCTGCTGGAGATCGGCGACGGCGTCGTCGAGGTGAAGGCCACCAACGGTGACAACCACCTCGGTGGTGACGACTGGGACCAGCGCGTCGTCGACTACCTGGTCAAGCAGTTCCAGAACGGCCACGGCGTCGACCTGTCCAAGGACAAGATGGCCCTGCAGCGTCTGCGCGAGGCCGCCGAGAAGGCGAAGATCGAGCTGTCCTCCTCCACGGAGACCACGATCAACCTGCCCTACATCACGGCGTCCGCCGAGGGCCCCCTGCACCTGGACGAGAAGCTCACCCGCGCCCAGTTCCAGCAGCTGACCGCGGACCTCCTGGAGCGCTGCAAGACCCCGTTCCACAACGTCATCAAGGACGCCGGCATCTCCCTGAGCGAGATCGACCACGTCGTCCTGGTCGGCGGCTCCACCCGTATGCCCGCCGTCGCCGAGCTCGTCAAGGAGCTGACCGGCGGCAAGGAGGCCAACAAGGGTGTGAACCCGGACGAGGTCGTCGCCATCGGCGCCACCCTCCAGGCCGGTGTCCTCAAGGGTGAGGTCAAGGACGTCCTGCTCCTCGACGTGACCCCGCTGTCCCTCGGCATCGAGACCAAGGGCGGCATCATGACCAAGCTGATCGAGCGCAACACCACGATCCCGACCAAGCGCTCCGAGATCTTCACCACGGCCGAGGACAACCAGCCGTCCGTGCAGATCCAGGTCTACCAGGGCGAGCGCGAGATCGCGGCGTACAACAAGAAGCTCGGCATGTTCGAGCTGACCGGTCTGCCGCCGGCGCCGCGCGGCGTCCCGCAGATCGAGGTGTCCTTCGACATCGACGCCAACGGCATCATGCACGTGACGGCGAAGGACCTCGGCACGGGCAAGGAGCAGAAGATGACCGTCACCGGCGGCTCTTCGCTCGCCAAGGACGAGGTCGACCGGATGCGCCAGGAGGCCGAGCAGTACGCGGAGGAGGACCAGCGCCGCCGCGAGGCCGCCGAGACCCGCAACCAGGCCGAGCAGCTCGTGTACCAGACGGAGAAGTTCGTCAAGGACAACGAGGAGAAGGTCCCGGCCGAGGTCAAGACCGAGGTCGAGACCGCCGTCGCCGAGCTGAAGGAGAAGCTCAAGGGCGAGGACACGGCCGAGATCCGCACCGCCACGGAGAAGGTCGCCGCGGTCAGCCAGAAGCTGGGCCAGGCCATCTACGCCGACGCCCAGGCCGCCGGTGCGGCCGGTGCCGCCGCCGGTGACGCGGGCCAGGCCAAGGCCGACGACGACGTCGTCGACGCCGAGATCGTGGACGACGAGAAGCCGGGTCACGCGAAGGGTGGCGCTGCCTGATGTCGGAGGAGACCCCGGGCTTCGAGGAGAAGCCTGACGTCCCCGCCGACGGCACGACCGACGAGCCGAAGACCGCCGACTCCGCCGACCGGGCGGGGGAGGCGGCTCCGGCCGGCGACGCAAGCCCGTCCGCGGGACCGGACGTCGCTCTGCTGGCGCAGCTGGACCAGGCCCGTACGGCGCTCACCGAGCGCACCGCGGACCTCCAGCGGCTCCAGGCGGAGTACCAGAACTACCGCCGCCGGGTGGAGCGGGACCGGGTCACGGTCAAGGAGATCGCCGTGGCGAGCCTCCTGACCGAGCTGCTCCCGACCCTCGACGACATCGGCCGCGCCCGTGAGCACGGCGAGCTGGTCGGCGGCTTCAAGTCGGTGGCCGAATCGCTGGAGACGGTCGCCGCGAAGATGGGCCTGCAGCAGTTCGGCAAGGAGGGCGAGCCCTTCGACCCGACCGTGCACGAGGCCCTGATGCACTCGTACGCGCCCGACGTCACCGAGACGACGTGCGTGGCGATCCTTCAGCCGGGGTACCGGATCGGCGAGCGTACGATCCGTCCCGCGCGGGTCGCGGTGGCCGAGCCCCAGCCGGGCGCGGCGCCCAAGGCCGAGGACGCCGGCGATGCGGACACGGATGCCCCCGACAAGGGCTGATGCAGGACACGTAGGGAAGAAGGCGCGGGAGGAGGGACACCGGCGGTGAGTACGAAGGACTACCTGGAGAAGGACTACTACAAGGCGCTCGGTGTCCCCAAGGACGCCACCGATGCCGAGATCAAGAAGGCGTACCGCAAGCTCGCCCGCGAGTTCCACCCGGACGCCAACAAGGGCGACGCCTCCGCCGAGGAGCGCTTCAAGGAGATCTCCGAGGCGAACGACGTCCTCGGCGACCCCAAGAAGCGCAAGGAGTACGACGAGGCCCGCGCCCTGTTCGGCAACGGGGGCTTCCGCCCCGGGCCCGGCGCGGGCGGCGGCTCGTTCAACTTCGACCTGGGCGACCTCTTCGGGGGCGCCCAGGGCGGCGGTGCGGGCGGGGCCGGCGGCTTCGGCGGCGGCCTCGGGGACGTCTTCGGCGGCCTGTTCAACCGGGCCGGGGCGGGCGCGGGCAGCCGCGTCCAGCCGCGTCGCGGCCAGGACATCGAGTCCGAGGTCACCCTCTCCTTCACGGAGGCGGTGGACGGCGCGACCGTGCCGCTGCGGATGTCCTCCCAGGCGCCCTGCAAGGCCTGTTCGGGCACCGGCGACAAGAACGGCACCCCCCGGGTGTGCCCGACCTGTGTCGGCACCGGGCAGGTCTCGCGCGGCAGCGGCGGCGGCTTCTCGCTGACCGACCCGTGCACGGACTGCAAGGGCCGCGGCCTGATCGCGGAGCACCCCTGCGAGGTCTGCAAGGGCAGCGGGCGCGCCCGTTCCTCGAAGACCATGCAGGTCCGGATCCCGGCGGGCGTCTCCGACGGCCAGCGGATCCGGCTGCGCGGCAAGGGCGCCCCCGGCGAGCGGGGCGGCCCGGCCGGTGACCTGTACGTCGTCGTCCACGTGGACAGCCACCCGGTGTTCGGCCGCCGCGGGGACAACCTGACGGTGACCGTCCCCGTGACGTACCCGGAGGCGGCGCTCGGCGCCGACATCCGGGTGCCGACCCTGGGCGGGCCGGCCGTCACCCTGAAGCTGCCGCCGGGCACCCCCAACGGGCGCACGATGCGCGCCCGGGGCAAGGGTGCCGTCCGCAAGGACGGTACGCGGGGCGACCTGCTGGTGACGATCGAGGTGGCCGTGCCGACGGAGCTGTCGGACAAGGCCAAGGAAGCACTGGAGACCTACCGCGACGCGACCTCCTCGGAGGACCCGCGCGCCACCCTGTTCGAGTCCGCGAAGGGAGCATGAGATGGACGGCCGCCGCAGGAATCCTTTTGAACTCACCGACGATTCGCCGGTGTACGTGATCTCGGTGGCCGCCCAGCTCTCGGGTCTGCACCCGCAGACCCTCCGCCAGTACGACCGCCTCGGCCTGGTCTCCCCGGACCGCACGGCCGGGCGCGGCCGGCGCTATTCGGCCCGGGACATCGAGCTGCTGCGTACGGTGCAGCAGCTGTCCCAGGACGAGGGCATCAACCTGGCGGGCATCAAGCGCATCATCGAACTGGAGAACCAGGTCGCCGCGCTCCAGCAGCGGGTGGCCGAGCTCGCCGCGGCCGTCGACGGCGCCGCCGCGGCCATGCAGCAGCGCGAGGCCCAGGTGCACGCCTCGTACCGGCGGGACCTGGTGCCGTACCAGCCGCCGCAGCAGAGCGCGTTGGTGGTCTGGCGGCCCAAGCGCCCGCAGGACTGAGCACGCGCAGGACTGAGCACGCGCAGGACTGAGCACGCGCAGGACTGAGCGACCGAGCGCTTCGTAGGCACAGGACCCCGCCCTGGATCCCAGGGCGGGGTCCTGTGCCTAGGGGGTCAGTGCTCCGGGGCGCCCAGGATGCCCGACTGGGCGATGAGGAAGCCGAGTTGGGCGCGGCTGCCGCTGCCGAGGGTGTGGGCGAGCTTGGCGATGTGGGCCCGGCAGGTGCGTACGTTCATGCCCAGCCGGCGTGCGATGGCCTCGTCCACGTGGCCCTCCACGAGGAGTTGGGCGATGGAGCGCTGGACGCCCGAGATGCCGTCGGGGGTGGGGGTGTAGGTGACCTCGTCGCGCAACGGCACGGCGCGCCGCCACAGTTGCTCGAAGACCTTGATGAGGTAGTCCACCAGCCCCGGGTGGCGCAGCTCCAGGGCCACCCTGCGGTCGTCGCTCGCGGGGATGAAGGCCACCGTGCGGTCGAAGATGATGAGCCGCTCGATGAGTTCCTCCAGCGTGCGGATCTCCACCTTGCCCGTGGAGATGCGGTCCACGTAGGCGAGCGTGCCCTGGCTGTGCCGTACCGTGTGCTGGTAGAGCGTGCGGATGCTGACCCCGCGGTCGATGAGCGGGGCGTCGCGCTCCAGGGCCTGGGTGAGGGCGAGCGAGGGCCGGGGGCCGCCGGGCTGTACCGTCAGGACCTCGGTGTGACATTCGGCCGTGGCCAGGTTCAGCGCCGCATTGATCCGGTCGAATCCTTCCAGCACGGTGATGGCGTGGGTGTTCGACGGGCTCTGTGCGCTGATGGCGAGGAACGGCTCGAAAGCGTCGGTCAGATCTACAGCGGTGCGCCGTCGCTCCTGGATCTCCCGTTCAATCGGGTGCAGTCGTTGAGCCAGTGCGACGGACGGGGGAACCGGACGGAGCTGGTTCGCGTCGTCAGGGTCGGGCTGCAGAAGAGCGAATTCGAGCAGGCAGGGAGCGTTCTGGACCTCGGTACGGGCGATTCGTCCGGTACTGAGCGCCGCCGCGTAGAGCCGCGTCCCCTCGTCGCACAGCGACGTCACGGGGTGGGGATGTGTCGGGTTTGTGTTGCTTCTGGGCAAATCTCCACCCCCCAGGGTCCTGAACATGCAAGAACATGATGCATCGTCCCTGTGGCATTGACGTGCCCGAATGAGCCATCGTCTGACACGCGGGGGAGAGGATTCCATCAAGTGAGGACGAAGCCGACCATGTACAAGAGAATGCTTCGCTCGGCGCTTGCCGTTGTTTTCTCCGCCGTTGCGGTATTCGGGGCAGTGGGCGCGCTCGGCGCGGACGCCGGCAACGTGCAGGCAGAGGTCGACACCGGCTGGACCAGTGCTCCGACGGGTAAGGCGGACACCGGGTGGACCTCGATCCCTGCGACGGAGGCGTGATGACCCCCGACGACCGCGATTTCCGGCGCGAAATGGCCTCCGCCTACCGCTCCGGGTGGCAGTTCATCGATCTCGTCACGGCCATCCCCCACCCTGGCGATTCGTTGATGGTCACCCTGTTCGGGCAGCCGATCATCGTGGTGCGGGAGGAGGACGAGGACGTTCGTGCCTACCGTTGCCTGCGCCGCCCCCGGGGCGCGCCGCAGCCCGTCCGCTGCGAGGTCAGGTACGGCATGGTCTTCGTCAACCTGGATCAGCGCGACCACCAGCTCTTCGAGCCCGACATCACCACCGCCACCCCCCGCAGTGCCTGACGCGATTCCCCCGTCGTCGCAGATCGCGCAGGTGCTTCCCCCACACAACGGCGCCATCGTGGACCTGAACACGATGGCGCCGTTGTGCTTGCCCCGTCCAGTACGTGAATCGGACAGGTGAGAGCCCCTCTGCGGCCGGCACTTCTGCGGCCGGCACCCCTACGGCCGGGCCCTCGGCGGCCGGCCCCGCCGCGGCTCAGGCGCGGCCCATCGCGCGGTCCAGCGCGATCTCGATGACCACCCGGTCCGGGTTCGGCGAGGGCGTGCGCCCGTAGCGCTCCGCGTAGCGCCGTACCGCCTCGGCCACCGAGGCCTCGTCCGTCAGGACGACCGCGCGCCCCTCCAGCGTCGCCCAGCGGCGCCCTTCCATCTGGCACACCGCGACCCGCGCGCCCGCCGGCTGCGCCGCGATCACGTTGCGGACCTTCTTGCTGTGCTTGTTGCTGATCACCCGGGCCACCCCGGCCTCCGGGTCGTACGTCACGCCCACCGGCACCACGTGCGGCGTGCCGTCGGGGCGCGGGGTCGTCAGGGTGCACACGTGTCGCTCCCGCCAGAAGGCGAGGTAGGCGGGCGTCGGGTCGAATGGGTCCTGGGACATGGCCGAAGCGTACGCGGGCACCGCCTTGAGTGGAATAGACTCAACTTTGTGCACGTTGAGCATGTCAGTATCTGTGCCGTGGTGGAGAGGAGTAGCCGGACGTGGACGCCGAGCTGACCAACAGGAGCAGGGACGCACTGAACGCCGCGAGCAGCCGGGCCGTGAAGGACGGCCACGCGGACCTGACCCCCGCGCACCTGCTGCTCGCCCTGCTCGCCGGCGAGGACAACGAGAACATCGTCGACCTGCTGGTCGCGACCGACGCCGACCAGGCCGCCGTACGCACCGGCGCCGAGCGCCTGCTCGCCGGCCTGCCCAGCGTCACCGGCGCCACGGTCGCGCCCCCGCAGCCCAACCGTGAGCTGCTGGCCGTGATCGCCGAGGCCGCCGAGCGCGCCGAGCGGCTCGGCGACGAGTACCTCTCCACCGAGCACCTGCTCATCGCGATCGCCGCCAAGGGCGGCGCCGCCGGTGAGGTCCTCGCGCGGCAGGGCGCGACCGCCGAGAAGCTGCAGACCGCCTTCGAGAACGCACGAGGAGGACGGCGGGTGACCACCCCCGACCCGGAGGGCCAGTACAAGGCCCTCGAGAAGTTCGGCACCGACTTCACCGCGGCGGCCCGTGAGGGCAAGCTGGACCCGGTCATCGGCCGGGACCAGGAGATCCGCCGCGTGGTGCAGGTGCTGTCCCGCCGTACGAAGAACAATCCGGTCCTCATCGGAGAGCCCGGCGTCGGCAAGACGGCCGTGGTCGAGGGCCTGGCCCAGCGGATCGTCAAGGGCGACGTCCCCGAGTCGCTGAAGAACAAGCGCCTGGTCTCCCTCGACCTCGGGGCGATGGTCGCGGGCGCCAAGTACCGCGGCGAGTTCGAGGAGCGCCTGAAGACGGTGCTGGCCGAGATCAAGGACAGCGAAGGCCAGATCATCACCTTCATCGACGAGCTGCACACGGTCGTCGGCGCGGGCGCCGGCGGGGACTCCTCGATGGACGCGGGCAACATGCTCAAGCCCATGCTCGCCCGCGGCGAGCTGCGCATGGTCGGCGCGACCACCCTGGACGAGTACCGCGAGCGGATCGAGAAGGACCCCGCGCTGGAGCGGCGCTTCCAGCAGGTGCTGGTCGCCGAGCCGACCGTCGAGGACACCATCGCCATCCTGCGCGGGCTCAAGGGCCGCTACGAGGCCCACCACAAGGTCCAGATCAACGACAGCGCCCTGGTCGCCGCCGCCACCCTCTCCGACCGGTACATCACCTCCCGCTTCCTGCCCGACAAGGCCATCGACCTCGTCGACGAGTCCGCGTCCCGGCTGCGCATGGAGATCGACTCCTCGCCCGTGGAGATCGACGAGCTCCAGCGCGCGGTCGACCGGCTCCGGATGGAGGAGCTGGCCCTGAAGAACGAGTCGGACCCCGCCTCCAAGGAGCGCCTGGAGAAGCTGCGCAAGGACCTCGCCGACAAGGAGGAGGAGCTGCGCGGGCTCACGGCCCGCTGGGAGAAGGAGAAGCAGTCCCTCAACCGGGTGGGTGAGCTCAAGGAGCGCCTGGACGACCTGCGCGGCCAGGCGGACCGCGCCCAGCGCGACGGCGACTTCGACGCCGCCTCCAAGCTGCTCTACGGGGAGATCCCGGCCCTGGAGCGGGAGCTGGCCGAGGCCACCGAGGCGGAGGTCCAGGCCGCGGCCCGGGACACCATGGTCAAGGAGGAGGTCGGCCCGGACGACATCGCCGACGTGGTCGCCGCCTGGACCGGTATCCCGGCCGGCCGGCTGCTGGAGGGCGAGACCCAGAAGCTGCTGCGCATGGAGGAGGAGCTGGGCCGGCGCCTGATCGGCCAGAGCGAGGCCGTGCGCGCCGTCTCCGACGCCGTGCGCCGCACCCGGGCCGGTATCGCCGACCCCGACCGGCCGACGGGCTCGTTCCTGTTCCTCGGCCCCACCGGTGTCGGCAAGACCGAGCTGGCCAAGGCCCTGGCGGACTTCCTCTTCGACGACGAGCGGGCGATGGTCCGCATCGACATGTCCGAGTACTCCGAGAAGCACGCGGTGGCCCGGCTGGTCGGTGCCCCGCCCGGCTACGTCGGCTACGAGGAGGGCGGCCAGCTCACCGAGGCCGTCCGCCGGCGCCCGTACACGGTGGTGCTGCTGGACGAGGTGGAGAAGGCCCACCCCGAGGTCTTCGACATCCTGCTCCAGGTCCTCGACGACGGCCGGCTCACCGACGGACAGGGCCGGACGGTGGATTTCCGCAACACCATCCTGATCCTGACCTCGAACCTGGGGAGCCAGTTCCTGATGGACCCCGCCACCCCGGCGGAGCGCAAGAAGGAGCAGGTCATGGACGTGGTCCGGGCCTCCTTCAAGCCGGAGTTCCTCAACCGCCTCGACGACCTGGTGGTCTTCTCCGCGCTGAGCGAGCAGGAGCTCGGCCGGATCGCCGCCCTCCAGATCGGCAAGCTGGCCGAGCGGCTCGCCCAGCGCCGGCTCACCCTGGACGTCACGCCCGAGGCCCTGGCCTGGCTGGCGGACAAGGGCAACGACCCCGCGTACGGTGCCCGGCCGCTGCGCCGGCTGATCCAGACCGCGGTCGGCGACCGGCTGGCCAAGGAGATCCTGGCCGGCGAGATCAAGGACGGCGACACCGTCCGGGTCGACGTCGCGGGCGAGGACCTGCTGGTCGGCAAGGCCCTCTGAGACCGTTTGCTACGCCCGGAGCGGATCGCGCCCGTGGGGCTACCACCCCGCGGGCGCGATGGGGGAGGATGAAAGCATCCGCACGAAGGGAAGTACACGGTGAGCATCGACCCGGCCTCGATTCCTAACTTCGGGGGCCAGCCCGAGCCGCAGGCCTCAGGACCGGCGGGCCCCGTCGTCCCTGACCAGGACCTGGTCAAGCAGCTGCTGGAGCAGATGGAGCTCAAGTACGTCGTCGACGAAGAGGGTGACCTCGCGGCGCCGTGGGAGGAGTTCCGCACCTACTTCATGTTCCGCGGCGAGGCGGAGCAGCAGGTCTTCTCGGTCCGGACGTTCTACGACCGGCCGCACAAGCTCGAGGAGAAGCCGCAGCTCCTGGAGACCATCGACGACTGGAACCGTCGCACCCTGTGGCCGAAGGTCTACACCCACACCCACGACGACGGCTCCGTCCGTCTGATCGGTGAGGCGCAGATGCTGATCGGCACCGGCGTGGCCCTGGAGCACTTCGTGTCCTCCACGGTGAGCTGGGTCCGCGCCTCCATCGAGTTCGACAAGTGGCTGCTGGAGCAGCTCGGCCTGGAGCAGGAGCTCGAGGGCGAGCAGGGCGACGACGAGGGCGACGCCGAGTAGCCGTCCCCCCTCGCGGTCCGTACGGGCCGGGTCGGCGTGCACCCGCACGCCGACCCGGCCCGTCTGCGTCTTCGCAGGTCAGCCGTGCAGGCGGGCCAGCCGGGAGACGGCTTCCTCCAGGACCTCGACGCGCTTGCAGAAGGGCAAGGCGTGAGCACGGAGCACCAAGGGCGCTCTGGCGATCAGAACACGATCTGAGTACAGTCTGAGTATGAGCCTTGCTTACCTGGGAGCCGAGCCCGAATCGGTTTCGTTCACGGATCTGTCGAGAAACCCGAAGGCCGTAGCCGCCCGGGCTGCCGCTCTCGGTGCTCTGCGTGTCACGCATCGGGACGCGCCCGACATGGTGCTGACGACGGCCGTGCATGCGGAGCGCACCGAGGAGAACCTCACGACGGCGTCACGGCTCTTCCTCGCGCTCATGAAGCACGATGACGGAGCCCGGTCGCTCCTGCTGGCGCTGCCCGAAGTCTTCCCTTGGGTGCGGCACCTGGACGACGCAGAGATGCGTGCGTTCACGGTGGAACTCCTGGAAGCGCTTTCCGATGCGGCGGAGCTGGGTGCGCGGGAGGCCGTGCACCGCGTGCTCGTCTCCTGGAGGGCGACGGCTCGTATCAACGCGGATCCGGAGCAGCTCAAGGAGGCTCTGCGTCCGCTCGACGGGGATGACCTGGGGCCGGTCGAGGTGGGCGGGTGAGCCCGAAGAAGGGCGATCGTGTCAGCGTCCCACCCCTGAGCGGGTGGAACGTGGTCTTCGGGACCACGGAGGCGGTGACGGGGTGGGAGGAACTGTGCCGCGCGGCGCTGCCCAGTGCCCACCGCTGCCTTGAGGCACTGCGCACCGACCCGTTGTCGCGTGACAACTGGAACCGTCAGCACCAGCTGCGCGGGAGGCTCTCCACCAAGGAGTGGAAGGGATCCGCCCTGGAGCAGTGGGAGTTCGAAGTCACGAGTGGCGGCCGCGTGCGCTATTTGGTCAGCCCGGAAACGGCGACCGTCATTCTGGTCTACGCGTCCACTCGGCATCCCAAGGACACCGAGTAGCTCGTCCTCCCGTGCGGCACGGGCTCCGGCCGGAAGGCCGGGCCCCATGCCCGCACGTCCACCTGGCTCGCTCTCAGCGGGCCAGCCGACCGAGGCGCTCAACCGCCTCCTGCAATACAACCGTCCGCTTGCAGAAGGCCCAGCGGACCTGGGTGCGGCCGGCCTCCTTGTCGTCGTAGAAGACGGCGTTCGGGATGGCCACCACCCCGCAGCGTTCCGGCAGGGCCCGGCAGAAGGCCAGGCCGTCGCGCTCGCCGAGCGGGGCGATGTCGGTGGTGATGAAGTACGTGCCCTGCGGCCGGTGGACCGTGAGGCCGGCCCGTTCCAGGCCGTCCGCGAGCAGGTCCCGCCGGGCCCGCAGGTCCGCGCGGAACTGCTCGTAGTACGTGTCGGGCAGGGCGAGCGCCTCGGCGACGGCGTACTGGAACGGCCCGGAGGAGACGTACGTCAGGAACTGCTTGGCCGAGCGGACCGCCGCGACCAGGGCCGGGGTGGCGGTGATCCACCCGACCTTCCAGCCGGTGAACGAGAAGGTCTTGCCGGCCGAGGAGATGGTCACCGTGCGCTCGCGCATGCCCGGCAGCGAGGCCAGCGGGACGTGGGAGCCCTCGAAGACCAGGTGCTCGTAGACCTCGTCCGTGACCACCAGCAGATCCCGTTCCACCGCGAGCTCCGCGACGGCCGCCAGTTCCGCCGGTCCGAGGACGGTGCCCGTGGGGTTGTGCGGGGTGTTCAGCAGCAGCAGCCGGGTGCGGCCGGTGACGGCGGCGCGCAGCTCGTCCAGGTCGAGGCCGAAGCTCCCGTCGCGGGGGCGCAGGGTGACCGGGACCCGGGTGGCACCGGCCATGGCGATGCAGGCCGCGTACGAGTCGTAGAAGGGTTCGAGCGCGATGACCTCGTCGCCGGGCTCCAGCAGCGCGAGCAGGGCGGCGGCGATGGCCTCGGTCGCGCCGGCGGTGACCAGGACCTCGGTGTCGGGGTCGTACCGCAGACCGTAGAAGCGCTCCTGGTGCGCAGCGACGGCAAGGCGCAGCTCGGGGACGCCCGGGCCCGGCGGGTACTGGTTGCCGCGGCCGTCGCGGATCGCCCGGACGGCCGCCTCGGCGATCTCGGTGGGGCCGTCGGTGTCGGGGAAGCCCTGGCCGAGGTTGATCGAACCGGTGCGGGTGGCCAGCGCCGACATCTCGGCGAAGATCGTGGTGCCGAAGGAGGCGAGTCGGCGGTTCAGGAGGGGGCGGCTGCCGCCCACGGGTGCGCTCATGGCGCCATCCTGGGCGGAACCTCTGGATTGGCTCAAGTGTGCTTTGGGCCGCGCGCGGCGGGGGCATCCCCCCTGCACACGGGACGGGGGATCCCGTACCCCGGGGGACCGGGGCCATTCGGAAGGGGGCGAGGGCGATGTTCCTGGCCTTTGTCTTCGCTGCATTCATGGTGCTCGTCGTCGGCTGTGTCGTGCTCGTCGCACGGTCCGGCAGCGGCGGCGGGTCGGGGAAGGCGCACCGCTCGGGTGGCAGCTCCAGCCACAGCTGGTGGGCGTCCGACGGCGGCTCCTCGTCCTCGTCGTGCTCCTCCTCGTCCTCGTGCGGCTCGTCCTCGTCGTCCTGCGGCGGGGGTGGCGGCGCGCTGTTGAACACGTGAACTGTGTAGCCCCCGGGGGGATGTAAACCCCGTCAAGTTGGGTAAAAACGCTGTGAGTGCCGTGCCTTTCATGATTCCCTCGGTTGAGTTTCCCTCGCGCGTTTGCGGAGCCGACTCATGCTCACGACCCTCCAGACCACCTACACCGACACGCGTGCCGCCGACCTCGCCTGGGCCCTGGGCCGTGACCGGCTGCCCGCCCTGGCCGTACTGAATCTCGAACTCGCCAGCGCGAAGGTGGAGCTGCGCCTGCTCGGGGCCTCCCACCAGGTGCTGCTGGAGGAGGGCGAGGTCCTGTGCTCCGAGACGGTCGCCTGCATGCCCGGCAGCTGTACGCCGCTGCCGCTGGGGGTGGCCAAGCGGGTGGGTGACTGGGAGTACGAGTTCGCCGCGCGCGTGGAGACCCTCTCGCAGGGGTCGTTCGCAGGCCGGGCGCAGGAGCTGCTGGCGCTGGTCGCCGACCATCCCAACGGGCTGGCCGGCACCTTTCCGGGCAGTCCGCACGCGTTCACGGCGATGCTGGTGCAGCGCCACGAGGGCCAGGTGCGCTGGCGCACCTGGCACGCGTACCCCCAGGAGGGTCAACTCGTGGCGACGCGTACCCGGGTCGGGGTACGGATGACGGCGGCCCTGTAGCCGGGCCCGGCGGAGCGCGGGGCGCGCAGGCGCGCGATCGTTTCTGCGGCCTCCTTCCGGTTACGCCAACCGGGCTTAGCCTCACCTCAGTTGCACCCATGTGGGTGACCTGATGGGAGCGGGACCTGACGTACGGTTCGCTGCATGATCGACCGTTCCGCCCCCCGCGGGGTGCTCCCGGCTCCGCAGCCGCGGGGCATGGCGACCGTCGAGGCCGCCCTGCCCGTACGGCCCCGGACCGGCCGACTTCTGGTGCTGGCCACGGTGTTCGTCTGCGCCGCCTGCGGGCTCGTGTACGAGCTCGAACTGCTCGCCCTCGCCTCGTACCTGATCGGGGACTCCGTCACCCAGGCCTCGGTCGTGCTGTCCGTGATGGTCTTCGCCATGGGGGTGGGCTCGCTGCTGGCCAAGCGGCTGCGGGCCCGGCCCGCGGTCGGCTTCGCCGCCGTGGAGGCCGCGCTCGCGCTGCTCGGCGGGCTGTCGGCGACCGCCCTGTACGCCAGCTTCGCCTGGCTGGGGGAGTCCCGTCCGGCCTTGGTGGCGTTCTCGCTGGCCATCGGGGTGCTGATCGGCGCCGAGATCCCGCTGCTGATGACGCTGATCCAGCGGGTCCGCCGGCAGGACGCGGGAGGCGCGGTCGCCGACCTGTTCGCCGCGGACTACGTCGGGGCGCTGGTCGGCGGGCTGGCCTTCCCGTTCCTGCTGCTGCCGCTGCTCGGCCAGCTCACCGGCGCGATGCTGACCGGCACGGTCAACGCGGCCGTCGGCGGGGCGCTGGTGCTGTGGCTGTTCCGGCACGACCTGAGCCGGCGGACGCGCTGGCTGCTGCTCGCCGCCACCCTCGGGGTGCTGGCGGTGCTCGCCTCGGCGACCCTGCTGGCCGACGACTTCGAACGGGTGGCCCGGCGCGCGGTCTACGGCGGCGAGGTCCGGGTCGCCGTCCAGACCGGGGTGCAGGAACTGGTGGTCACCGGCCCGTCCACCGGCTCCCCGCGCTCCCTCGACCTGTACCTGGACGGGCGCCTGCGGGTCAGCGGCTACGACGAGTACCGCTACCACGAGGCCCTGGTGCACCCGGCGATGTCCGGGCCGCACGGGCGGGTGCTGGTGCTCGGCGGTGGGGACGGCCTGGCCGCGCGGGAGGTGCTGCGCTACCCGGACGTCACCCGGGTGACCGTCGTCGAGCTCGACCCCGGCGTGGTGCGCCTCGCCCGGACCGACCCGATGCTGTCGGCGCTCAACGCGGGCGTGTACGGCGACCCGCGGGTCGAGGTGGTCACCACGGACGCCTTCCGCTGGCTGCGCTCCCGGCCGGCCCGGCAGTTCGACGTGATCGTCTCGGACCTGCCCGACCCCGGGATCACCCCCAGCACGAAGCTGTACTCGCAGGAGTTCTACGGGCTGGCCGCGCGGGCCCTGCGCCCGGGCGGGCGGCTCGCGGTGCACGCCGGGCCGCTGGCCAGCCGGCCGCACACCTTCTGGACGGTGGAGGCCACGCTGCGCGCGGCGGGCCTGGCGACCGTCCCGTACAGCGCGGGCGGCCGGCTCAGCGGATTCGCGGCCGGGCCCGACCGCACCCTGGGCGTGTCCGGCGCGTCGCCGCAGGACTGGGGCTTCGTCCTCGCCGCCGCCGGGCACCGGCCGGAGCTGCGGGTCGACCGGGACACCCCGACGCTGCGCTCGCTGTCCACGGCGGCCCTGCGGGACGCCGCCCGCGAGGCGGAGCACCTGCGGGTCGAGGGGCTGCCGCCCTCGACGCTGCCGCATCCGCGGTATTCGGCGTCCTGACCTGCCGGGGGCGGGTGCGGCCCGGGGCAGGCGGGGGCGTGCGGGGTGCTCGTGGCGGGCTGGAGCGACACCTTTCCTCGGGTGCGGGACCGGGTGCGAAGGGGCCGGTCGTCGGTAGGCTCGGCTGCATGGAGCATCAGGTGTTCGTCGCGGCCCCCGTCGAGAACGTCCGCGCCGTGCTGCGGGATGCCGCGCGGCTCGCCCGGTGCGTGCCGGGGCTGCAGCGGGACGCCGACGCGGCGGCCGGTCCGCTGTCCGGCCGGCTGAGACTGCGGGTCGGCGGGAGCACCGTCACCTACCGCGGGGCCCTGACCGTCACCGAGCAGGACCCGGGGAGCTTCGAGATCACCGGGGAGGGGACCGAGGCCCGCGGGAGCGGCACCGTGAAGGTGGCGCTGCGGGTCCGGCCGGCCGAGGCGGACGGCGGCACCCGGCTGGAGCTCTCCGGTACGGGCAGCGCCGACGGCCGGGCCGCCGCGTTCGAGCCGGAGGCCACCGCGGCCGCCCTGCACCGCCTGCTGGACCGCGCCGCCGGCCACCTGGCCTCGCTGGCCGGGGCCGGGGCCGGGGCCGAGGCCGAGGCCGGGGCCGAAGCGGGAGCCGGAGCCGGGGCCGGAGCCGGGGCCGAAGCCGGGGCCGGGGGCACGGCTGAGGTCCAGGACACGGCCGGGGCCGGCGCCGGGGAGCCGGGCGAGGGCGGGGCCGGGCTCGACGACGATGTCGTCCTCGGCGACGACGCCGACCTCGACACCGACCTGGAGGCCGAGGCCGCCTCGGTGTTCGGCACCGAGGTGCCGCCGTCCTCCCTGGACCCGTTCCTGGAGGAGGAGCTCTCCGACCTCGGCGGGGCGCCCGGGGTCCGGCCGCCGGCCGAGGCCGCCCATGCCCGCCGCACCATGATCGGGCGCAGCGCCGAGGAGGTCGACCACGCGCCGCCGCGCGGCCGCTACGCGCCCGTGCCCGCCCCCGACCTGGGCCCGGCGGGCGGGAACCTGCGCTGGCTCGCGCCCGCCGCGGCCCTCGCCGTGGCCTCCGCGGTGGTCGTCGGCCGGGTGCTGCGCCGCCGCCGCTGACCGCCGCCACCGACCGCCGCCACCGTCGGCCGCCGCTGACGCCGGTGGCGGGTGGTGGGCCGTAGGGTCGGGGGCATGAGTACGCAACTGAGCGCCGGGGGCGCCGAACTGACCGTCGACCAGGACAACGGCTGCCGGATCAGCAGCCTGCGCATCGACGGGACCGAGGTGTTGCGCCAGGGCGCGCACTTCGGTTCGTTCCCGATGGTCCCCTGGTGCGGACGGCTGGGCGAGGGCCGTTTCCGCAACGGCGCCGCCGTGCACCAGATGCCGCTCAACCACCCGCCGCACGCCCTGCACGGCTTCGCCCGCGACTCCGCCTGGCGCCCGGCCCGTACGGGGAGCACGGAGGCCTCCTTCTGCTACGACCTCACCGAGCCCTGGCCCTACCCGGGCCGGGTCACCCAGACGTTCGAGCTCACCGAGGACTCGCTCACCCTGGGCCTCGGCATCGAGACCTATGGGGACAGCTTCCCGGCGCAGGCCGGCTGGCACCCGTGGTTCCTGCGCAACCTCGGGCACGGCGAGGACGTGGTGCTCGGCTTCGAGCCCGCGTGGCAGGAGGAGCGCGGCGCGGACTACCTCCCCACCGGCCGCCGGATCGAGCCGCTGCCGGGCCCCTGGGACGACTGCTTCGGCATGCCGTACGGGGTGGACGTCACCCTGACCTGGCCCGGGGCGCTGGAGCTGAAGGTCACCAGCCGGGCCGAGTGGGTGGTGGTCTACGACGAGCAGCCCGAGGCCGTGTGCGTCGAGCCGCAGACCGGCCCGCCCAACGGGCTCAACACCACCCCCCGGCTCGTCACCCCCGTCGACCCGCTGGAGGTCACCGCCACCTGGACCTGGCGGCGGCTCCCGGCCGGATGACAGGCCCTAAGCTCATGGGCATGAGTGACGTGCGTGGTGAGCTGCTCCAGCAGATCAAGGACAAGGCCGTGGTCCACGGCAAGGTGATTCTCTCCTCGGGCCGGGAGGCCGACTACTACATCGACCTCCGCCGGGTCACCCTCGACGGGGAGGCGGCTCCGATGGTCGGCCAGGTCATGCTCGACCTCACCGCCGACCTCGACTTCGACTGCGTGGGTGGCCTGACCCTGGGCGCCGACCCGGTGGCGACCGCGATGCTGCACGCCTCGGCGGCGCGCGGTGCGCGTCTGGACGCCTTCGTGGTGCGCAAGGCGCAGAAGGCCCACGGCATGCAGCGCCGGATCGAGGGCACCGACGTCAAGGGCCGCCGCTGCCTGGTGGTCGAGGACACCTCGACCACCGGTGGCTCCCCGCTGACCGCCGTCGAGGCGGTCCGCGAGGCCGGCGGCGAGGTCGTGGCCGTCGCCACGATCGTGGACCGCGGTGCTTCCGGTGCGATCGCCGAGGCCGGCCTGCCCTACCTCACCGGCTACCAGCTGTCGGACCTCGGCCTCGCCTGAACCGGTGACCTAGGTCCTGGTGGGCTTACCGTCAGGGCTCTGACCTGCGGATTCATGACCGGTCCGGGTGTTTCACGTGAAACGCCCGGACCGGTTTCGCGTCTGCCCGTGACGGGCGGGGTGGAGCGCCCGGCCGAGTCTGGAAAGATGGGGGCGACGATGACGTCGCCCCCAGGTCAGGGCCAGCAATAAGCACACCTCCCGCACATACAAGGAGCGGACAGATGCCCATCGCAACCCCCGAGGTCTACAACGAGATGCTCGACCGGGCGAAGGCAGGCAAGTTCGCCTACCCGGCCATCAACGTCACCTCGTCCCAGACCCTGCACGCTGCGCTGCGCGGCTTCGCGGAGGCCGAGAGCGACGGCATCATCCAGATCTCCACCGGTGGTGCGGAGTTCCTGGGTGGCCAGCACAACAAGGACATGGTCACCGGTGCGGTCGCCCTGGCCGAGTTCGCGCACATCGTCGCCGCCAAGTACGACGTCAACATCGCGCTGCACACCGACCACTGCCCGAAGGACAAGCTGGACGGGTACGTCCGCCCGCTGATCGCCCTCTCCGAGGAGCGCGTCAAGGCCGGCAAGAACCCGCTGTTCCAGTCGCACATGTGGGACGGCTCCGCCGAGACCCTGGCCGACAACCTGGCCATCGCGCAGGAGCTGCTGCCCCGCGCCGCCGCCGCCAAGATCATCCTTGAGGTCGAGATCACCCCGACCGGTGGCGAGGAGGACGGCGTCAGCCACGAGATCAACGACGAGCTGTACACCACGGTCGAGGACGCGATCCGCACCGCCGAGGCCCTGGGCCTGGGCGAGAAGGGCCGCTACCTGCTGGCCGCCTCCTTCGGCAACGTCCACGGCGTCTACAAGCCGGGCAACGTCGTCCTGCGTCCCGAGCTGCTGAAGGACCTGCAGCAGGGCGTCGGCGAGAAGTACGGCAGGACCAGCCCGTTCGACTTCGTCTTCCACGGCGGCTCCGGCTCCACCGAGGAGGAGATCGCCACCGCTCTGGAGAACGGCGTCGTGAAGATGAACCTCGACACCGACACCCAGTACGCCTTCACCCGCCCGGTCGCGGACCACATGTTCCGCAACTACGACGGTGTGCTGAAGGTCGACGGAGAGGTCGGCAAGAAGTCCACCTACGACCCGCGCACCTGGGGCAAGCTGGCCGAGGCCGGCATGGCCCAGCGCGTCGCCGAGGCCTGCGCCAACCTGCGCTCCACCGGCACCAAGCTGAAGTAACACCCAGGCGAAGGCCCTGCCCCGGTCCGTCCCCCGACGACCGTGGGCAGGGCCTTCCCCGTTCCCCGTTCCCCCGTTTCCTCCGTGTCCCCCGTCCAGGACCCCCCCCGACGCCCTGGACGGTCCCCGGGGACGCGGAGGCCCTGCGGAGGCCGGCGGTGGTCATCGCCGGCCCCGTCGTGGTGGCCGTCAGGCGGTCATCCCGAAGGGCATCGCCGACACCGTCGCGGTGCTCACGGTCGCGGCGAACACCTCCTGGCCGTCCTGGGTCCCGGTGACCTCGATCCCGCACTCGTCCGTGCGCCGGGCGCGGATCCAGATCGGGGCCCCGAATTCGGCGTAGCGCTGGTACCTGCTGGAGACCGCGGCCGGCAGGACGGCCGGTACCGGGGTCAGGGCCACCGCGGCCTGGCGGGCGGCCTCCATCAGGACCATGCCGGGCAGGTGGTCTCCCGGGTGGTCGAACAGGACCGGGTGCCGGGTGTCGTAGCGCAGCTGCCAGGTGACCCCGGTCCCGCGCTGCGGGGCGGCGGCCAGCACCACGTCGAAGGGTGACCAGCGACCCACCTGGGCCGGCTTGAGCGGGGCCGGCGGGAGCGAGGGCATCGGGCTGCGGCCGAGCTGTTCGGCGCGCAGCCGGCGGTAGACGGCCTGGGAGGCGACGGTGTAGCCGACCTTGGCGGTGGCGAGCACGGTCTCGTGCTGCCGCATGACCACGGTGTACTGGAGGGACTGGAGCTGGGTGCCGCGGCGGCGGATGTCGCTGCACGCGACGTCGAGGTCGACGTCGGCCGGGAGGTCGCCGATGACGAGCGCCTCCGGGTACGTCGTGTAGTCCAGGCGCCAGAGCAGGAACTGGTGACCCAGTGGGACGTCGAAGGCCTCGTGGGCTATGTACGAGCCGACCTGGCGGATGGTCTCGCACAGCAGCATCGGGTCGTAGTGGGTGCCGGCGATCGGGGCGAAGAAGCTGTGGGCGCGCGGCAGTTGCGCGGTCACGTGGAACCGGTCCTCGGCGGGGCGGCACATCCCCGTCAGGAAGACCTCGGCCACGGCGGCCCGGTGGACCAGCTCTCGCGGCACCGTGCTGGTCCGGCGCTCCCCGGTCACCTCGGGGCACACACAAGGGACCCGGCCCGCGCTGAGGAAGGCGAGTCCGTCGGTCGGTTCCAGGGTCGTGAGCATGAGGTCCCCGTCGTGAGCATGACCGAAAATAGATGTAGTTACCCATCACCGAGTACGTACTTTCGGGTGTGAAGGGCACCCAGAGAATTACCTGAAGATCTGGTTCCTGGCGATGCGAAGTGACCGATTCCACACGTTCACCTCTTGCGGAATTCAACATTCCAAGCATGAAAGACCAGGTCGCGCGGGTTGAGGAGGGTGTTCCTGTACGCGGCGTCGGTTTCCTGCCCGGTCCGGGTCGGCTTCAGGACGTCCGGTATCTTTTCCCCGGTGGAGGCCCGTACCCGGAAGTACGTTTCGGGGCTCCTCTCCCGTCCATATGGCTGTAAGTGTGCGGTCGGCCCCCGGGACCCCGCCGATTGGAGACCGATGCCAGCCCTCCGGCACGCCCGCCCGCTGGAACACCTGCGCCTCGTCGCCCTGAACATCGACGGCGTCCTGCTGAACGACACCTTCAGCCCGGTGATCCACCACTTCGTCACCAGCCGCGGCGGCACCTACGACGCGGACGTGGAGCGCGCCGTCTTCTCCCAGCCCCGCAGCGTCGCCGCCCGCGCGCTGGGCGCCGCGGCCGGGGTGGACTGGAGCCCCGAGCGGGTGCTGGAGGTCTACTTCGAGGAGCGCGCCGCCCACCTCGCGCGCCATCCGCTCCACGTCCTGCCCGGCGCCGAGGAACTGCTGCACCGGCTGCGCGCCCTGGGCCTGCGCACCGTCTGCTACGGCGGCCTGGACAAGACCCACTTCGACACCCACCTCGGCCACTGGGCCCACCTGTTCGACGGCCCCGGCTACGTCTGCACCAACGACTTCCGCCCGGGCGTCCACGAGATCACCGCCGAGCTCTTCGGGCTCCCCTACGACCGGGCGCTCTTCGTCGACGACGTGGCCCGGGTCGGTGAGGCGGCGCGCGCCCTGGGCGTCCCCTTCATCGGCCACCCCAGCCCCTTCCCGTACGGCTTCCAGGGCCGCCTGATGCGCGAGGCGGGCGTGCGCCACCTGGTCGGCTCCCTCGACGCGATCGACGAGGTTCTGCTGCGCACCCTCGACGGGGAGGCCGCCGAGGGGCTGGCCTGGGCCGCTTGATACACCTCCAGGGACCATCCGCACCACCCACCTTCATGAGGAGAGTCATGTCAGGCCACCGGCTGCTCGACGGCAAAGTCGCACTGATCACCGGCGCGAGCAGCGGCATCGGCGCCGCTGCGGGGCGGGTGTTCGCCCGGGAAGGCGCCAAGGTGGTCCTGGCCGCGCGCCGCAAGGAACGGCTGGAGGAGCTGGCCGCGGAACTGACGGCCACCGGCGCGGAGGTCGCCTACGCGGTCACCGACGTGACCCGGCCCGAGGACACCGCCGCCGCCGTCGCCCTGGCCGTCGAGCGGTTCGGCCGGCTCGACTGCGCCTTCAACAACGCGGGCTGGGGCACCGGCCGTACCCCGCTGCACGAGATGGGCGACGACCTGTACGACCGCATCATGGACGTCAACCTGCGCGGGGTGTGGAACTGCCTGCGCGACGAGATCGGCGCCATGCTGGAGACCGGCGGCGGCAGCATCGTCAACACCTCCAGCGTCGGCGGCCTGCTCGCCACGCCCGTGGCCTCTCCCTACGTGGCCGCCAAGCACGCGGTGATCGGCCTCACCAAGGCCGCCGCGGCCGAGTACGCCGCCCAGGGCATCCGGGTCAACGCGCTGGCCCCGGGGACCACGCGGACGGAGGTGGTCGAGGAGTGGTTCGCCGCCGTGCCGGGCATGGAGGAGCAGTTGCACGCGGCCACCCCGCAGCCCCGTACCGCCGCCCCCGAGGAGGTCGCCGAGGCGGCCGCCTGGCTGTGCAGCTCGCGGGCGTCATTCGTCACAGGCGTGACGATGCCGGTGGACGGGGGCTTCACGATGGTGTGAAGCTTGACGGAAAGGTACATACCCGGGGGCATGTATTTGCCGATCGGTTGGGGGGCATGGAGAGGGACACAAGACTCGTGAGGACTGAACGACCCCCGGTCAAGCAGGACCGCGCCCTGCGGACGCGGCAGGCGATCCTGGAGGCCGCCGCCGTGGTCTTCGAGGAGCGGGGTTACGACGCGGCGAAACTGACGGACATCGTCAAGATCGCCAATGTCACCAAGGGAGCGCTCTACTTCCACTTCGACTCCAAGGAAGACCTGGCGCAGGCGGTGATCGAGGCGCAGGTGAACATCGAGCCGGTCTTCATGCCGCAGGAGTTCAAGGCGCAGGAGTTCGTCGACGTCGGCATGATCTTCTCCCACCGGCTCCAGCACGACGTGCTGATGCGCGGCAGCGCGCGGCTCACCCTGGAGCAGAACGGGCGCGGACTGGACCGGGCCGCGCCCTACCAGGGCTGGATCGAGCTGCACACCCAGCTGATGACGGAGGCCAAGGCGCGCGGTGAGCTGCTCTCGCACGTGGACCCGGTCCAGCCGTCCCGGCTCATCGTGGGCTCCTTCGCCGGTCTGAACGTGATGTCGCAGACGCTCGGCCTCACCCTGGACGAGGAGGTCTCGGCGCTCTACACCAGCGTGATGCCGAGCCTGGTCGTCTCGGCCGTCGCCATCCGGCTCGACACCGCGCCAGGCCGTGGCGCCCGCGCCCTGCACGGCGTGCAGGGCGCGCACCTGTGCCGCTGCTCCGAGCGGTCGCGGCTGGCGGTGGCGGCCGAGGTCGCCTGACGCCGGCCGGCTCCCCGGCCCCGACCGGGCCGGACCTTCGGGCCCCGACGAGGGTCCCGACCGTCCCTGCCCGTCCTGCCCGCCCTGCCCCGGTGCGGCGCGCCTGCCGGCGCCGCACCGGGGCAGGGCTGTGTGCGCGGGGTCACGTTGCGAATGCGTAGCGGTATGGGCACACGAAAAAACTTCCAGGTATTATTTTCGGCGGGGCGCGGCTCGAAAGTGCTCCTCGCCAGGCATGGCCCGGGGAGGAGCCGTCACGGGGGGTCCGAGCCGCGGCCCCGGTCCGGTCGACGTGACGTATTGACGTGGCCCGCCGGAGCGAGCAACATTCCGGCGGGTACTTTTCGTCTTGATCCCCGAGAGGTACCCGACATGAGCAGCGGCGCGGCCATCCACGCCTCATCGGCAGCGAGCGACACGGGGTGGACCTGATCGGATGGCAGCCAAGACACCGCTGGTCGCGGTCGTCCACGACGGGCGGCAGGGATGGGCCTCGCCGCAGGCCTTCGCGGCGCGCGACGGCGCCGCCGAGACGGGCGCGCGGAGCGTCCTCATCGGGGTGGAAGGCATCGGCGAGCGGCAGCGGGGGCTGCTGAGGGAGGCCGACGGCATCCTGTTCGGCGCCCGTCCGCCGCACACGGCCGAGTGCGGCGCCTGGCTCGGCCGGCCGGCCGCCGGATTCACCGACCCGCACGTGGACCCGTACGAGCGGCTGCGGGAACTGTACGCGTTCGCCGACCGGTTGGGCATGCACTGGATCGGCATGGACGTCCCGCCCTGGTGGCACGCCGACTGCGCCACCGAGGCCTCGCTGGACTCCGTACGCTTCCTCGGCGCCCGCGTGGCCCGCTGCGCCCGCGCCCGGCTGATCGAGGCCGCGGGCGGGTCGGCGGCCGACGCCCGCGCCGCCGACGAGGCCCTGGGCCCCGCCCACCTCGGCGCGGCCACCCTCACCGCCCACGCGGTCGCGTCCGCCTGGCGCCGCGGCTGAGCCGGGCCGCCAGGGCCGCTCGTGCAGCAGACTGGTGACCATGGCCATTCACGAGAACCTGCTCGGGGGACCCGCCCCGACCCACCTGCCCGACGACCCGGAGCCGCGCACGGCCCTCGCCGCCGGCACCGACCCGGCGGAGGTCGCCGCCAAGTACCCCGCCTCCTCGCTCGCCTGGGCCCGCCTGGCGGACGACGCCTTCGAGGCCGGCCGCAGCGTCGAGTCCTACGCGTACGCCCGGACGGGCTACCACCGCGGCCTGGACGCCCTGCGCCGGGCCGGCTGGAAGGGCCACGGCCCCGTGCCGTGGGAGCACGAGCCGAACCGCGGCTTCCTGCGCGCCCTGCACGCGCTGGCCCGCGCCGCCCAGGCGATCGGTGAGCAGGAGGAGTACGAGCGCTGCTCGACCTTCCTGCGCGACTCCTCGCCGACGGCGGCCGACACCCTCGGCTGAGGCGCCCGTGCCGTAGGTGTCCGGAGGGGCGAAAAGGTGGCACTGCTCACACTGACCCTCCTCCGGACCCCGCGCATATGATGCGACCAGGGGACCGGGGCTCCACTTGCCTCCCAGGGAAGGAGCGGACCGCTACCCGGAAGTTCGTGTCGAGGAGACAGCGATGTCGACGCATTCCCTTGATGCCTCCGGAGCCGGCGGTTCGGATACCCCGAACCTCGACTTCGACGGCACCACCCCTTACGAGGACTACGTCCAGGCGGACGTCCTCACCCACCTCCAGCACCCCCGCTCGGACGACCCGGGCGAGATGGTCTTCCTGGTCACCACCCAGGTCATGGAGCTGTGGTTCACCGTCATCGTCCACGAGTGGGAGACCGCGGCCGGCGCCCTGCGCGAGGACCGCATCGACGTGGCGATGGACGCGCTGAAGCGCTCCGTCCGCGAGCTCGACGCCCTCAACGCCTCCTGGCGTCCGCTCGCCCAACTCACCCCCGGCCAGTTCAACTCCTACCGGGCCGCCCTCGGCGAGGGCTCCGGCTTCCAGTCCGCGATGTACCGCCGGATGGAGTTCCTGCTCGGAGAGAAGTCCGCCTCCATGCTCGTCCCGCACCGCGGCGCCCCGCGCGTGTATGCCGAGCTGGAGAAGGCCCTGCACGAGCCCAGCCTCTACGACGAGGTGCTGCGCCTGCTGGCGCGCCGCGGCCTCGCCGTCCCCGAGGCGGTGCTGGAGCGCGACCTGTCGCAGCGCTACGAGCCCTCGCCCGAGGTCGAGGCGGTGTGGACCGCCCTGTACACCGAGCCGGGCGCGCACGAGGAACTCGTCCGCCTGGGCGAGGCGCTGACCGACGTAGCCGAGCTGGTCTGGCGCTGGCGCAACGACCACCTGGTCGCCACCCGGCGGGCGATGGGCGCGAAGACCGGCACCGGCGGCTCCGCCGGGGTGTCCTGGCTGGAGAAGCGGGCCCAGAAGAACGTCTTCCCCGAGCTGTGGACGGCGCGCAGCCATGTCTGAGCAGTCTGAGCACGAGACCGTGGGGGCCGCGCACGCGGGCCTGGACGCGCGGGCCGCGGAGCTGGACGCCCCGACCGCGGACCTGGCCGCCCGCGCCTCGGACCTGGACGCGGCCGACGAGCTGGGCAAGCTCCGCGAGCGCTTCGCCCTCCCCGACGGCGTGGTCTACCTGGACGGCAACTCGCTGGGCGCGCTCCCGGCGGGCGTGCCCGGCCGGGTCGCCGACGTGGTCGGCCGGGAGTGGGGCGAGCTGCTGATCCGTTCCTGGGACGAGAGCGGCTGGTGGACCGCACCCGAGCGGATCGGCGAGCGGATCGCCCCGCTGCTGGGCGCCGCGCCCGGCCAGGTCGTGGTCGGCGACTCCACCAGCGTGAACCTCTTCAAGGCGGTGGTCGGCGCGGCCCGGCTGGCCGCTCCGGGGCGCGGCGAGCTGCTGGTCGACGCCGGCACCTTCCCCACCGACGGCTACATCGCCCAGTCCGCGGCCCGGATGACCGGGCTGCGGGTGGTCCCCGTCGAGCCCGCCGCCGTCCCGGCCGCGCTCGGCCCGGACACCGCCGCGGTGCTGCTCAACCACGTCGACTACCGCACCGGGCGGCTGCACGACCTGCCCGGGATCACCGCCGCCGCGCGGGCGGCGGGCGCGGTCACGGTGTGGGACCTGTGCCACAGTGCGGGGGCCCTGCCCGTGGGCCTGGACGCGCACGGGGTCGACCTCGCGGTCGGGTGCACGTACAAGTACCTCAACGGAGGCCCGGGTTCGCCCGCGTACCTATACATCGCCGCCCGCCACCAGGCGGACTTCGACTCGCCGCTGCCCGGCTGGAACTCGCACGCCGAGCCGTTCGCGATGAGCCCCGGCTACGTACCGGCCGACGGGGCCGTGCGCGGGCGCGTCGGCACCCCGGACATCCTCTCGATGCTCGCCCTGGAGGCGGCGCTGGAGGCGTGGGACGGGGTGCGGATCGAGGACGTCCGGGCCAAGTCCCTGGCCCTGACCGACTTCTTCCTGGAGTGCGTCGAGGCCTACCTGCCGGCCGGGCGGGTCGAGCTGGTCACCCCGCGCGAGCACGCCGAGCGCGGCAGCCAGGTCTCGCTGCGCACGGACGACGCGGCCCGGGTGATGCGCGAGCTCGTCGCGCGGGGCGTCGTCGGCGACTTCCGCCACCCCGACGTGCTGCGCTTCGGGTTCACCCCGCTGTACGTCGGGTTCGCCGACGCGGAGCGGGCGGCCCGGACACTGGGTCACGTTTACGGGTGATCGGGCCGCGGTCCCCGGCGGGGACCGCGGCACCGTGGTACGCCCGTGGGGCACCGCGGTGCAGGAACGTCACGGCGGCCCGCCCGTGGCGGGCCCGCCGGCGGCCGGGGCGACCCGCCCCGGCCCGGGACGGCCCGCACCGGCGGCGCCGGACGGCGGGGGCGGCGCGGTCCGGCCAGGTACCGCCTGATAGTTTCCCGGCCTGCCCGGCGCACTGCCCGGGCCCGCCACGAGCCGGACCTGGCCCCGGAGCCGACGTACCGAGAGGTGAGCCGCATGCCGGACCCCGCAGTCGAACGGGACGCCGCCGAGGCCGCCTCGGCGTTCTCCCACCCGCCCGTCGCGCCCGACGCCACCGCGGCGTACGGCGCCCACCCCGACCAGGTCGTCGACTTCTACGCGCCACGCGACGCGTCCGGTCCGGGCACTCCGGCCCCGCTGGTCGTGGTCCTGCACGGCGGGGCCTGGCGGGCGCCGTACGACCGGCAGCACGTGACGCCGTTCGCGGACCTGCTGGCCCGGCGGGGTTTCGCGGTGGCCAACGTGGAGTACCGCCGCGGCCGTTCGCTGCCGCACCAGAACGCCGAGGGCCCGGTCGCCGGCCGCTGGCCGGAGACCTTCGACGACGTGGCCGCGGCCCTCGACGCGCTGCCCGCCCTGGCAGCGGCCGCCCTGCCGACGGCCGACCTGCGCCGCACGGTGATCACCGGCCACTCGGCCGGCGGCCAGCTCGCCCTGTGGGCCGCCGCCCGGCACGTCCTGCCCGCCGACGCCGCCTGGCGGCTGCCGGAGCCGCCCGCGCTGCGCGGGGTGGTGGCCCTGGCCCCGATCGCCGACTTCACGGTGGCCGAGGACCTGGGCGTGTGCGGCGGCGCGAGCGCCCAGCTCCTGGGCGGCGGCCCGGAGCCGTTCGCGACCCGCCGCCCGTACGCCGACCCCGCGGCCCTGCTGCCGACCGGCATCGCCACCACCGTGGTCCAGGGCCGCGAGGACATCGTCGTCCCGCCACGGGTCGCCGAGTCCTACGTGGAAGCAGCGGCCAAGGCCGGCGAAACCGTCGGCCTGACCCTCCTCGACGACATCGGCCACTTCCCGCTGATCGACCCCGCGGCGGACGCGTGCGCCGTGGTGATCGAGGAGATCAGCCAACTGGCGTGGTGACCACGGGACCGGGACCGAGGACGGGCCCCGGGACTCAGACCTTGTCGTAGGTCCCGGACTGCCACAGGGCGCCGCCCTTGCCGGGGCCGCCGTCCGCCTTGTAGACGACGAAGTTGCCGTCGTCCTGGAGCAGGGCGTAGGCGCCGGGGTTGCCGGCGGTGCCCGAGCGCCAGACGACCTTGTACGGGCTGAACCAGTCGCGCAGCAGCATCTCGCCGTCGGGCTCCATGCGCAGCTCGATCGAGTAGAAGCCGGACCCGTACGTGCCGCTGTTCCAGATCGCCTGTCCGTCGCGCTTGCGGTAGATGACGAGGTTGTTGTCGTTCTGGACGACCATCCACACGGTCGCGGACTGCGACCAGTCACCGCTGTACTGGTAGCGGTACTGGTGCGTGGCGTCCTCCGCGCACAGCTTGGTGGTCTTCTCGCTCCGCAGCGCCCGCCAGTGCAGGCCCATGAACGCCTCGTCCTTGCGGCCGATCACCCGGAAGTCGCCGTCCGCCTCCAGGTACGCCCGGGGGTTGGTGTCGGTCCGGTCGCCGTAGCTGGCGGTGTGCCAGATGCCGCCGCCGGTCTGGGCGCTGCCGCCCTGCTTGTAGACGACGAAGTTGCCGTCCTCCTGCATGGTGGCGTACGCACCGGGGTTGCCGTAGGTGCCGGTGTTCCACAGCGGCAGCTTGGGACCGCCCGGGTAGCCGAGGGCGTACAGGACGAGGTTGCCGTCCCCCTGCATGACCAGCTCGGTGTGCCCGGTCGGGTTGGTCAACTTCTCCCCGGGAGCGAGCCGCTGTCCCACCTTCAGGACCGTCTCACGGGTGTCGTACGGCTCGTCGCACTCGGGCGCCCCGGAAGGCGCGGCCGGCGCGGCGCTCGCCGCGGCGGGCACCAGGCCGGTCAGGGCCGAGGCGGCGAGCAGGGATATGAACGCGCTGCGGAGCAGGCGTGCGGGCATGGGTGTGTCCCCCGTGGTGGTGGTGTGCGTGTCGGTGTCGGTGTCGGTGTCGACGCCGATGTCGATCGGTGCCGGCCGCGGTCGTACGGCCGTTCCCGGTCAGAGCTTGTTGTAGGTGGCGGTGTTCCAGAGGGCGCCGCCCTTGCCGGGGCCGCCGTCCTTCTTGTAGACGACGAAGTTGCCGTCGTCCTGGAGGATGGCGAAGGCGCCGGTGTTGCCAGCGGTGCCGGTGTGCCAGCGGACCGTCTGGTTCGGGCCGCTCTCGTGCAGGGTCAGGTCGCCGCCGGCGAGCATCTCCAGCACCAGGCCGTTGCGGTTGCCGTAGGTGCCGCTGTTCCAGATGGCCTTGCCGTCGCTCTTGCGGTACATGACCAGGTTGTTGTCCTTCTGGAGCTGCAGCCAGACGGTGGCGGACTGGGCCCACGTTCCGCGGGTCCAGGAGCCGTCGGTCGAGCACAGCCGGTAGCGGTACTCGCTGGTGTCGGTGGACCAGTACCAGTCCTCGCTGCGGCCGCTCACGCTGAACTCGCCGTTGTCCCGGATCGAGGCGTGGACGTACGCGTTGTCGCGGTTGCCGTAGGTGGCGGTGTGCCAGATGCCGCCGCCGGTCTGGGGGCCGCCGCCCTGCTGGTAGATGACGAAGTTGCCGTCCTCCTGCATGAGGGCGTACGCACCCGGGTTGCCGTAGGTGCCGCTGTGCCACAGCGGGAGCTTGGGACCGCCCGGGTTGCCGAGTGCGTAGACGACGAGGTTGCCGTCGGCCTGCATGACCAGCTCGACCTTGCCGGGCGTGGGCACCAGGCTCGCGCCGGACTCCAGGGCCCGGCCGGGCCGCAGGTCCGAGCTGTAGCCGTTCTCGCCGGTCGGCCGGCACGTGGTGGGGTCGGCGGCCGCGGCCGTCGCCGCCGGGACCACGGCGGTCACGGCGGTGGCGGCGAGCAGGGACACGAGTGCTCTGCGGAGCAGGTGGTGACGCATGGTGGGAATCCCCCGTGGTGGTGCGGTCAGATCTTGTCGTAGGTGGCGGTGTTCCAGAGGGCTCCGCCCTTGCCGGGGCCGCCGTCCTTCTTGTAGACGACGAAGTTGCCGTCGTCCTGGAGCAGCGCCCAGGCGCCGGCGTTGCCGTGGGTGTACGTGCGCCAGCGGACCTTGCCGTTGTTGTCGCCGGTGTACTCGGTGATCGTCATGTCGCCGGGGTAGAGGGAGGACATCTGGAGGCTCACGGCGGGGCCGCCGTAGGTGCCGCTGTTCCAGATGGCCTTGCCGTCGCTCTTGCGGTACATGACCAGGTTGTTGTCCCTCTGGAGGACCAGCCAGACGGTGGCGGACTGGGCCCAGTTGCCCCGCCACCAGGGCTGCGAGGCGTCCACGTACTGGGTGCAGAGGTAGGGCTGGCGCTCCGCGCTGCCGGTGGTCCACCGCTGGGCGACGCCGCTGGCGCGGCCGAACACCGAGAACTCGCCGCCCAGCAGAGTGGCGCTGATGGAGCCGGACTGTGTGCCGTAGGTCGCCGTGTGCCAGAGGCCGCCGCCGGTCTGCGGGCCGCCGCCTTGGCGGTAGACGACGAAGTTGCCGTCCTCCTGGAAGGTGGCGTACGCACCCGGGTTGCCGTAGGTGCCGCTGTACCAGAGAGGGAGGTTATAGCCACCGGGGTTGCCGAGGGCGTACAGGACGAGGTTGCCGTCGGCCTGCATGACCAGCTCGGTCCGGCTCACCTTGTCCACCAGGCGGTTGCTCGCCTCCAGACGCTGCCCGGGGTAGATCTGCGCGGTCACGCCGCTCATCGGGCCGCGGCAGTCGGTCGGCGCGGCGGCGGCCCGGGTGGCCGTCGCCGGGATCAGGGCCGCCGCGGTGGCGGTGGCGGCGAGCAGGGTGACGAGTGCTCTGCGGAGCGTGCCGGCACGCATGATCGGATTCCCCCCATGGAATGTGTGCCCCGGTCGGCCGGCGCGGGCCGGTCGTGTCGGGTTTCTTTCTACACCGCCGCACTGTCATTCGATCAACCGACTATTGCGTGCCCGAGCAGCGCCGAGGGGCGCGGCCCTGGTGGGTCGCGCCCCTCGGGCGGTGGTCCGGTCCTACAGGAACGAGTTGATCTCGATCGTCTCGGTGCGGCCGGGGCCGACGCCGATCGCGGAGATCGGGGCGCCCGACATCTCCTCCAGGGCCTTCACGTACGCCTGGGCGTTCTTCGGGAGCTCGCCGAAGGTCTGCGCCTTGGTGATGTCCTCCGA
The DNA here is from genome assembly GCF_003949795.1 of Streptomyces sp. WAC06614. Taxonomy (GTDB): domain Bacteria; phylum Actinomycetota; class Actinomycetes; order Streptomycetales; family Streptomycetaceae; genus Streptomyces. Next base: position 44,040 of record NZ_RPRY01000009.1, read on the forward strand.
CCAGCCGGGCAGGTACTCGTAGATCGGCTTCGCGTGGTGGAAGTCGGTCTGCGAGTACGGCAGCTCCTCGACGCGCTTGCCGTCGATCTCGTACGCGACGCAGACCGGGATCTGCTCCCAGCCGGTCAGCACGTCCAGCTTGGTGAGGAAGAAGTCGGTCAGACCGTTCACGCGGGTGGCGTAGCGGGCGATGACCGCGTCGAACCAGCCGCAGCGGCGGTCGCGGCCGGTGGTCACGCCGCGCTCGCCGCCGATGCGGCGCAGGTCCTCGCCGTCCTGGTCGAACAGCTCGGTCGGGAACGGGCCGGCGCCGACGCGGGTGGTGTACGCCTTCAGGATGCCGATGACCCGGGTGATCTTCGTCGGGCCCACGCCGGTGCCGGTGCAGGCGCCGCCGGCGGTCGGGTTCGAGGAGGTGACGAACGGGTACGTGCCGTGGTCGACGTCGAGGAGGGTGCCCTGGCCGCCCTCGAAGAGGACCACCTTGTCCTCGTCCAGCGCGTTGTTCAGGATCAGCGTGGTGTCGGCGACGTACGGCTTGATCCGCTCCGCGTACTGGAGCATCTCCTCCACGATCGCGGAAGCCTCGATCGCGCGGCGGTTGTAGAGCTTGGCGAGCAGCTGGTTCTTGTTCTCCAGCGCCGCCTCCACCTTCTGGGTGAGGATCGACTCGTCGTACAGGTCCTGCACGCGGATGCCGACGCGGTTGATCTTGTCCGCGTAGGTCGGGCCGATGCCGCGGCCGGTGGTACCGATCTTGCGCTTGCCGAGGAACCGCTCGCCGACCTTGTCGAGGGTGACGTTGTACGGCGTGATCAGGTGGGCGTTACCGCTGATCAGCAGCTTGGAGGTGTCGATGCCGCGGTCGTTCAGGCCCTGCAGCTCGGACAGCAGCACGGCCGGGTCGACGACGACGCCGTTGCCGATCACCGGGGTGCAGCCGGGGGACAGGATGCCGGACGGGAGGAGGTGGAGGGCGTACTTCTGGTCGCCTACGACGACCGTGTGGCCGGCGTTGTTGCCGCCCTGGTAGCGGACCACGTAGTCGACGGAGCCACCGAGGAGGTCGGTGGCCTTCCCCTTGCCCTCGTCTCCCCACTGGGCTCCGAGCAGCACAAGAGCGGGCACAGGCGTACACCTCTTCCGGATGGGGCATGTCCAAGGTCAGGGGGCGTACGACGATGTACACCGCAGGCTGAGCCGTCGGACCGGTACCCCGGAATAGACGAAGCCCCTGGCGCAATAGCGCAAGGGGCTCTTGCACAAAGATGCTACCCGAGGAAGGACCGAGGTGTCGGCTCCGGAGCCCACCATGAGCGAGGCGGGCGCGCCGGCAGGTGCCCTGCTGGTGCTCGTAGACCCGGTGGCCCGCCGGCTCGACGGCGAGTCCGTGCGGATCGCGAAGGACGTGCTGTGCGCGGGGGCGGCGGCCAAGGTCTGCCTCCCCGAGAGCCCCGAGGAGTTCGAGCGGGCACTCGCCCGCCGGGGTCATCGCCGGCCCGTGGTGGTGGGGGACGACCGGGCGCTGGTCCGGGCCGTGTCGCTGCTGCACCGCTCGCGGGAGCTGGCCGCGTCGGTGGTCTCGCTGATCCCGGTGGGGCCGGCCGGTGCGCTGGTCGTGGCGCGTTCGCTCGGGGTGCCGACCGGGGCGGTGGCGGCGGCGCGGGCCGTGCTGGGCGGGGTGGCGCAGCGGCACGACCTGCTGGTGGACGACAGCGACGGGGTGGTGCTCGGGGGTCTGCGGATCCCGCCGCTGGGGTCGCCGCCGGCGACGCCGAAGGCCGTCGGCACGCCGACGGTGTGGAGCGCGTGCCGGTCGCTGGCCCGGACCCTGGTCCGGCCGCCGGTCGCGGGGCACGGCGCCGCGACGGCGTACCGGCTGCGGGTGGAGGCGGACGGGGTGCTGCTGGCCGACGTCGACCAGCCGGTGCACGACGTGTCGGTCGCGGCGCGGGACGGGCTGGTGGAGGTGGTCGTCCGCGGGGGCTTCAGCGGGCCGCCGCGGCTGGCCCGGGTGCGGTCGGTGACCGTGACCGGCCCGGACTTCCGCTACCGGGCCGACCACACCATCTCCGGCCCGGTCCGGCGGCGCACGTGGACCCTGCGGGCGGGGGCGTGGGGTCTGACGGTGCCGCGCTGAGGGCGCGCGGTGCCGTGTCGGGCCGGGCCGCTGCGCGGGGCCGGGGAGCGCGGTGCCGTGTCGGGCCGGGCCGCTGCGCGGGGCCGGGGCCGGGGCGCGGTGCCGGGTCGGGCCGGGCCGCTGCGCGGGGCCGGGCTACGTCGGCAGGTCGAGCTGGGCGCGGTGGGCGCGCCAGCGGTCCATCATGCCCAGCACCTCCTGCTGGAGGAACGCGAAGAAGGCGGCCGTCTCCGCCACCCGGGCGCCGGCCGGGGTGTCGGGGCCGAGACTCGCCGCGCCCTCGCGGAGGGTCTTCTCGAACAGGGACAGGGCCTGGTCGCGGCGGGTGAACGTCTCGTACCAGAGCTCGTTGTGCAGCACGTACCGGTCCCGGCGCGAGCCGGGCTCCCGCTCCCGGCTGACCATGCTGACCTGGGTCAGGTAGCTGACCGCGCCCGACACCGCGGCCGGGCTGATCTGCAGCGTCTCGCCGAGCTCCGCCGAGGTCATGGCCGCGCCGTCGCTGGCCAGCAGCGCCGCGAACACCCGCGCGGCCATCCGCTGCATGCCCGCATCCGTGAGCTGCGCCGCGAACCGCTCCACGAAGCGGCCGACGGCTTCCTCGTCCCTGGTCATGTCCGGCTCCTCCTGATCCACCACCCGAACTTTACGTGATTTCCTAGCTTCACAAATTTGTGAAAGTAGCGTACGTTCAGAATCATGACGAAGGCAATCAGCGTCGCCGGACTCCACAAGGCGTTCGGCCGCACCCGCGCCCTGGACGGCCTCGACCTCTCGGTCACCACCGGCGAGGTCCACGGCTTCCTCGGCCCCAACGGGGCCGGCAAGTCCACCACCATCCGGGTCCTGCTGGGCCTGCTGCGCGCCGACTCCGGCACCGCCCGGCTCCTCGGCGGCGACCCCTGGGCCGAGGCCGTCGACCTGCACCGCCGCGTCGCCTACGTCCCCGGTGACGTCACCCTCTGGCCGAACCTCTCCGGCGGTGAGGTCATCGACCTCTACGGTCGGCTCCGCGGCGGCTCCCTCGACCGGAACCGGCGCGCCGCGCTGGTCGAACGCTTCGAGCTCGACCCCACCAAGAAGGGCCGCACCTACTCCAAGGGCAACCGGCAGAAGGTCGCCCTGGTCGCCGCCTTCGCCTCCGACGCCGAACTGCTGGTCCTCGACGAGCCGACGTCCGGCCTCGACCCGCTGATGGAGGAGGTCTTCCGTGGCTGCGTGACCGAGGCGCGCGACGCCGGCCGCACGGTCCTGCTCAGCTCGCACATCCTCAGCGAGGTCGAGGCCCTGTGCGACCGGGTCAGCATCGTCCGCGCGGGCCGGACCGTGGAGAGCGGCACCCTCGCCGAGCTGCGCCACCTCACCCGCACCTCGATCAGCGCCGAGCTGGCCGGCCCGCCGAACGGCCTGGCCGAGCTGCCCGGGGTCCACGACGTCCGGGTCCACGGCGCCACGATCCGCCTCCAGGCCGACACCGACAAGCTGGACGCCGTCCTGCGCTCCCTGACCAGCTCGGGCGTACGGTCGCTCACCTCGACCCCGCCCACCCTCGAAGAGCTGTTCCTGCGCCACTACACCCTCACCACCACGGGCGGGGTGGACGCACGATGACGCGGCACCTCGCAGGCACCGCCACCCTGCTCCGGCTGGCCCTGCGCCGCGACCGGGTGATGATGCCGGTCTGGGTCCTGGCGACCACGGCGCTCGTGGTGAGCATGCCCCGCTCCCTGGGCAGCGTGTACGCGACCGCCGCCGAGCGGGCCGCGACCGCCGCCTCGATGAACGCCAACAGCTCGATGCGCTCCCTGTACGGGCCCGTCCTCGACGACTCCCTCGGCGGCCTGACCGCCTGGCGCGCGGGCGTCTTCGCCGCGGTCCTGGCCGCGATCATGAGCGTGACCGTGGTCGTCCGGCACACCCGCGAGGAGGAGGAGAGCGGCCGTCAGGAACTGCTGTCCGCCGCCGTGGTCGGGCGCCGGGCCCCGCTGACCGCGGCCCTGCTGGCCGCCCTCGTCGCCAATGCCTCGATCGGTCTGCTGATCACCGCCGGGCTGGCCGGGCAGGGCGCGTCGGGCGCCCTCGCCCTCGGGCTCGCCGTGGCCGGGGCGGGCATGGTCTTCGCCGCCGCGGCGGCCGTCGCCGCCCAGCTCACCGAGAGCGCCCGGGCCGCCAAGGGCCTCGCCGCGGCCGTCCTGGGGGCCGCCTTCGTCCTCAGGTCGGCCGGTGACTCCGCCGCCGCGCGGGGGGACTCGCCGCTGGTGTGGGTCTCGCCGCTGGGCTGGGTGGAACACGTACGGGCCTTCGCCGGCGAACGCTGGTGGGTGCTCGGCCTGTTCGCCGCCTCCGTGGCCGCGCAGGCCGGCCTCGGCTACGCGCTGGCCGGGCGGCGCGACGTCGGCATGAGCTTCCTGGCCACCCGGCCGGGGCCTGCCGAGGGGCGGCTCGGGGGCACCGCGGCGCTGGCCTGGCGGCTCCAGCGGGGCGGCCTGCTCGGCTGGAGCGCCGGCTTCCTGGTGGCCGGGGTGGTCTTCGGCGGGATGGCCGAGGGCGCCGCCGACCTCGTCGGCGACAACGCCCGGACCCGCGAGATCATCCAGCGGATGGGGGGCCAGGGCGCCCTCACCGACGCCTTCCTCGCGGCCATGGCCGGGATGCTGGGGCTGGTCGCGGCCCTGTTCATCGTCTCCTCGGTGCTGCGACTGTCCGCCGAGGAGAACGGCCGGCGCGCCGAACCGCTCCTGGCGCACCCCGTCGGCCGACTGCGCTGGGCCGGCGGGCACCTGGCCATCGCCTTCGGCGGCTCCGCGCTGATCCTGGCCCTCGGCGGGCTCGGCCTGGGCCTCGGCCACGCCGGGGGCGCCGCCGACACGGCGGGCGTGCTCGGCGCGTGCCTGGCGCAGCTGCCCGCCGTGTGGACGATCGGCGCCGTCGCGGTCCTGCTGTACGGCGCCGTGCCCCGGCTGGCCCCGGCCGCGTGGGCGGTGGCGGGGACCGCCCTGGCCCTGGGCTGGGTCGGCCCCGCCCTGAACCTGCCCCAGGCCGCCCTGGACCTCTCCCCCTTCGCCCACCTGCCCAAGCTGCCGGGCGCGGCGGACCCGGCCTGGACCCCGCTGGTCCTGCTGACGGCCCTGGCCGCCGCCCTCGCCACGACCGGCCTGACCGCCCTCCGCCGCCGCGACCTGACGACCTGACGACACCTGACGACCTGACGACACCTGACGACCTGACGACGCCTGACGACCTGACGACGCCTGACGACCTGGCCTCAGAACTCGACCAGCAGCTCCCGCAGGCCCCGGATCACATAGCCCTCCCGCCACTGCGGCTCGCGCACGAGCCGCAGTGGCGGCACCGTGTCCGCCAGCAGCGCCCCGAACGAGGCGGTCAGCTCCACCTTGGCCAGCGGCGCGCCCAGGCAGTAGTGGATGCCCGCGCCGAAGGCCAGGTGCGGATTGTCCGCCCGCGCCAGGTCGAGGGTGTCGGGCCGGGCGAACCGGGCGGGGTCCCGGTTCGCCGAGCCGAACAGCAGCGCCACCTCGGCCCCGCGCGGGATCACCGTCCCGCCGACCTCGATCTCGTCGAGCACCCAGCGTTCGAACATCTGCAGCGGAGTGTCGTAGCGCAGAAGTTCGTCCACAGCTGTGGACAACAGTCCGCGGTCGGCGCGCAGGGCGGCCAGCTCCGCCGGATGCCGGAACAGCGTCCACCACCCGTTGGCCGTGGTGTTCACCGTGGCCTCGTGACCGGCGTTGAGCAGCAGCACACAGGTGGAGATCATCTCCTGCTCGCTCAGCCTGCCGTCCTCGTCGTGCGCGGCGATCAACGCCGAGACCAAATCCTCACCCGGCTTCCCCCGCCGCTCGGCGATCAGCTCCCGCAGGTACGCGCTGAACTCCAGCGAGGCCCGCACCGCCCGCTGCGCGGTCTCCTCGGACGGATGGAGCTCGTACATCCCGCAGATGTCCGCCGACCAGGGCCGCAGCAGCCCCCGGTCCGCCTCCGGGATGCCCAGCAGCTCGGCGATCACGGCGACGGGCAGCGGCTCGGCGACCGCGGTGAGCAGGTCACCGCCCCCCTCGGCCACGAACGCGGCCACCAGCTCCTCGGCCATCCGCACCACGGTCGGCGCCAGCTGCTCCACCGTGCGCGGGGTGAAGGCCTTGGACACCAGCCGCCGCACCCGGGCGTGCGCGGGATCCTCCAGGTCGAGCATGCCCTGGTCGTTGAGGGTGTGGAACGGCTCGTGCTCGGGCGGCGGAGCGGTCCGCCCGAACTCCTCGTGGCTGAACCGGTGCAGATACGTCCGCCCCAGCCGCCGGTCCCGCAGCAGGGCGCTCACATCGGCGTGGTGCGGGATCAGCCACTGCCCGGTCGGCTCGTAGCGCAGGGCCCGGCCCCGGTCCCGCAGGGCGGCGTAGGCGGGGTACGGATCGGCGACGAACGAGGGGTTCCACGGGTCGAAGTCCATGTCCATCCCCGGACCTTAGCCCCGGTACGGCCCCGACGGCCCGGGCCTGCGCCGTGCCGGCCGGCCGCGCCCTACGAGGGGACGACCAGCCGGGTCTCGTACGCGTAGACCGCGGCCTGAGTGCGGTCGCGCAGGCCCAGCTTCACCAGGATCCTGCTGACGTGCGTCTTGACCGTGGACTCCGCGACGACGAGCCGGTCGGCCATCTCCGCATTGGACAGACCCTGAGCGATCAGCACCAGCACCTCCGTCTCCCGCTCCGTGAGTTCGCCCGCGGACGCCGGATCGCCCACCCGCGGCGGCTCCGACAGCCGGGAGAACTCCACGATCAGCCGCTTGGTCACCGACGGCGCCAGCAGCGCCTCCCCGGACGCCACCACCCGCACCCCGTCCGCGAGCTGCCGGGCGGAGGCGTCCTTGAGGAGGAACCCGGAAGCTCCCGCCCGCAGCGCCTGGTACACGTACTCGTCGAGGTCGAAGGTCGTCAGGACCAGCACCTTCGCGTCCGCGTCCGCCGCCACGATCTCCCGCGTGGCCTCCAGGCCGTTGAGGACCGGCATCCGGATGTCCATCAGCACCACGTCCGGCCGCAGCGCCGCCACCTGGTCGACTGCCTCGCGCCCGTCGACCGCTTCGCCCACCACCTCGATGTCGGACTGCGCGTTCAGCAGGACCGAGAAGCCCTCCCTCACCATCATCTGGTCGTCCACGATCAGGACCTTGATCGTCATGCGGCGTCCTCCGTGGCCCGCCGCACGGGTATGAACACCGCCACCTCGTACCCCCCTGCCGCCGTCTTCCCGACCGTCATCTCCCCCTCCAGCATCGCCACCCGCTCCCGTATGCCCGTGATCCCGTGCCCCGCGCCCGGCACCGGACGGACGTCCCCGGTCGGGGCGTCATTGACCACCCGCACCCCCAGCCCGCTCAGCACGTACGACACCTCCACCACGGCCCTGGCCCCCGGCGCGTGCCGCAATGTGTTGCTGAGGGCCTCCTGCACGATCCGGTACGCCGACAGCTCCACCCCCTGCGGCAGCTCCCGCACCGTCCCCGTCACCGTCTTCTCCACGCTCAGCCCCGCCTCCCGCACATTGGCCAGCAGCCCGTCCAGCTCGGCCAGGGTCGGCTGCGGGGCGTCCGGCGCCTCGTAGTCCGCGGACCGTACGACCCCCAGCACCCGGCGCAGCTCGGTCAGCGCCGAGACCGCGTTCTCCCGGATGGTCGCGAACGCCGTGACCAGCTCGGGCGGCGGATTCTCCACCCGGTAGGGCGCGGCCTCCGCCTGGATCGCCACGACCGACATGTGGTGCGCCACCACGTCGTGCAGCTCCCGGGCGATGGTCGTGCGCTCCTCCAGCAGCGTCCGCCGGTCCCGCTCCACGGCCGTGACCACCTGCTGGGCCGTCACCTCCTGCGCGGCGGACGCCCGGACGTACCGCACGCTGACCACCAGCAGGGCGAGGGCCGAGGTCATGGCCATCGGAAACACGTCGGCCAGCTCGCCCCGCCCGAGGAACACGGTCAGGACGATCCCGGTGGCGCAGGTGACCAGCCACATCCACCCCGCCACCCGGGGCCCCTGCCGCATCGCTACGGCCACGAGCACGGTCAGCGTCGCGACGAAGGAACTCGCCGACCACAGCCCCATCTCGCCGCTGGGCTGGATCACGGCCAGCGCGCCCGTCATGGCCATCGCCGCCCAGAACGCCCCGACCGGCCGCACCAGGGTCATCAGCACCGGAGCCGCCGCCATCAGGCCGACGACCAGGTTTCCCGCGGGCGGCAGGAACCGGTCCTCCGGCGCCAGCGCGAGGAGCACCACGACGATCGCCATCAGGCCGACCACCGCGTGCGGGAGCCGCGCCGCCTCCTGCCGCAGCCGGCCCGGCAGGCGCCGGACGAACCGGCCGTCCGTGCCCGCCGGGGGCAGCGGGCGGTAGGCGAACGCATCGGTGAGGAGGTCCCGGCGCAGGGACGCGAACAGCCCTGACGCCAGCTGGATTTCAGGTGTCCGGGAGCCCGCCCCGGTCGTCGTCTCGTTCACATCCAGAACCGTAGGCCGCCGCCCCCGTGGTCCGCGTCGCCACTGATACGGATTTCCCCGCCTCCCTCTCAGGTACTACAAGGCCTGCTCAGTAGCCCGTCGGGCGGACCAGACCCGTCTCGTACGCGAACACCGCGGCCTGGGTGCGGTCGCGCAGCTTCAGCTTCACCAGGATCCGGCTCACGTGCGTCTTCACCGTCTGCTCGGCGACCAGCAGGTGCCGGGCGATCTCCGCGTTGGACAGCCCCTGGGCGATCAGCGCCAGCACCTCCGTCTCCCGCTCGGTCAGCTCGCCGAGGCGCTCCTTCGACGGCCCGCGGGGAGCGCCCAGCCGGGAGAACTCGGTGATCAGCCGCTTGGTGATGTTCGGTGCGAGGAGCGCCTCGCCGGCCGCGATCACCCGTACCGCCTCGGCGAGCTGGTCGGCGGAGGCGTCCTTGAGCAGGAAGCCGGAAGCCCCCGCGCGCAGCGCCTCGTACACGTACTCGTCGAGGTCGAAGGTGGTCAGCACCAGCACCTTGACGGTCGCCTCCGGCGCGCCCGTGATCCGGGCGGTGGCCTCGATCCCGCCCATGCCGGGCATCCGGATGTCCATCAGGACGACGTCCGGGGAGAGCGCGGCGACCTTGGCGACGGCGTCGGCGCCGTCCACGGCCTGGCCCACCACCTCGATGTCGGGCTGGGCGTTGAGCAGCACGGTGAACCCCTGCCGGACCATCATCTGGTCGTCGGCGATCATCACCCTGATCGGCGTGGTCATGCGGTTCCTCCGGTCGTGTCGGCGGGGCGGTCGGCAGGGTCCATCGGGAGGACCGCGGTCACCTCGTACCCGCCGCCGGGGCGGGGGCCGGCGACCAGCTCGCCCCCCAGCATGCCCGCCCGCTCGCGCATCCCGAGCAGCCCGTGCCCGGCGCCCGCAGAAGCCTGCACGGGCCGGGTCGGCCGGCTGTTGGCGATGCACAGGTGCAGGTCGCGCGGCCCGTAGACCACGCCGACCTCCACCCGGGAACCGGGTGCGTGGCGCAGGCAGTTGCTCAGCGCCTCCTGGACGATGCGGTAGGCGGTGAGCTCGACCCCGGGGGTCAGGGGCCGGCTGGTCCCGGCCCGCTCGGTGGTGACCTCCAGGCCGGCGCCGCGCACGTTGTCCACGAGGGCGTCGAGGTCGGCGAGGGTGGGCTGGGGGTGGTGCGGGTTCGCCGGGTCGTCGGCCTGCTCGGAACGCAGCACGCCCAGCACCCGGCGCAGCTCCGTCAGCGCCTCCAGGGCGTTCTGCCGGATGCCCGCCAGGTTCTCCTTGAGCTCCTCGGACGGGTTCTCCACCAGGTGGGGGGCGACCTGCGCCTGGATGGAGATCACCGACATGTGGTGCGCGACCACGTCGTGGAGCTCGCGGGCGATCCGGCTGCGTTCCTCCAGCAGCGTGCGCCGCGCCCGCTCGGCCTCCGTCAGCGTCTCCTGCTCCTGCAACTGGCCGCGGGCCAGCCGGACCGCGCGCAGCGCGTAGCCGAGGAGGCCGGCGACGCCGAAGAGGAGCAGCACCTCGGTGAAGGTGGCGGCGGTGCCCGCCGGCGGCCGGAAGACGGTGGAGGCGATCCCGGTGAGCGCCACCACGACGGCGACCACTTCCACCGTCACGCGGGGCGGCACGCGCAGCGACACCAGCAGCACGACCAGCGCGAACGCCGGGAGCCCGCCGGGCAGCCACGGCCAGGTCTGACCGCCCGTGACGTGGGGGCGGGTCACCACGGCGATCCAGACGGTGGTGCCCGTCGCCAGCCAGAAGCCGCCCATCGGGCGGAACATCGTGACCACGACGGACAGCCCGGTGAGCAGCCCCAGCGCCAGCGGGACCCCGCCGCGCAGGTCGTAGTGTTCGCTCAGCTGCTGGGTGACGAGGAACGTGAAGAAGATCGCGCCGTAGCCGACGAGGCAGTGCGGCAGGTACGCCAGCCAGCGGGGCCTGCGCATGCGGGGGAGCGGGTCGGGCTCCACGATGAGCAGGTCGTGCGCCACCGTCCGCACGACCCGGCGCAGTCGGGACGGCCGTCGGACCGGGGCTTCGCTCTGGGTGCTCACGCCGTCCAGCCTAGGCACGGGTGATCTCCGTGACTGGGGGGCGGTGCGACGGGTGCTGTGCTGGGTGCTCCGTCGCCGCGGCCGGCTTGCCGGGTTTGCCGACTGCCGTCTCGCGGGGTTCGGGCGCCGCTGCCTTGCCGGGCACGGGTGCTGCCTGTTTCGCGGGGGTGCGGCGGGGGTGTTCGTAGGTGCGGAAGGCGGTCCAGCAGATCAGCAGCGCTGCGGCGAACACCGGTAGCCACAGCAGGCGGGCCGGTATCCAGGTCCAGGAGTCCGGGACGGTGTGCAGGCTGGGCAGGGCGGTGCCGGCCAGCAGGCCGCACGCGGTGACGGCCATCATCGCGGTCTGGTGCCACAGGAAGACGGTCATCGCCGACCCGTTCACCAGTGCGACCTTCGCCCAGGCCCGTGGCCGGCGCATCCGGCGGGCGAGCGGCTCGCGCACCAGCAGCGCCAGCCCGCACTGGGCCAGGCCGAACGTGACGGCGGCGAGCGTGGGCGGGTTGAGGTTCGATATCGACGCACCCGGCACCCCGACCATCGACGCCGGATAGCCGCCCCACAGGATCAGCGCCGCCGCGGCGGCGGAGCCGCCGGCCAGCAGGACCACCGGCGCGCGGCGGGGCAGCACCCGGCGGGACCATGCGGCGCCCAGCGTGTACGGCACCAGCCAGCCCGCCGCCACGTCGATCCAGCCGAGCCACTGCGGCGCACCCAGGCCGAACCGCGCCAGGTCCACCGCCGCGACCACGGCCAGCGGCCACAGCGGATGCAGCCGGGCCACCAGTGGGGTGGCGGCGGTCAGTCCGGCGAAGACCAGCAGGAACCACAGGGGCGACAGGACCAGGGTCAGCAGGGAGCGGACGGTGTCCAGAGCCACTCCGCCGAGCAGCATCGCGGCCGAGGCCACCGCCCACAGGGCGAGGACCGCCGCCACCGGCCGGAACAGCCGGTGCAGGCGCCGGGTGATCCACGCCCGGTACGTGACCCCGCGGGCCCGGGCCGCTGCATGGCTGCCGGCGCCGACGTATCCGCCGACGAGGAAGAAGACGGCCAGGGTCTGGAACACCCAGGACACGGGGGCCAGCCACGGCAGGTGCACCAACGGGCTGGTGGTGCTCAGCCCGCCGTCGGTCGTGGTCAGCGCGGTGACCAGCCAGTGGCCGAGGACCACGCCGAGGATGGCCAGGGCACGCAGGGTGTCGGCGGCCCGGTCCCGGCCCGCCGGGGTCGCGGCGTCGACCCGGTCGGCGAGGCGGGACCAGCGGGTGAGGAGCTCACGCATGGCGGGCCTCCTGCGGGGTGGTGCCTGTGGTGCCGGTCGCGCTGCCCGGGGTGGCGGGTGCCGGGGACCCCAGGACGATGCGGGCGAGGCTGTCCAGGGATTCCGAGCCGGGCTCGAGGTAGTCGCTGTGGCCGGCCGTGCCCGCGGCGAAGGGGAGGGCGCCGAAGGCCGGGGCAACCGGGTCGGCGCCGAACCCCAGTCCGCCGAGGCGGACATGGGGCACCCCGGATATCCAGTCGCCGCTGCCGCGCCCGGCCCACACCCGGGCGTCGGTGGGCAGGTCGGCCGCCTTGCCGGCGCCCGTGCCCGGGCTGCCGAACAGGGCGATGTCCGTGACCGCCGGCCCGGTGGGGGTGCGGGCACAGACGACGGAACCGTAGGAGTGGCACAGCAACGCGAGCCGGGCCCCGGGCCCGGCCAGGGCCGCTGTCTCCCGCAGGAACGGGGCGAGTGCGCGGGCGGCGTCGTCGGCCCGCCCCGTGGTGGCGACGGCCGGGCTGACCGTGCCGGGGGTGTCGTACCCGAGCCAGGCCACGACGGCGGAGCGCGGGTGCTCCCGCTCCAGGCGCTGCTGGAGGGCGACCGCCCCGGCACGGAACCGCTGGTAGGTGTCCAGCGTGGTGTCCGACCCCGGGACCAGGACGGCGACCCGGTCGGCGGTCGTCAGCGAGCCGAACACCTCCACGGCCCGGCCCGTGCCCCGGCCGTCGAAGGCGAGGAACTGCGGGGCCGCCCCGCAGTTCCTCGCCTTCGACGGCCGGGGCACGGGCCGGGC